>NZ_DASPHO010000336.1:0-50386 GCF_035629615.1 Hyalangium sp. | reverse complement strand
CAGCAATGGTCGCGAGGCGCTCGCCCGGCTGGGGGAGGCAGTGCCGGACGTGGCGCTCGTGGACATGATGATGCCGATCATGGATGGGCGCGAGCTGCTCCGGGAGATGCAGGGCGACGCGCGGTGGCGGGGCATCCCCGTGGTGCTGATGAGCGCCGTGCCGCAGTCCATCCTCGAGCGAGATGCGCCGCTGCTCTGCGCGGACTTCTTCCAGAAGCCGTTCGATCTGTGGAAGCTGCTCGACCGGTTGCGCGAGCTGTCCGGGCACACGCTGGACACGTGAGTCCGCGCGCGGAGCTCAGGGGTTGGCGTCCATGTACATATAGGAGCGCCGGGCAGGCACCGAGTAGAAGCGGCCCTCAGGCAGCACGTAGGCGGTGAGCTGGCCGCCGTAGACGCAGCCCGAGTCCAGCCCGTAGGCATGCTTGTGACGCTGGAGGCCGCGCACCGCGTCGTGCCCGTAGAGGATGAGCTCCGGCCCCTTCCAGAAGCTGCCCCAGGGCGCGCCAGCCGAGACGCGCTTCGAGGGCTTCCCCTCGGGAGAGATGCTGCGCAGGTTGAGCAGGTGCTCCTGGCGCTGCTCTCTCAGTGGCACGCCCGGGACGATCCCGGCATGCACGGCGAGCACGTTCAGGTCCGGGAGGCGCAGGTACAGCGGCAGCGAGTCCAGGTAGCGCCAGTCCGCCGGCGAGAGGGTGTCGAGCACCTTCTGGTGCTCTGGCTTGAGCTTCTTGCCCGGCTTCTGGTGACCCTGGTGCCAGCGGAGCACGTGCTCGTCATGGTTGCCGCGCACGGCCAGCAGGCGCAGCTCGCGCGCCCGCTGCACGACGCCCGCCGAGTCCGGACCCTTGGCCACCAGGTCCCCTACGAGCACCACCCGCTCGCCCGGCTGCCAGCCGCACTCCTTCAGGAGCGCGTCCAGCTCCTCGGCACAGCCGTGCACGTCTCCGATGAACAGCGTGCGCATCAGCCTCTTCCCTGTCACACGGGGGGGAGGGCAGCTCGTGGGCGGCTCGCACCCCGACATGCCGGGTCCTCTCCCGTGCACTGACGGGAGAGGGATGTTACCTGCCTGCCGCGCACTCGGGCAGGTGGGATTGCCCGAGGTTTCGGGGTCTGGCACTCGCGTTGCTGGTAAGAGCGGGAGGCTCGCCGGGTGCGGGCAGCGGGCCACGGGGGCCCTCGGAGGTGAACGTGGAGCACGGGGGCAGGGGTGGAGGCTCTCCGGCCCACGCATCCTGGCTGGAGCTGAGTGCGTCGGCCTTGCGGCACAACGTGGAGGCCTTCCGCGCGCTGGAGGCCGCCACGGGCGGGAGCTCGCCGCGGATGCTGGGCGCGGTGCTCAAGGGCAATGCGTACGGGCATGGCCTCCAGGAGCTGCTGCCACTGGTGCACCCGCTGGTGGACGTGCTGTACCTCATTACCCCGCAGGACGGGCTGGCAGTGCGCGCCTTCGAGCGGGAGCGCGGGCTGTCGCCCCGGCAGGTGCTCGTCATCGGCGCCATCGCACCGGACGAGGCGGTGGCGCTGGCGCGCGAGGGCGTGGACGCGGTGGTGGCGGATCTCTCGTGGAAGGAGGCGGGGCCGGTGCTTCGCGCGGCGCGGCTGGAGCGCCCGCTGAGGGTCCACGTCCACATCGACACGGGGCTGGGGCGCGAGGGCTTCACACTGGAGCAGCTCCCCCGCGACACGGGCTTCCTCTCCGAGCACCGCGAGGTCTTCGAGCTGGTGGGTGCGCTGAGCCACTTCTCCAACACGGAGGATGTGACGGAGCAGGGGTACGCGCTGGCGCAGCTCGAGGCCTTCGAGACGGGGGTGTCGCGGCTGGTGGAGCAGCTCTCCCCGGCGCGAGCGCCACAGCGCCACATCGCCGCGAGCGCTGCGAGCCTGGTGCTGCCGCGCGCGCGCTACGACGCGCTGCGGGTGGGCATTTCCTTATATGGACTGTGGCCCTCGCCGGAGACGCGGCTGTCGGCGCGGCTGGTGCTGGGCGAGCTGCCGACGCTGAAGCCGGTGCTGGCGTGGCGCTGCCGGAGCCAGGTGGTGAAGTGGCTGCCGTCGGGGAGCTACGTGGGCTATGGGTGCACGTACCGGTGCTCGGAGCCCACGCGCATCGCGGTGCTGCCGGTGGGGTACTTCGATGGGTACCCGCGGCTGGTGTCGGGCAAGGCGCACGTGCTGGTGAACGGACGGCGCTGCCCGGTGCTGGGGCGGGTGATGATGAACCACCTCATTGCGGACGTGACGCGGGCCACGGCGGACGAGCGGCCGGTGACGGCGACGCTGCTGGGGCATGACGGGGACGAGGCGGTGTCCGCCGAGGCGCTGGCAGGCTGGGCGCAGACGATCCACTACGAGGTGGTGACGCGGCTGGGTGCGCACCTGCGGCGCGTAGTGGTGGACTGATCCGCCTGCTCGGTGTGCGTTTTAGGGTGGGCCTCCACCTTGAGTAGCCCAGCGGTAGAGCGGCCGGCTTGGGACCGGCAAGGCGCACTGCGGGTGGATGCACCAAGCATGAAAGACGTGAAGGTGACAGAGCGTTACCGGTAGGTGTAGCAGAGCGACTGTGTCTTGATGACGGACTGCACGGTGCTCTCCGGGAACCCTGGGAGGGTATCCTGGAGCGTCGCAAGGCTCCCGTTCTTCTTCTCTCCGCCATAGGCTGTCCGGTGCTCGGGCTCAAGGGTCTGCCAGTCCGCCCAGAGCTTGTCGACGAAGGCGTGATGCAGGAAGAAGAGGGGGTCGTTCGGCGCATACATCGTGGCCATGTGGCCACCGATGTAGATGTGAACAGAGCCTTGAGAGCCCTCGATTGCCCTTCGCATGCTGTCGTAGGTCGCGCTCTGGTTCAGGACTGTTCGTAGCTCCTCGGCGGAGGGTAGATCGGCGATCGTGGTCCCTCCGCTGAAGGAGCGCTTCAGACAGGACTCCACCGGATACCGCGGCTTGTAGGCTTTGAAGGCGCTGGCTACGACACAGGAGGCGGGGCCCATACCGTTGCCGCCAAAGGCGTTGTCTCCCCAGACGGGAGCACGTTCCGGGTGCTGGGAATGCGCGGACCAGTCCCAGTACGGCAGCGTGACGGTGGGAGCGATCTGGCGCAGCTCCTGCTCGAACACGTGCAGGTAGTGGCGATGCCACGGCAGGAAGGCGGCGGAAGCAGACATGGTCTCGTAGTGGTCTGCGTACAGCTTGACGAGCTGATCATACTTCGAGGGCTGGCCCTGCGCGGGCTGCACCTGGAGCTTCTTCACGGCCTGGAAGAAGCTTCGGTGCTCGGCGCTGGAGAGGGCGCGCCATTCCTTGCGCACGCGCACTTCGGTGCAAGCGGCTCTGGCCAGGGCTGGCGTCAGGAGGACCCCCACGAGCGCCAGGGCCACGCGCCAGCCGGAGCGGTGCGCGGGGCTCGAGGCATGAACGGGCCACGTCGACAGACGCTTCTCGGTTCGCAGGGCATCCTCCTTCCGCCAGTCAGGGAGCAGCCGCATGAGGCGGTGGGAAGATGAGTCCATACTCGGGGAGGAAAACGCCAGCTCCCCGTCTCGCCCCTGGGCAGATGATGCGCAGTGGCATCCAAGAGTTCCAGAGCGCTGAGAAAGCTGCCGTCCTACGGGGACGGCTCAGCGGCCCGGCGCTCGTCCTTGCCTGGTCAGGAGCCGGGCTCGGCCCAGAGCGGCGGGTTGGGCCGCTTGGAGGCGGCGGGAATCGAAGCCGTGTAGGGGGTAAAACGGCTCCCTCTGAAAAACGGCCCTCCCCCCGGTTTCCCTCTGAAAAACGGCCCCTCATGGCGTCCACACGCGTCCGCACGCGTCCGCTCGATTTGGTCCTTTTTTGGGTGCGCCGTGAGGGTGCACTCACACCCGCGGGTGAAAGTCCCGCCCGAGGAATTGTCGATGCACCTCGGAAGCCATCGGGCGGTGAAGGTGGGCGACTACCAGAGCCGAAGCCCCGAAGAAGAAGGCCCCTGAAAGGAGGTCGAGCGAGTACGCAGGCCGCAACGCGAGTGAAGCCCGAGCAGGTTCCGAGAGGACTGACGTGGGCGCCGACCCGTCCCAAAAGCGGGGAAGGCCGAAGTGCCAGGTGGAAGCAATCGACCAAGCCTGGCGGCCCACCGGGATAATGGGCGCGGCATGCGTGCAAAAGGTGGAGTGCGCAACACGGGAGGCCTGTGCGGGCGGGGTGGAGACCGAACACGCCGAAAGGGCGTGGCGTGCACAGGAGTCGGAGGGGCCCATAGTGTGCGCTGGGCAGCGCACTGGTCAGAAGGGTTGAAGTCCCTTCGGCGCTCGGATGAGGGGCGCCGTATCCAAAGGCGGGGGTAACGCCTCGCCGGCCGGAGAGAGTGGAAGGTATGGAGAAGCCTCAACGGGCACGAAGGCGAAAGCCGGACACAGCCAAGGCGAACCTGGAGCCACCGCTCGGAGTCTTCCGGAGGGCAGGGTGCCCACCGCGAGGTGGGATCCGAAGGGCATGCGGAGAAGTACCGGGCCGTAGTCGAAGGGGGCAACCCCAGTGACGAACCGGTCGGCCAAAGGTGGGGCAAGGTCGAGCCCGCACTATGGGGGCGAAGGCGCTCTCATCCACCCACCACACCAAGGTGTTTGCGGACGGCACGGTACGGAAGACCAGAGCGTGACCCCAGGAGGACTCGCCGGGTTCCCGGGAGGCACCGGGAGAAGTGACCCTATAAGCGCAAGCGAAGTGGGGAGCGGTGCTCGGCGAGTCGTCGGACGGCTGGGTAGTACCTCAAGTTCGGCGAAAGCCGAGCGACCGGGAGACCGGCGACCGAGTGGGTCGGGGAAGCCAGCCGGTGAAGGCGGTGGAGGAGAGCAATGAGGCGAGAAGAGCAAGGGCGATGAGGAGGAAAGTTCCCTCAGCGAAAGACCCGAACCTCATCGTCCGAGGAGACTCGCGGACTGGCTCAAATCGACGGGAGCAAGGATGGGCCACTGGAGAGACCATCCCTCGCGACCTCAAAGAAGCGCGCCTTCATGAAAGCTGGATGCGGGAAATCTGCACGTCCAGTTTGAGCGGCGGACGGAGGCCAGCGCGATGAGCGCGCCTCCTCCGACCCGACACCGGTGAAGCGGGTAACGACCGTGGAGGGAAGGGGCCCTGGTTCAGAGTGCTTTTCAAGGAATGGACGAGTGGGAGATTGGCGTGAGCCTGACAACCCCTACAAAGCTCGAAGAGTTCCAAGAGAAGCTCTACGTGAAGGCCAAAGCGGAGCTGCGCTGAATGCCCCACGTGAAATCTGTCCGAGAGCCGGATGCGGGAAATCCGCACGTCCGGTTCGATGAGAGGCGAGGAGGAAACGGGCTGCGGGTGAGACTCGGCGAGAGGGCGAGCGGAAGCGGACCCTCGCAGTTGGCGCCGACGAACCCGAGCAGCACCGCGCCTCCCGCCCCCCTCTACTCCCAAAAACCGGATTTGGTCCCGAAATGCAAGCGCCGCCCCAGATCTCAGAGGGCACCGCCTTGAAAGCGGCGGGTTGCTCTGCTTGGGAGCGGCGGCAATCGAACCCGCCGCTCGGAGCTTCTGGCGAGAGCGATCCAACCCGGTCGAGCGCGGTTTCCGTAAAGACTGCCCAGCACGGCACTCCCAGAGCGAGCTTGGCGGGGCTCCGTGGGAGCCCACCAGTAATCTGTGCCCTGGCGAAGTGTGGCTGGGGAGGGGCAGGTGGGGGAGTACGGGTGGGAGTACCGGCGCAGGCGGCCGGAGGGGACGGTGCTGTATGAGGCGGTGAGGGACAATCTCGCCACGTTGCTGGCGGACGTGTTCGCCTGCGGCAGGTGTGGAGGCTGGCTGAGGGTGCTGGCGTATCTGATGGCCTATTCATAATGCCCCTCTTCCTCCACACTTATCTGAGCGAGTTGCTCTGCGCCCGCTGGCGTCATTCCCTCTGCACTGGCGGCCCTCCGCCGCTTGAGCGCTGAGCCGCGAGTGGTCGAGCCTGAACCCCGAGGGCCTGCCTGGGTCGCAGCCTGTGGCTTCCTGGCATCGACTCTCGGACCACCTTCCGTCAACGTAGGTCCAGCCGCAGGGCCGGACGCAGCGGGCGAGTGATGCCCCCGGTCGAGCGCTACCTGCACAGCCGCAGCGAGCTTCAGCAGGCCAGGAATGGAGAGACGGACTTCCCGCCCCTCAATGACCGGCGGGACGAGAGGTGGAGCACGGTCCGTCCACTCGATACGAAGTCGCATGTACTGGCCCGGCGGGTGCTCCACGTCCACGTAGCGCCGACCATCCTGGCCGCGGATGAACCGAGCCACTGGCAGAGCCACGCCCTTGAGCGGGTGGACCGGCAGCGTGATGGTCACGCGCTCACTTAAATTCGAGTTTCGCACTTTTTCGAGGGGTCCGGCCGACGGCGCACAGAGGGAGAACGTGGCTCCCAAGGGGAAAATGGGGGGATTTCGGAGGACCCATGGCTCACCCAGGGTCGCAGAAACTCCGGTGAGGTTCCCTGTCCGATCCCCAGGTGGCCTCCCCTCCGGCAAGCGGTGGCCGCCCACGAGTGAATGGCGCTGGGTGGCATCTGCGGGAACTTGGAGAGGGAAGAGGCCTCAAGCGCGGGTGCTGACCCGTGGGCGAGCAGGCCCTCATGCTGGGTCCCATGCTGCCCCCTCTGAGCCCGTCCAAAAAGTGCGAAACTCGAACTAAAGGTGGCGGACCCGTGGCAGTGTCTTGGTGCCGTCCTGACAGCTCCCGGTGGGGTGCGTGCCATCCTGGGGCACCTGGGATTGCCCACGCTGCCTGGGAGGTTGGCCCGGCTCGGGGCCACCCCAGAACTCTTGGTTTTGAGTCATCATCAGCAGTGGCCCGTCGCCTGCCGCCTCTTCATGGGAGGGCGGCTTGAGCAAGCGTGTTCCCTACAGGGCTACGGGGTGGGCACACCGACGTGGCTCTCGGCCCTCAGGCACTCGTCAGCAGCCCTCCTCTGCCTCTCTGCTCCCGCCCGTTCCCTTCAACACTGCCCTTATCCTTCTATGCGCACAGTAGCACATCAGGTAGGTTCCCGAGCGCCATACACTCCGAGTAACATCTGCTCCGCAGTCTGCTCTCCATAAAGTCAGCCGCGAAAGGTCCCTATGAGACCAGCACTCGTTGCCATAGCAGTAGTTTTTGTTTTTGCCCTACCAGCTCGCGCTGTCGCGCAACAACAATGTTACCAGACCACCGCATCTAGTAAGCCTCCCCACGCTGCTACTTTCACCCCTACTCGGACGAGTTGCTCAACAACCCCAGCCGGAGCGTGCTGGTACCGCGTCACCTCATCGCGGATTAACCCACCTCCCTATGACTTGTGGCTCGCAGCGCCCTCTTCTTGGAACTTCCGATCGTGCGAGTTCTTGAGCTACTGGGGGCCGACCGCGTCGGGCGACCCCATCATTTGGTGGCTCTTGGGCCCAGATTCTTGCAATTCGTTGCCGTGCAACACTCAGTCGCCGGCGGCACCCAGCATGTACACGCTTAACGTCACTTTGGCTGGCAATGGTTCCGGCGCTGTCGTCTCCACCCCTGCCGGCATCAACTGCCCCGCTGGAAACTGCAGCGCCTCATTTCCTGCAGGCACTTTCGTTACGCTTACGGCGACACCGGCCGCGTACTTTGATCTTTTTGCCGGGTGGTCGGGTGCGTGCTGGGGGACGGACGCTTGCCCCGTGATGATGTCGGCGGCCTCAAGCGTCACAGCCACGTTTACCATCTGCGGTGACGGCATCTGTAGCCCCAACGAAGAGAACACCTGCCCCTACGACTGCCCTACCTGCGGCGACGGCATCTGCAACGCCAACGAAGACAGCAGCAACTGCTACGACTGCGGTTGGTGGTGCGGGGATGGCGTCTGCAACTTCAGTGAGAATTACTCGAACTGCACTCAGGACTGCTAACCCAATTCTCGGTTGGTGCTGAGGCATCCCCTCATAAAAGTCCGAAGCTCTCGCGGAAGATGGGTTGTTCGTAGACAAGCTGAGCGAAGCGCTCGAGCAGGGGACGTAGGCGGTGCTCGGGCATGTTGGGGATGGCCTGGTAGTACATGCAGCCCTGGCGAAAGAGTGAGTAGGTGCGGCGCTTGACGGTGTTGGCCTTGAGGTAGCGCTCCATGCCCAGGCTCTCGCCGGCGGCGCCCAGCAGTGTCAGCAGGGCACAGGCCAAAGCGCTGAGTAACAGCAACCTGTCTCTTCGGTCCGGCTCGGCGATGCGCACCCAGGACAGGCCCATGCCGAATCTCAAATCTTTGATATCTCGGAAGCTCTCCGCGATGGAGAAACGGCGGCTGTAGAGCGCCACCACTTCGGCTCCCGAGGCTTCTTTGAGGCTGGTGGCCAGACACCACGGCTGCTTCATCCCCTTCTTCTTGACGCACACCACCGCGCCCACCTGGCACTCGTCCGCTGTCACCCGAGCCTGGGGCAGGCAGCGCAGACGGCCCGCCTTGGGCACCCACTCGGCTGCCGTGCGGCGCTCACCCTGTTGGCTGGTGACGGTGATGCCCTGGCGGAAGCGAACCACGTAGTCGAAGCCCACCTGCTGCAACAGCGCGTAGAGCTTCTGGTCGGCAAAGCCCCGGTCGGCCAGCACCGTCACCTTCACCTCGGCAGGGATGAGCTCGCGCAGCCTGAGCACCACCGCGTCCTCCACCTCGTTGCGCAGCCCTTTGAGCGCCGACTTCTGCACTGTCATCCAAACCAGGGGCGTAGGCCGTCCATGCTTCGTTATCAGCGAAGCCACCAGCGTGGTCTGGTCGTCCGGCTTGAAGTCAGTCCAGTCCAGCGCCACCAGCGCCTCAGTGCGCTGCCCCAGCACGTACGGCACCCACAGGGCCAACAGCTGCCACACGGCAATGCCCGGGTTGGACAGCAGCTGATCCACCTGCTTCACCCCGTGCTTGCCCTGGGTGCCACATGCCAAGGCCACCGCTTGGCCGATGGCGTACACCGACAGGCTGGCCGCCTGGATGACTCCCAAGGTGGCCAACGCCAGCGACAGCACGCGCTTGGCGTGCAGGTCTTCTCCGAAGAGGCCTTCGAGGAAGGTATGGACCTGCTGCTCGTGGATGGCGGAGGAACTCACCGGCCACGTAGTATGCACGCCATCCTACCTACCGCATCAAGCAATCAACTCGCCGCTTGCCTGCCTGCCCGCAAGATGAGGGGATGCCTCAGCGGTTGGTGGGCTCTTTCCTCTAAGGCCGCGATTCTGCCGAGGGTTTCGCACCGCCCGGCCGCGTCCGGTTCCTATACGGGAAGGAGCCTTCACTGGCACGGCTTTCACGCGCCAGTGAAGGCCGAGGAACGACTCATTCCGCCGAAGGCTCAGGGAGGCAGGAACTGCACGGAGACGGTGTTGGTGATGCAGAGGGTGGTGTTGTCCGGCCCGAGGATGACGACTTGGCGCAGATAGACGCCCTTCAGTAACCGTTCACGGAGCACGGCTTGCCGCGCCCCTACGGCTTGTGCTCGCACGGCAGGCAAGCGCGATGTGAAGGACAAGATCTGGTCGTCGGGAATTGCGACTGGTTTTTCCTGAATCCGTATGGTGTCTAAGTCGTTGAAACGGTTCAGCTTTTTTGGCCACCCCATCCGGTGAACGATTACGACGCCCTCAAGGCCGGGGGAGTTGAGGACCAGATAGGAGAACGTGGTCTCGTCGTAGGACGGAGAGCCATCCGCGTCCACGACGCCGTTCCTCGTCCCGTACAGGTAGTTCCTGGAGCCGATATTCGAGGCTGACATGGATGACGCAGCATACGGGTATCGACCGGAGCGCAGCGGCATTCAGGCGGTGCAGCAGGTCCATCAGGAGTTGAGCAGAGGGCGGACCGAGGTCGTCGATGCGGATCTCTCGAAGTACTTCGACACGATCCCCCATGCCGAGTTGATGACGTGCGTGGCGCGGAGGGTGTCGGACAAGGCGGTGCTGCATCTGGTGAAGATGTGGCTGAAGGTGCCAGTCGAGGAGAGAGACGAGCAGGGGCGGCCGAGGTACAGCGGAGGCAAGCGCTCGAAGCAGGGCACGCCGCAGGGAGGTGTGATTTCGCCGCTGCTGGCGAACATCTACATCAACCGGCTGCTGAAGGCCTTCGCGAGGAGCGACCTGATGAAGAGGAGCGGAGCGAAGATCGTCAACTACGCTGATGACTTCGTCGTGCTGAGCAGCAAAGGCGCGGCGCAGGCCTTGGCGCAGGTGAGGGGATGGTTGGAGGGGATGAAGCTGAAGCTGAATGAGGAGAAGACGAGCATTCGCGACGCGCGGAAGGAACACTTCCGGTTTCTCGGGTACGAGTTTGGGCCGCTGGTCCATAAGAAGACCGGCAGCCGGTACCTGGGGGCCCGACCCTCGAAGAAGGCAATGAGCACAGCCCGGAAGCGGATCAGCCACCTTCTCTGGCGCGGCAGAACCGAGCGCTGGGAGGAGATTCGGGATGAGCTCAACCGGTTCCTTCAAGGGTGGGCGGGCTACTTCGCCTACGGCACGCCACGCCCCTCTTTTCGCGTCCTGGATATCCACGTCGCGCAGAGGGTGAGGAACCTCCTGAGGAGGCGCTACAAGTTGCCGTCGGCAACGGCCCGTTTCACGTACGCCAAGGTACACCGCAACCTCGGGGTGCTGGAACTGCAAAGCCTCCTACGCTGAATGCCCCACGTGAAATCTGTCCGAGAGCCGGATGCGGGAAATCCGCACGTCCGGTTGTGCGTCCAGCGAAGGCTGGCGCGTTCAGCGGGAAATGAATCCCGCCGGAGCAAGAGTCAGAGGCTCCGTAGCTTGGATGGCAGGAAGGAGCGAGAGCGATGACCTGAAGCCCATCGACAAAGCCCTCTTCAGGAGGGTGAGCGAGTCACCGGGCCGTAACGAGAGTGAACGCACAGGTGGCCCCGAGAGAGCGAAGCCCCGGAGGCCGAGCCCGCAGCCGGAAGGGCGAAGGCAGCATGAGCCGGCGCAGACTGACCGAAGCGACGGAACACTCCGGCGGGGTGGTAGCGACAGCACGGTGACAAGGACGCGTCGAGCAACTGGAGAAGCCCTCCTCGTCCCGCCGAGAAATCGGCGGAGCCAGGTAGGCCCTATAACCGGCGAACCCGGGAAGTGGGCCGAAGACGAGAGGGTGGCGGAGGGGTTCGTAGTAGCGAGGAAGCGGGGTAATGCCCGTGGAGCGAAGGGGCCCTGCTGCATGCAATTCCTTCGGCAACATGGGAGGCAGGGGCGGAATGATAAAGCTGCCCATCAGTCTGCAAGACCTGAGACGGAGGATAGACGCCAAGGCGAAGGCCGAGAGGTCCCATAACCCTGGGCGCGAAGCAGGCAGGAAAGCGGAGTGCGGGAAATCCGCCTGCTCCGTTTGAGGAGGCGGGGGCTGGAGACGGAGTGATGGCGAACCCTATGCGGGCACGATGCTGGAAACGGCGGAGACAGCCAAGGGAAGCCTGCACACCACCGCGCCAGCCCTCGACCCTACCGATGAGAGGCGAGGAGGAAACGGGCTGCGGGTGAGACTCGGCGAGAGGGCGAGCGGAAGCGGACCCTCGCAGTGGGCGCCGACGAACCCGAGCAGCACCGCGCCTCCCGCCCCCCTCTACTCCCCTGGCCCCTGCCTTTACGCGTCCCGCTGGTAACCCGACCGGCCTAGCAGGCGCGCCTGGATCAGGGTTTGCTCCGCGCCCACCCACCCCGGAGGAGCCGTGAGCCCCAGGCGCCGCGAAGACAGTCCTCCACCTGGGGTGCCTCACAACACGTGGGCGGCGCGGGCCTCCTCCTGCGTGTACTCCCGCCCGACGGTGTCGAAGGGGCCTGTCTTTTGGATGAGCCACGCACAGGTGCCTGGAGGCAGGTAGAAGTCCTCCTCGAAGGGAGTCAGCCCCAGGTGGCGCAGGTAGTCCTTGAGCATCTCAAAGGTGAAGCGGTCCCTCACCCGGCGCGCCTGGTACTTCTCCGCCTGCTCGAAGGGGAAGGGCTCACCCGACTGATCGAAGACCCAGTGGCCCCCGTCATTGGAAGCCCCCAGGGCGCGCACAGTGTTGGTGAGCTTCCCCGGCTGCTTCGGGCCGTACACACCCAGCATCACCGCACCATAGCGGCCGCCTTGGTGCTTGCGCAGCGTGTGGGGCACGGCGACCACCCGCAGGCACCGGATGCTTAGCGTCCGGGCCATGGAGCGCATGAGGCTGGAGGCATCCGTCCCGGTCCACACGCTGTTGACGTAGGCTGTCCAGGCGCTGCGCGTCGGGATGAACAGGTACCGCCGCTGCCTCTCTCCACTGGTCAGGGGCAGCAGGCGGGAGAGAACTTGCTCCAGGGTGCCCGTGACGGGGAGCACCTCCAAGGTAAAGCCACTGGATGCCTCCAGCCCTCTCTGCCACGTGGCGAAGGCTTGCGCCGCCTGCTCCGCCCCCAGTTCCAGAAAGCCCATCTCTGAAGTGACAGGCGCCCAGCGGTCCTCCAGCAGCAGTCCCTTCATCTCTTGCGTCATTCAGGCCCGCCTCATTGCTCAGGGATGATGATCAGGATGACCTCGCCTTCCAGGTCGTTGGCGGTGAGGCGCGACTGGTGGCCGGGGCCACGGCCCGAGGCAGGTGAGTCATACTCCACATAGTAACGACGGCCCTTGTAGTCGAATTGCAGGTCCGGCCGATTGATTCCCACGCGCGCCTTGTTCTCCAGGTTGAGCTGCTGCTGGTTCACCCGGATGTTCTCGGCGCCCAACTCGTCCTCCAGGTACTCGATGTCCCTCTGGAGTTGCGCATTCTGCCTGGGGCTGGGGCTAATGGGACGATCCGTGTCGCGCAGCTTTGGCACCTCCGGCTTGACGCTGACGTCCTGACGCAGGCGTGGGCCGGCGGGCACCTGCGCCGTTGGGTTCTTGCCCGTGAGGGCTTGGACCAGTTCGGGTGAGGGCGCGAGGGTGCCCGGCGCCGGAGGGGGCGGTGCTGGCGCCGAAGCGGGTTCTGGAGCACGTGCCACGGCTCTCGCCGGAGGGGGCGGTGCTGGCGCTGGAGCGGGTTCTGGAGCAGGCGCAACCGCTCTCGGCGGAGCGGGCGGAGCCTCCACCCTGCCAGGGCGCACCGGCTCCACCGGCTCCGGGACACCCCACCCGGGCACCGGCCGCGTGGCGGTCATCAACTTCCCAGCGGTCACTCCCACCGCCAGCGCCGTGAAGAACTCCTGGGCCGCGCCGAGCTGGGACACCTTCTGCTCAGTGAACATCTCCTGGCCACTGCCCATCTGCCACCCGCGCTCCAGCGCGAAGTGCAGCGGGTTGACATCCCTCGCCAGCTCATACCCCCCCAGCAAGGCCTGAATGGTCGCTGGGTGCGTCATGAAGTAGTGCTTGACGATTCTCCGCCTGTTCTCCCAGTGGGCATACCCCTCGGCGGCGGCGGCTCCCGGGCCCAGGCGCCGCTCCATGTCCTCGAGCTGCTCGGGGGTGAGGCGCTCGGGCGTCACCAACGGCCACATGCGGAGGGCCTCGGGCACCGTCGCCGCGCTCATGGCCTCGGCGTATTTGAGTTCCCACTCGGACAGCGGGTGGCTCCAGTGAGCAATGTCCTCCCAAGGGCCCGAGTTCCACCAGGACTGGGCGGCCCCGGGTTTCTGGAGCAGGAGAATCTGCTGAATCACGTCCCGCTCTCCGAAGTGGGGGAGCGCCACCTCCGAAGCAGCGGGCGCAAGCCCCGCCGTCCTCGCCTCCGCCGCGGAGGAGGGGCCTGGGCCACGTGGCGGCAAGGCGCCTTGTGGACTCTGGGCGGACTGCTGCGCCCACTGGCGCTGAGGCGGGGCGAGGGCAGGCGTGCGGGACGGTGCGTCGAAGCCGAAGAGGATACCCACCCCGAGGGAGAGCACCCCTTCGCCTTGCGAGAGCCGGGAGGGCGGGAACGCGTACACGCCCGAAAGGCCCACCTCCAGCCCGATGCCGCCACGGATGGCGTGCACTCCGGCTTCGCCGCCAGCGCGCAGCCGGGGAGGCCACAAGGAGCGGGGGGTAACCTCCGCTCCACCGAGGGCCTTGAAGTACAGCGGCCCCTCCCCCGTGAAGCGCGCTACCACGTCGGTGGACAGTTCCCACACTCCGGCGGAGGTGGCCGGGGGCAGCAAGCTCAAGCGCGCCCCGAGCCCCTGGCCTGCTTCCGACAAGCCCCACAGGCTCACGCTGTATGAGGTGCGCGGCGCCCATGCGCTACCCAGTGCGGTGCCCCGGGAAACCCCCGCCCCCACCACGACCTGCATCTGGCTCGTCTCGTCAGAGGCCTGTGCCCCGGGCGCGGCCAAGGCCGCCAGCAGCAAGAGGCTGACAGCCGCATGCAACCGCGAGGGCTGGCTCGCTCCCGGGTTCCTCATGCGGCAACCCCTTCGAGGGCCGCTCCTCCGGCGCTGGCGCCGAGCAACACAAGGGACAGCGCTCCGGCCTTCCAGAGAATCCTCTGCCACGGCCAGCATGTGTCACCCCTTCATGCGAGGAGGTGATCAGGTTAGAGGGCCGCCACGGAGAAGAGGAGGATCCTCCGGATCGCGCCCGTGCTTCACCTCCGGCCCCCTCGCGGGGGTAGCCTCGCGCCCGACGCTGACGCCTGGGCGCGCACCACGTCCCTGCCCCCTCCCCAGGTAGCGCCGTGTCGCTGCGGCTGTCATGCCTGATTGGTCGCTCGCCACGTGCCCACGTCGTTGCTGTCGTTGCTCTCCACCGGCCCAAGTCGGGAGCCCGCGATGATGGCTGTCACCCAGGCATGCTCCACTATTTAGCGCGTCCAAGCGGGCCGCACAGGCGGCCACGTCGACGCGCGCCTCGTGGCAAGCATCCAGGCAGGCAGGACGCGGGCCACGTCACGCGGGCCTCGTGGTGCGCGTCCAGGCCGGACACGTCGGACAGTTCGACGCGCCCCTCGTGGTGAGCGCGTCCAGGCCGGACACGTCGGACAGTTCGACGCGCCCCTCGCGGTGCAGGGGTTCGTGGTGAGCGCTGGGGCTTGTGGCCACCCTCCAGCACGCCGCCGGACTGGGAGCGCACTGAGAAGCTGTGCCCTGCCACAGTTGGCGGGTACGGCGAAGGAGCATCTTGCTTCGCGGCAAGGAGAGAGGCTCAAAGCCAACACGTGCAACAGGTCTTTGAATCTCTGCCGGTAGCTAGCGCGGATCTCCGCTTCGGCCGGGCCCGGCGCTGCTACCTACTCCGCTGCACGAGCCGCTGGGAGCGCTCCCGGACGATGGCCTCCAGCCACGCCGCCGCGGCGGGCCCGAAGTACCAGCCGCCCGCGAGGAGCGAGAGGAGAACTGCCAGGCGCAACTGCCAGGCTAGGCCGAAGCTGGAGCGCTGGCCGTAGGTGCTGCGTCTGCGTGTGGGTCTCGTTGGTCGGTGCATATAGGGCTGTTCGAAGCCCTTTGCCGACGAGGGACCGTCCTAGAGCCTTGAGGGGGTCGCGGCCGCGAGCGCGTCATCTGCGTGTTCTTGAGGAGAATCCGCCGGGCGCGCGCCAACTGCTACAGCGCGCCAGGAGCTGAGCGGCACTCCGGAGACTCCCATGCCGAAGGAGGCGGACGTCCCGATGCTAGAGCAGTGAGCCGCCCGGGGTGGGTAGCGGTCGCCCCACCCTCTGGTGGGGTGAAACGCAGGCTCCGCCCCTTCCTCCAGAGGACTGACACGCGTCACGCAGGTGTCAAACACGCGGATGTGCAGCTAAGGGCTGAGCCGGTCCGCCCGAGGGGCGATGCCCCTCAAAGCGGACTTTTGTTAGGCGCTCTTAACCTGAGCCATCAGAACCCCTTGGATTCTCTCCATGTAGACCATGTACTTCCTTCATGGCGCGCTCTGCGCCGAGGTGGAGAAGCTCCAGGTGCAGCGCCACGAGCGCGGCCAGCTCGCACCCGGCGGCCAAGGCCGCGAAGCTGGATCCTGTGGAGGCGATGCGCTCGGAGTAGGTGGGCTCACCGCTGGCGCAGCAGTCCCTCGGCGATGAGCCGCCGCGCGAGGATGATCTTCGCGCGCTCGCTCAGGCCCCCGGGCAGCTCGCGGACGTCGAACTCCTCGGTGCCGGCCACGTAGCGCAGGGCGGGCTCGATGGGCCTCGGCCCCGCGATGCTCCCTCCGGGGAACTCGATCCGGACGGCCTCTCCCTGGGTGTGGATGCGGCAGAACATCCCCACCCGCCTGCGGACGCGCGTGTCCAGGCCGATCTCCCGCGCCTCCCCGAGCTGCCGCAGGTCTCCATCCGGCAGGGGCTGCACCTGGCCCAGGTACCGCTGCGCGAGCCGCTCCACCGCCTCCTCGGCCCGCGGCGTGGAGGACAGCTTCGCGAGCAGCGCCTCCAGGCCCGAGCGCAGCGCCGGCAGCGCGTCGTCCCTGCGCGCGAAGCCGACGGGCAGGGCGCGCCGGAAGGCGACGTCGCTCTCGGTCGCCAGTTGGATCACGTCCTCCAGGAGCATCTTCCACGTGAGGACGTTCACCCCCACCGTCAGGTGGAGGGACTCCTCCGTGCCCGTGAGCGCCTCGTGCACCACGCCTCGGGGCATGTAGAGCACGTCTCCGGCGCGCAGGTGGACGGTCATCATGGGCTCTGGCGCGTAGCCCTCCGGCAGCTCGCCTGCCAGCTCCTCCACCGGCAGC
This sequence comes from Hyalangium sp., assembly GCF_035629615.1. Lineage (GTDB taxonomy): Bacteria > Myxococcota > Myxococcia > Myxococcales > Myxococcaceae > Hyalangium. Next base: position 33,792 of record NZ_DASPHO010000336.1, on the reverse strand, counting down.
TCGACGCACGGTGGGTACAGCCGCCAGTGCTTGGAGCCGCGCACCTGCAGCACGAACACCTCCTGCGTGTCGAAGTGGGGCGACAGCCCCTGCGCCCCCTGGGGCGTCAGGTACATGTTCACGTTGGCCATGAAGTTGAGCGCCGCCTCGAAGCTCCGGCAGAGCCGAGCCACGGGCTGGGAGCGGAGCTGCATGTCGTTGAGGATCAGCGTGTCGCCCTGAGCGTGGGCGCGGGCCAGCCGGTCCAGGCTCGGCGGCTGGCGCGTATAGTCCACCCACCCCTCGCCCCGGCGGTGGTTGGCAAGCTGGACATCCCCCCAGCCGGGGCGCGTGCTCCACAGCAGCTCCTCCAGCGCCTCCAGCGAGAAGAGGCCGGCGAAGTAGCCCGGATCGTCGCGCGAGAGCACCAGCGGGCGCTGCTGCCAGTACTCCTGGAAGAAGAGCTCGGGATCGATCGGCGAGAGGATGCGGGAGAAGTCGAGCGGGGCAGTGGACATGGACGGAGGCTCCAGGGACTCAGATGGGGATGGGAAGGCCCTCGACGGAGACCTCCTCCAGGCTGGCGTCGTTGACCCGCTTCTGCGCGTCGAGCATCGCCGCCCGCGTCCACTCGCGGTGTTGCTGGGCGTAGCGCTCGATGAAGCGGGCGGAATACTCGATGTGCTTTGTCTCGTCGTGGATGAGCCGGTCCGAGACCCGCAGCAGCTTCTGGCGGTGCTCGGGAGGCGCGTAGGCCTGCATCACCGGGCGCAGCAGCAGCTGGAGGATGAGGGCGCGAACCTCCGTGAGGTTGCCCTCCATGAGCCCCTCCATGACCCGGTCCGGAGACATGAGCTCGTCCGGGCCCGCCAGGGCGGTGGGAGGATGGTTGCGCGGGGTGTACCGGGGAGACAGCTGCTTGAGCTGCTCGCGGAAGGAGGCCTCCAGCGCTGACGGGAAGATCAGATCGAGGACCCCGACGAACATGTTCGAGTGCCGGGACTCGTCCATGGAGTGGAGCCGCACCTGCTCCGCGAGCTGCTGGTCCTCCATGAGGACGGAGAACCGCCAGAGCTGCCGAGCGCCAAAGCCCTCCTTGTCGGAGTTGATGATGAGGGAGTTGGCGAACCACTCGGCCTTGCGCGCGAGCTGCCGGTACATGTTGCCGTACCAGGCCATGCCGTGCGGAGGCGGATGGGTCTCGCAGGCCTCGCGCAGGAGCTGCGCGTAGGTGGGGGGGGCCGGGATGCCGTAGGACTTCATGTAGTGCAGGGCGAGCTCGCTGACATGATGCATGGCGGGGACCTGTCTGAGGGCAGTGCGGGGCGCACAGGGGGCTGCCCCGCGGTGGGAGAAGCCGCGAGGGAACAGGGCTCCCGGGCGCCCGGGCGGAAGACACGTACCTCCGCCCGGGCCCAAGAGTCCGCGGAGGGGGAGCTACCGCATCAGGTTGAGCTGGGCGTTGCGGATGGCGAAGCCGCCGAGGTTGAGCTGGGCGTTGCGGATGGCGAAGCCGCCCATCTGGTTCACGGCGAGGGCGCCCACGACGACACCACCGCTGATGGACTCGAGGTCCTCCTCGCTCAGATCGAAACCGATGGGGCTGGACACCGGATCATTCTCTTTCATGTGCTTCTCCTTGGCGGAGGCCCGCTGCGCTCACCCCACGAGGGGCACCGCTACCGAGCCGGGGGTCAGACGGATGGAGAGGCCGAGGAGTCGGATGTGATGGCGGGGGGATACGGTCTCCCGGGCGGTGTGCCCGGCTCCGTGGCCTCCGAGCAGCCTGTCTTTCCCTGAGCGGGAGGGAGGCCGTGGCCATTCAGCGCGTGCTGCCTCAGGCCCAGCGTTCAACCAGGACCCGTGGGCCAGCGACATGACGGGTGCGTCGGCACGTGCCGCTGGGCGGCAATCAGGCTCGTAGCCAGCTCGCCGCCGGTGACTCAAGCGCAGCCCTGGATCTCCTGGGCCTGAGAATGCAGGGCCGTCCTGAGTGTGCCAGACTTCGCTCCAAGCCCCTGGGTGCTCCTCCCTCCAAGCAAGTGAACCTGATGAAAGCGCTGCAGATCAGTCACCACGGTCCCATCTCCGAGCTCAAGGTGAGCGACATTCCGCCTCCGGAGGCAGGTCCCGACGAGGTCAAGATCCGGATCGAAGCTGCGGGGATCAACCCAAGCGACGTGTTCGGCGCATTGGGCCGGTTCCCGAACTCGCTGCTTCCTCGCATCATCGGCCGTGACTTCGCCGGCTCCATTGTCGAGGGGCCCTCCGAGCTCGTCGGGACGGCTGTGTGGGGCTCGGGGGGAGACCTCGGCATCTCGCGAAACGGCACCCACGCCGAGTACCTGGTCATCCCTCGAGCTGCGGTCTCTCGGCGCCCGAAGAACCTGTCCTCGGAGCAGGCCGGAGCCGTGGGCGTGCCGTTCATCACCGCCTGGTCTGCGTTGGCTCACGCGCAGCTGAAGGAAGGCGAGTGGGTCGTCGTTGCAGGCGCGGCGGGCGCAGTCGGTCACGCCGCCATCCAGCTGGCGCGCGCCCGACGCGCGAACGTGATTGCCCTGGTGAAGGATGAAGCGCAGGCCCAGCGCCTGAACCGTGAGGAGCTCGCCGCCGTCGCGCGCTCCGATCGCAATGACCTCCTCGAGGTCGTCAAGCAGGTGACGAACGGAAGAGGCTGTGACATCGCCTTGAACGGCGTTGGCGCGGCGGTGTTCCGGCCGCTCTTCGACGCGCTCGCCGATAGAGGCCGCATGATCATCTACTCCGTCAAGACCGGACGCGAGGCAGCCCTCGACCTGTTCTCGTTCTACGAACGGCGGATGTCGTTTCACAGCGTCAACACGATCGGCATAGATGTGGTTCGTAGCGCGGAGATCCTCCAGCAGCTCACACCGCTGTTCGAGGCGGGCCAGGTGCGCCCCCTCGACATCGCCGAGCGTTACCCGGTGACGGAGGCGATGCACGCGTACGAACGCGTTGCGAAAGGAGCGCCCGGCAAGGTCGTGCTCATACCGAGTTCCTGAGCGCGGAGGGCGTAAGGCTTACGCCCGGAGGTGCGCTTCAGCGTGAGCTGCTAGCGCTTTGCCTTGCGGACGCTCTTGGGGCTGGCGCCGAGTGCGGGCTTACCGGGCGCAGTCCTGGCCACGGAGGGCTGTCCCTTCCAGGCGCAGCCCATGTAGCTGACCGCGGTGCTGGAGGTGAAAGCCGCGCGGGGAGGCTGGGCCTTGATCAGATATTTCAGGCCGCGAACCTCCGCGACGGGAAGGCCGCGCTTCGCCAGACGCTGCTCCAGGTCTTCTGGCGTCATGAACTTGTGGAAGTCGTGATTCCCCTTGGGGATCATCTTCAGCTGGTACTCGCCCTCCCAGATGAAGAACTTGAAGGCCTCCAGCGTCTGATTGTGGGTCAAGAACCCAAACATTCCGCCAGGCTTGAGGATCGCGGCACAGACATCCAGCGCGACATCGAGGTCGGCGACATGCTCCAGGACGTCGACAGCAATCACGGCGTCGAACAGCTCTTTGCTCTTGAACTTCTCGATGTAGCCGAACCGGTAATCGATCGACAGCCCTTGCTTGCGCGCCCGCTTCCTGGCCACCTCCAGGGAGCGCTCCGAGGGGTCGAGCGCCACGACGTGCGCGCCTGCTCGCGCCGCGGACTCCGAGAAGATCCCTCCTCCACATCCGACATCGAGGATGCGCTTGCCGGAGTAGCCGTGGAGGACCTTCTCGAAATAGGGGACGCGGATGTCATTCAGCAGGTGCAGCCCCCCGCTGAGACCTGTCGGATCCCACCATGCGGCATCGGAGGCCCGCTCGACCTGCAGGTCGTACTTCGCGGCCTCTTCAAGCCCACGGAGGTCCAGCTGTGAACTCATCGCTCGTCCCTCGAAGCTCAGGAAACCACCGGGCGAAAAGAGCATGCCGTGAAGATCACTGTCAACGAGGCGCCGTCACGCTGGCAAGATGGGCCCTGACCAGGCACGGACACGAGGAGAGACCGGATGGGAGTGCTCATCGAGGGCCAGTGGGAGAGCGAGACCAGCTTCGCCGATCGCAAGTCTGGCGAGTTCGTGCGCCAGCAGACCCGCTTCCGCAACCGCATTACCGCCGATGGCAGCTCGGGATTCCGGGCCGAGCCCGGCCGCTACCACCTCTATGTGGCGCGCGCGTGCCCCTGGTGCCATCGGACGATGATCTTCAGAACGCTCAAGCAGCTCGAGGGCGTGGTGTCGATGAGCACGGTCGAGCCCCTGATGCTGGAGAACGGGTGGACCTTTAAAGAGCCGGATCCGCTCACGGGAGGGCGCTACATCTACCACGTCTATCAGCGCGCGGACCCGCGCTATACCGGGCGCGCCAGCGTGCCCATCCTGTGGGACAAGCAGACCGGCACCATCGTGAGCAACGAGTCCTCCGAGATCATCAGGATGTTCAACACCGAGTTCGCGGCCCACACCCCGGACCGCACGGACTTCTATCCGCCGGAGCTCGCGGCGGAGATCGACGCCCTCAACGCGCGCATCTACGAGACCGTGAACAACGGTGTGTACCGGGCTGGATTCTCGGAGCGGCAGGCGGCTTACGAGCAGGCCGTGAAGGAGGTGTTCGCGTCACTGGACTGGCTGGAGGCCCGGCTCTCCAGGCAGCGCTACCTGGCCGGCAGCCAGCTCACGGAGGCCGACTGGCGGCTCTTCCCGACGCTCATCCGCTTCGATGCCGTCTACTACGGTCACTTCAAGTGCAACCTGCGGCACCTCTACGAGTACCCGGCGCTGTGGGGCTACACGCGTGAGCTCTACCAGCACGCGGGAGTCGCCGGGACGTGCTCGCTCGAGGAGTGCAAGTCGCACTACTACGGCAGTCACGGCCACATCAACCCGACCCGGGTGGTTCCACTCGGGCCGGAGCTGGACTTGATGGCGCCGCACGGCCGAGAGTCCCTGCGCCTGGCCTGAGTGCCTTTCTGACACCACCCCGATGGAGGTCGTTCATGCGCTACCTTGTTCCTGCTGTGACCCTGGCTCTGCTCGTTGCGTGCAGAGGCAATGCCCCCGTCCCCCCCGATGAGACTCCTAGCTCCATCGCCATCCTCTCTGCTCAAGAGCTCCAGTCTTCGCAGGGCCTCACCGTGGTGCACGTGGTCCGCACCGCGCAGGAGTTCGAGGAGGGCCATATCCCGGGTGCCCAGATGCTCCTCCTCAGCGACATCATCGTCGAGCGCAATGGCCTGCAGAACGAGCTGCCCGAGGTCGCCGTGCTCGAGGCCGCCTTCGAGCGGGTGGGCGTAAAGGATGACCTGAGGGTGGTTGCTTACAGCGCTGATCCCCTCTTGTCGGGGCGCGCGCTCTTCACGCTCGACTACCTGGGCCACCGCGACATCGCCTATCTCGACGGAGGAATCGCCGCGTGGCGCACCCTGGGCGGCGCGGTGGAGACAGGGCCTGGCAGCGGCGCGGCCGGCACGTTCACGCCCGCGCTGCGGCCCGAGGCCATTGTGGACGCGGACTGGGTGAACGCCCACCGGCAGGATGCCACCGTGGCGATCATCGACGCGAGGCCTGCGGATCAGCACCAGGCGGGCCGGATTCCCGGAAGCACGAACATCTACTGGCAGACCCTGCTCAACACCGAGGGCAAGCTCCTGCCCGAGGCCGAGCTGCGGGCGCGCTTCGAGGCCGCTGGGGCCGCGCCGGGTAAGACGGTCATCACCTACTGCCGCACCGGCGTCCAGGCCAGCGTGCTCCATGTGGTGGCGCGCTACCTCGGCTATTCCACCCGCATGTACGACGGCTCGTTCACCGATTGGAGCGCGCGCACCGAGCTCCCCGTCCAGAGCGGGCCCTGAGGGCTTGGAGCGGCTGGCGGCTCAGCGGCAGAGCGGCTGAGCCGGGCCCCCGGCACTGGCGGCGAGGAGGTGGAGGAACTCGGTCACCTGGGGCTCCTGCCCGCTCTCCCAGAGCGAGGCCTCCGCCCAGCACTGTACCCAGGGCAGGCCCCAGTCCTGCGGCAGCGCGTTGCACTGGGCCCGGCGCGCGGCGCCGCGGGCCATGCTGTCCCGCTTCACCGCCTCGAACATGGAGGGCGCGACGTGCTGGATGAAGGCGTTCGCGTAGTCCACGGAGGTGGGCATATCCAACGGATTCGGCATGAGCCCGCCGGGCTCGAAGCCCACGTGCTCCTGATCCTCGAAGCGCAGCGCTCCCTCCAGCGGCGCGGTGGGGACGGAGCCAGGGGTGCTCGACTCGATCGTGAAGCGGTAGCTCAAGGACCAGCGGTAGGTCCGCACGGAGTACACGAAGTCGTCGTACACCTCCTCGGTCAGCGTCTCAGGCGTGGCGTCCAGGTGCCTGCGTGCCTCGTTGCGCTCGCGGGTGCGGCCCTTGAGGTCCTCGGCGAGCTCCAGGGCCTCGTCGCAGGGTGACTTCTGCTCGGCCTCCGGGCAGTCGACGCAGGTGGCCGCATGCGTGCGCTTGGCCTCCTTGCACTCCTTGTCCCTGTCGTTCTTCGTCGACTCGACGAAGTCGAAGTTCCGCTCGGCCTCCGCGAGCCGCTTCCGGGCGGCCCTGTACTCGGGGTTGCGAACCTGCCGTGTTCCGCTGAGGTAGCGCAGGCTGCGCGTGTCCTTGGAGACGTTCTCCACGGGGCGCTCGATGAGGGCGTTCACGCGGATCTCCAGCGACTCCGGCTGGCCAGGCACCGTGCCGCTCTCGACGCACCGCGCCGCGGGAGCCAGGTTCGCGGACATGCTCTCGCACAGGCCGGAGAGCCGGTCAGAGATGGAGGGTGGAATCCTCCCGCCGATGCGGGCGGCGATGGGGATGGCGCTCTGGGTGAGGAAGCCCTGGCGGGCCTGCCCGAACCGCGAGCTCGTATGCACTCCAGGCGCGAGGCACTGTGCCGCGGACCACAGCACGGTGGCGGCTCCTGCGGAGTCCTTCCCCTGCGCCGTGGCGGCCAGCTCCGCGAAGCGCGAGGAGAGCTGCTGGGCGCGCTCGGTGATCAGCGCCTGGTAGCTCGGGACGGGTAGCTGCTGGCCGCGGGACTGGAGGCAGGCGAGTCCAGCCGCCGCCGTCGCCAGTGGGCCCTCCGGGTTCCATTGGGAGCAGTGCTCCATGTGGAGCTGGCTGGCCTTCTCGAGCATCGCGGTGACCTCGGGGTGGTCGGGGATGAGGTCCCGGGTCGCGAGGAGAGGAGGCAGGCACCGGTCCAGGTCGCCCGCATCGCACGCCGGGCGCGCGCTCATGATGGCCTGATCCGTCGCCTTCAGTGCGAAGATGGGGGCTCGGGAGCAGGCCTTCTCGTCATCGGGAGAGGCGGCACAGGCCTCCCGGTAGGCGTGGGCCGCGGTCATGAAGTCACCTTGGATGGCCGCCGCTTCAGCGCGAGACATGGCCTCCCGGTAGGCGGTGTTGCAGCCACTCAAGATCAGCAGGGTGAAGAGCGAGGAGAGACTCGAGACCTGGAGCTGGGAGCGCATGGGGGCGATTCTGAGGAGGAGGGTCTGAGGCGCTGGACGCACGAGGGTGCTCCTTATTCACCGCTACCCTAGCCTCATGCCTGCACAGGCGGGAATGAAGCCATCTGTGGTAGAACCGCGGCTCCACCGGCCTCCATTGTGGAGCGCGGCCTTGGATGGCCGCCGGCCGGGAGAAGCCGCTCTCCCCGCATGAGCACCGCCCGCAACCCCTGGCTGTCCTCTCCCTCAAGTGGCCCACGCCCGCGGCTTCGGCTGTTCTGCTTCCCGCACGCAGGAGGGAGCGCTGCGCCCTATAAGGTCTGGGCGAGAGAGCTCACCCCAGCAGTAGAGGTCTGCCCGGTGTTGCTGCCCGGCCGGGACCGCCGTCTGAACGAGCCCGCCATGCCGGATCTCATGGCGCTCGCGGCGGCCGCCGCCGAGGGGATGAGGCCAGCGCTCGACGTACCCTTCGTGCTGTTCGGCCACAGCATGGGGGCGCTGCTCGCCTTCGAGGTGACGCGGGTGCTCGGTGCCCGTCACGGGCTCGTCCCGGAGAGGCTCTACGCCAGCGCCTACCGCGCACCTCACCTGCCGCACAGAACCAGGCACCGTGGGCAGCTGCCGAGAGATGAGCTGATCCAGGAGCTCATGGCCATGGGAGGGACGCCGCCGCAGCTCTCCCAGCACCCGGAGCTGTGGGATCTCGTGCTGCCCACGATGCGGGCAGACTTCACGGCCTGCGAGAGCTACCGCCACGTCCAGAGTTCGCCGCTGGAGTGCCCCATCACCGCGCTGGGCGGAGTGGCGGACGCGCTCGTCGACGAGGAGGAGCTCCGGGCCTGGCAGGAGCACACGCGCGGTCCATTCCAGGTACGCCGTTTCCCCGGGGGGCATTTCTTCCTCCAGACGGCGCAGGAGCTCGTGCTCCACCTGTTGAATCAGGACCTCGAGGCGCTGCTCGCAGCTGGCAGCGGACGCCCCTGACTTTAGCTTCGCTGGAGGGCATCTTGAGCGGAACACCCAAGGGACACCCCGGGATCTATCCACAGTCCGCGGGTCAGCAAGCGCTCTGGCATCTGCATCGGCTCGACCCCGAGAGCACGGCCTACCACATCTCCTTCGCGCTGCGGTTGGAGGGGCCGCTCGATCAGGAGTGCTTCCGGAGAGCATGGCAGGTGCTCGTCGACCGGCACCCGGTGCTGCGTACCACCTACGACGAGCACGACGGAGTTCCCACCCAGGAGGTTCACGAGAGCGCGGCCGTCTCCTTCACGCAGCACGAGGCTGGAGGCGTCCCAGAGCAGGAGCTGCTGTCCCGGGTCGAGGCCGAGGCGGCCCGCCCTTTTGAGCTGCGCACGGGGCCTGTCCTGCGTGTCTCGCTGTGGCGATGTGCGCCCGAGCAGCACGTGCTCCTCGTGGTGATGCACCACATCGCCGCCGACCTCTGGTCGATCATGGTGATGCTGGAGGAGTTCACGGCGGCGTACCGTGCCCTGCGGCGCGGTACGGTGCCCACGCTCCCGCCTCTCCAGGCCAGCTACGTGGACTTCGTGCGAGAGCAGGAGGCGTGGCTCGCCTCTCCTCAGGGTGAGCGGCAGGCGTCTTACTGGACTGGCGTCCTTGCCGGCCTTGGCCCTGTGGAGCTCCCGCTGGATCACTCACGTCCACCGGTGAAGCGGCAACACGGTGATCACACGTTCTTCACCCTGGAGCCCGCCCTGGCGACGGCCCTGCGCGTCCTGGCGCAGCGTGAGGGGGTGACGCTGTTCAGGCTGCTGCTCGCCGCCTTCCAGGTCCTCCTTCATCGCATGACGGGCCAGGACGACATCGCCATCGGTACCCCAACCGCCGGGCGGAAGGCACGGCAGCTCCGGGGTGTCGTGGGCTACTTCGTCAACCCGGTTGTCCTCCGCACCGACCTCTCGGGTGCGCCCACATTCCTCGAGCTGCTCTCGGACACCCACGAGCGTGTCCAGCAGGGGCTCGCGAATCAGGCCTATCCCTTCCCTCTGCTCGTGAAGCGGCTGCGCGCCGATCGCGATCTCAGCCGCTCCCCCCTCTTCCAGATCACCTTGGCCCTCCGCAAGGCCCAACGGTTCGAGGCGGCCACGCCCTTCCTCCTCGGGCTGGGGGACGCACACGGACTGGTGGACGAGGATCTTCGGGCCTCACCCGTGACCCTGCGCCGCCGCGACACCCCCTTCGATCTCTCGCTGACGGTCGCGGAGGCAGAGGGGGAGCTGCGCTGCGTGGTCGAGTCCGATCGAAGCCTCTTCGAGCCCAGCAGCATCCGCCGGCTTGCCAGCCATTTCCGGACGCTTCTTCAGGGCATCCTGGAGGACCCCACACGGCGTGTGGGGGAGCTGCCCTGGCTGACACCCGAGGAGCGGCAGCAGCTCCTCACCGAGTGGAACCAGACTCGAGCGCCGTTCGATGGGGGCGTCTGTCTCCATGAACTCCTGGCACGGCAGGCCGCGCGAGCGCCTGAAGTGCTCGCCGTCGTGGGTGAGGGGAGGGTGCTTCGTTACGGCGAGCTCGACACTCGGGCGAATCAGCTCGCCCACCAGCTGCGCGCCCTCGGGGTGCGCCTCGGGACACCGGTCGGCCTGTGCCTCGAGCGCTCGCCGGAGGCGATCGTCGCGATCTGCGGCATCCTCAAGGCCGGTGGCGCCTACGTCCCTCTGGATCCAGATCTCCCTGCCGAGCGGCTGTCGTTCATCCTGTCCGAGATCCAGACGCCCGTCGTTGTCACCCTGGAGCGGCTCTCCTCGCGTCTGCCGGACACCCGGCCGGCATGCCTGTACCTCGATACCGGTGCGCAGAGCCTCGCGGCCTGGCCCGCGCATGCTCCCGAGGTGCCGGTCCCACCGGAGGCCACGGCGTACATCCTCTACACCTCGGGCACCACCGGAACCCCGAAGGGGATCGCCTGCGCTCATCGCGGCGTCGTGAACCTGCTCACCGACTTCGATCGGCGGGCGCCGCTCGCTCCCGGAGGCCACGCAGCCCTCTATGCGAGCCTGAGCTTCGACATCTCCGTGCTGGAGATCTTCGCAGCCCTGGGCTTCGGCGCCACGCTGCACATCGTCCCAGAGGAGCACCGCCCGAGCGCACCCGAGCTCATCTCCTGGCTCCACGCGCACGCCATCGAGAGCGCCTTTGTGCCCGCCTTTGCCCTCCCGGAGCTCCGGAGCCAGCGGCAGGGCGCGGCAGGGAGCAGCCCGCTGCGGCGGCTTCTGGTCGGCGTGGAGCCCATCCCAGAGGAGCTCCTCGTCGCCATCGCCCGGGCGTCGCCTGGGCTCTCGATCATCAACGGGTATGGGCCGACGGAGACGACGGTCTGCGCGACGTTCCATGAGGTAGATCCCAGCCGTGACGCTTCCGGTCAGACGCCCATCGGACGCCCTGTACAGAACCTCACGGCCTACGTCCTGGATCGCTACCTGGAGCCCGTGCCGGTGGGCGTCCCTGGCGAGCTGTACGTGGGCGGTGTCGGCCTCGCGCTCGGATACTTCCGGCGGCTTGAGATCACCGCCGAGCGGTTCATCCCCAGCCCCTTCGGTCCTCCGGGTGAGCGCCTGTACCGCACAGGAGACATCGTCCGGCGCCTGCCCTCCGGCGATCTGCTGTTCATCGGACGGGCGGATCACCAGATCAAGCTGCGAGGCTTCCGCATCGAGCTGGGAGAGATCGAAGCGGTGCTCCTCCAGCACCCCTCCGTCCGGGAGGCCGTGGCCGTCGCGCCTTCGGATGCACAGGGGGACAGGCAGCTCGTCGCGTACGTCGTTCCAGCGGAGAAGACCGGTGACGCACGCCGCTCGCTCCAGGAGCACCTGCGCGCACGGCTCCCCAGCTACATGGTCCCCTCCCTCTTCGTCCAGCGCGAGGAGCTGCCGCGGACCGTGAGCGGGAAGATCGACCGCAGAGCGCTCGAGTCGCTGGAGTTACCGGCACTGGAGGCTGGCGAGCGGGCGCTGACAGCTCCCCGGAACAGGGTCGAGCAGGTGCTCAGCAACATCTGGCGGGAGGTGCTCGGCGTCGAGGCCATCCACCTCCACGACAACTTCTTCGAGCTCGGCGGGCACTCGCTGCTCGCGGCCCGCGTCCTGGCACGGCTCCGCCATGCCCTCGGCGTGGAGCTTCCGCTGCGCGCGATGTTCGAGGCGCCTACCGTGGAAGAGCTCGCGCGCCGCCTCCGCACGGCGGCGATGCCCTCCAGCACCGTTCCCCTCGTTCCAGTGCCGCGCGGGCGCCCGCTGCCCCTGTCGTTCGCCCAGGAGCGGCTGTGGTTCCTGGAGGCCCTCTACCCGGGCTCGCCTGCCTACAACATGGGGCACGCGGTGCGCCTGAAGGGCCCTCTCGACAGTCAGCTCCTGGCCAGAAGTCTTGCCGCGGTGCTCGCCCGGCACGAGACACTCCGGACCACGATCTCCTCGAGCGCGGAGGGGCCCTTCCAGGTCATCCACCCTCCTGCCCACGTCGAGCTGCCCATCGAGGAGCTCGGAGCGCTCTCCGTCGACGAGCGCCTGGCCCGGGCGCGCCATCTCGCCGCCGAAGAGGTGGGGCGCCGCTTCGACCTGAAGCAGGGGCCACTCTGGCGAAGCCACCTCCTGCGGCTCGACAGCCATGAGCACGTGCTCGTCCTCGTCCTGCACCACATCATCGCCGACGGCTGGTCGCTGCAGGTCCTCGTGGATGAGCTCATGGCCCTCTATGAGGCCGCGGTCCATGGGAGCCCGAGCCCACTGCCCGAGCTGCCCATCCAGTACGCCGATCATGCGGCATGGCAGCGGCAGCGCTTCGAGCGGGGGGAGCTGGCGCAGAGCCTGGAGTACTGGAAGCGTCAGCTCACGGACCTTCCGGCTCCGCTCGATCTGCCAACGGACGGGCCCTATGCCGTTGAGGGAGAGGCCCAGGGGGCCATCGTCGCCGCCAAGCTCTCCCCGGAGCTGACCTCGGCGCTCCAGGGCCTTGCCCGGAAGCACGAGGCAACCTTGTTCACGGTGCTCCTGGCAGGCCTGGGGGCCTTGTTGCACCGGCTCACCGGACAGGAGGACCTGATCATCGGCGCGCCGATCGCCGGGCGCGAGCGCCTGGAGACAGAGGGCCTGGTCGGGCTCTTCCTGAATACACTGGCGCTGCGCGTCCGGTGCTCTGCGGAGACATCGTTCGATTCGCTGCTGGATGCGGTGCGCGATGAGGTGATCGGCGCGGAGAGCTACTCGGAGCTCCCTTTCGAGAAGCTCGTCGCCGAGCTGCAGCCAGAGCGGGATCTGCGGCGCAATCCCCTGTTCGACGTGCTGCTCAACCTCGTGGCCCTCCCGAGCCTCCGGAAGCAGTCAGCGGCCGAGCTGTCCGTCGAGCGCTTCGATCTGGAGGTGACCTGGCCCAAGGTGGCGCTGGAGCTCTACGCCCACGAGTCACAGGGGCAGCTCGAGCTCTGGCTGGTTCACCGGCGTGACCGCATCCACGAGACACGCGCCGAGGCCTTGCTGGAGCAGCTCGAGCACCTCCTCTCGCAGCTGGTGGCGAGGCCTGAGGCGCCCCTGTGCGAGCACTCCCTGGTCACACCGCGCAGCCGGGAGAGGCTCCCCAATCCCACGGCCTCGCTGGAGATTGCGTCGCTCGGCACGGTGCCCGCGCTCCTGGCGGACCGGGCGCTCCGGAGAGGCCAGCAGGCGGCCGCCCTTCGGCACCGCGGCCGGACATGGACCTACGCCGAGCTGGGCAATGCGGTCCGGCGAGTTGCCCGGCTCCTCACCGCTCGGGACCTGGAGCCGCACGACGTGGTGGCAGTGACAGGGCCCCGGAGCTTCGGGCTCGTTGCCGCCATGGCGGCCGTCTGGGCCGCCCGTGGGATCCTGCTCACCCTGGATCCAGCCCTGCCAGTGGCCCGGCGGCGCTTGATGCTGCGAGAGGCAGGCGCGCGGGCAGTCCTCCTGGTGGGCCAGGGTCCCGAGGAGGCCGCAGAGCTCAGCGGTGAGTGCCCCTGGATCCTGGAGCTCCCGGAGGACGGCACGCTGCCGGACGTTCCCGCGCGCGAAGGCCTCGACGGGCCTCTGCCCACTCCTGAGGAGCCTGCGTACCTCTTCTTCACCTCGGGGACGACAGGAAAGCCCAAGGCAGTGCTCGGCTGGCACGGGGCGCTCCGCCACTTCATCGACTGGCAGCGGCAGACGTTCGCGATCGGCCCGGCGGATCGAGCCGCTCAGCTCACCGCGCTCTCGTTCGATGTCGTGCTCCGCGACGTGTTCACGCCGCTCTGCGCAGGGGCCACGCTCTGCCTGCCGGACGAGGCCGATCTGCGCCCAGAGGTCATCCTGCCGTGGCTGGCCCGCGAGCAGATCACCCTCCTCCACACCGTGCCGACGCTCGCGCGGTGGTGGCTCCAGGGAGCGCCAGCGGCGCAGGTTCCCCTGCGCTGGACCTTCTTTGCTGGAGAGCCGCTGGGGGACGCGCTCGTGAGTGCCTGGCGCACGGCCTTCCCTTCCACGGCCATCGCCAACCTGTACGGGCCTACGGAGACGACGCTCGCGAAGTGCTGCTACGTCGTTCCCCCCGAGCCCGCGTTCGGCATCCAGCCCGTGGGCCGCCCACTGCCAGCGACGCAGGCCCTCGTGCTCAGCGCGCGTGGCACCCTGTGTGGTCCAGGGGAGGTGGGCGAGATTGTCATCCGCACGCCCATGCGCTCGCGCGGCTACAGGAATGACGCGGCAGAGACGGCGAGGCGGTTCTTCCCGAACCCGTTCCGCGCGGACCCAGGTGACCTCCTCTACCGGACGGGGGACCTGGGCCGGTACCGCCCTGACGGCCTGCTGGAGATCCGCGGGCGGGTGGACGATCAGGTCAAGATCGCGGGCGTCCGGGTGGAGCCCGAAGAGGTCGCGGCCGTCCTCTCGCGGCACGAGTCCGTCAGTGCCTGCACGGTGCTCCCCCATCGCGATCCCTCCGGGGCCTGGGCGCTCATCGCCTACCTCGTCCCGCGAGAGGCTGGCGAGGAGCTCCCCGAGCGGCTCTCCCGCTTCGCGGCGACAGAGCTGCCATCGGCCCTGGTGCCTCGTCTCTTCATGAAGGTGGAGCGCCTCCCACGGACGGCGAACGGCAAGGTAGACCGGCGCGCGCTGCCCGCTCCAGACTGGGAGCTGCCTCGCCGGGCGCCAGCACAGGAGCCGTGCTCTCCCACGGAGGAGGCGCTCATGAGCCTCTGGGCAGAGCTGCTGGGACGCAGGCAGTTTGGCACCCACGACAGCTTCTTCCTGCTCGGAGGGCACTCCCTGCTGGCCATGCAGCTCGTGGCACGGATCCGTGAGCGGCTCGGGGTGGAGCTCCCTGTCCGGACGCTCTTCGAGGCGCCGACCATCGCCGAGCTCGCCCGGGTCATCGATGTGCGTGCACCTTCGGTGGAACGGAGGGAGGATCCCCCTCGCCTGAGCTCCAACCCCGCGGAGCGTCTCCTCCCGTTCCCGCTCACCGACATCCAGGCCGCGTTCTGGGTGGGACGTGGCGGTGAGCAGGCGCTCGGCGACGCGGCGACGCAGGGCTATCTCGAGCTCGAGGTGCGAGCGCTGGAGGTCGAGCGCCTCGGCACCGCGCTCCGCAGGGTCATCGCGCGGCATGAGATGCTCCGTGCCATCGTCCTTCCTGACGGGCGGCAGCAGGTGCTCCCCGAGGTGCCGCTCTACTCGATCGAGATCCTGGATCTCCGAGGCAGGCCCCTCGGGGATGCGGAGGCACAGCTCGAGACGCTCCGAGAGCGGATGTCGCGGCAGGCCCGCCCCAGCGATCGCTGGCCGCTGTTCGAGGTCCGGGCGACCCTGCTCGACGAGCACCGGACGCGGGTGCACGTGTCGGTGGACGCCATCATCATGGACCTCTGGAGCTCACGCCTCTGGGCCGGGGAGCTCCTGGCGTTGTACCAGGACCCGGCGCGAGAGCTCCCGCCGCTCGGGCTGTCCTTCCGCGACTACGTGCTGGCGGAGCTGGCAGAGCGCGGGAGCGAGGCCTGGAGGCGTGACCAGGAGTACTGGCTGCGGCGGCTCGACACCCTCTCTCCTGCGCCTGATCTCCCGCTCGTCCGTGATCCACCGCCAGGCGCTCCCCGGTTCGCTCGTCGCCGGGCGGTGCTGGCGCCACCTGAGTGGGAGGCGCTGAAGCGCCGGGCGGGAGAGCAGGGCCTCACCCCATCCGTGGTGCTGCTCACGGCGTATGCCGAGGTGCTCGCGCTGTGGAGCCGGACTCCGCGCTTCACGCTGAACGTCACGCAGCTCAACCGACGTCCGGTGCACCCGCAAGTGGGTCAGCTCATCGGGAACTTCAGCGCGCTCACGCTCCTCGAAGTGGAGGTAGAGCCCCAGCGGGCTTTCATCGAGCGTGCGCGGCGGGTCCAGCAGCAGCTCTGGGCCGACCTGGAGCACCTTCGCTTCAGCGGTGTGCAGGTGATGAGGGAGCTCGTCCGCAGGGGAGGCGCCTCCATGTCGGCGGTGATGCCCATCGTCTTCACGAGCGCGCTCGGCATGCCGGCCACGACGGACGGGCTCCAACAGGAACTGCCTCCCGTCGTGCACGGCATCACCCAGGGCTCCCAGGTGTACCTCAACCATGGCGTGTCCGAGGTAGGCGGCGCGCTCGAGCTCCGCTGGGATGCCTTGGAAGGACGGTTCCCGCCGGGTGTGGTCGAGGCGATGTTCGAAGCCTTCACACGTCGGGTGGGAGCCTTTGCGGCTGATGGTGCAGCCGCGGGGCTCGTCACGCTGGAGCCGCCAGCAGACGTGGCGGGTGCTCCAGCGCGCCTCCTCCAGGCACTCTTCGAGGAGCAGGCTGCGCTTCGGCCAGAGCAGGTGGCTGTCGCCTCCTCACGGCGCTCCCTGAGCTACGGTGAGCTCCAGCGGCGGGCCTGGGCCCTCGGCGGACGGCTGCGCGCGGCGGGGGTACGGCCCAACCAGCTCGTTGCTGTCGTGATGGAGAAGGGGTGGGAGCAGGTCGTCGCCGTCCTCGCCATCCTCGAGGCGGGGGCTGCATACCTGCCCATCGATCCCTCTCTGCCCGAGGCACGCCTCCAGTACCTCCTCCGCAATGGAGAGGTCCGCTTCGCCCTCACCCAACCCTGGCTCGCCGAGCGCAGTTCCTGGCCAGGCGAAGTCACGGTATGGCCCGTCGAGCCGCTGCCCCCTGCGTCCGCCGAGCCGCTCCCCGCCATCCAGACGCCCACGGATCTCGCCTACGTCATCTACACCTCCGGCTCCACCGGTGAGCCGAAGGGGGTGATGATCGATCACCGCGGCGCCGTGAACACCGTGCTCGACGTGAACGAGCGTTTCCGTGTGGGCCCCGGGGATCGCGTCCTTGCGCTCTCCTCCCTGAGCTTCGATCTCTCGGTGTGGGATGTCTTTGGGACCCTGGCTGCCGGTGGGACGATCGTCGTGCCGGACGCCAGCGGCATGAAGGATCCAGAGCACTGGGCTCACTGCATCGCCGCGCAGGGCGTGACGATCTGGAACTCCGTCCCGGCCTTGATGGAGATGCTCGTCGAGTACGCCGCCCATCGCAGCGGCGCTGTCCTCGGCTCGCTGCGGCTGGCGCTCCTCTCGGGAGACTGGATCCCCCTGACGTTGCCAGATCGCATCCGCGCGCTGGTGCCCGGCATCGAGCTCATCAGCCTGGGCGGCGCGACCGAGGCCTCCATCTGGTCCATCCTCTTCCCGATTGGCCGCATCGAGCCCTCCTGGAAGAGCATCCCCTACGGAAGAGGCATGCTCCGGCAGCAGGTGCACGTGCTCTCCGCGGAGCTCGGGCCGCGCCCACCCTGGGCCATCGGTGAGCTCTACATCAGCGGAGTGGGTGTCGCGCTGGGGTACTGGCGTGATGGAGAGAAGACGGCGGCACGGTTCCTATCGCACCCGGTGCTCGGGCGCATCTACCGCACCGGCGATCTCGGGCGACTGCTCCCGGACGGCAACATCGAGTTCCTGGGGAGAGAGGACGCGCAGGTCAAGCTCCGAGGCCACCGCATCGAGCTGGGAGAGATCGAGGCGGCGCTGGGCCAGCACCCGGAGGTCCACCAGGCGGCTGCGGTCATCCGTGACGATCGAGGTGAGCGGCGGCTCGTGGCCTACGTCGTCCCCCGCGAGGCAGCCCGGCCGGAGCTGGCGGCGCTGCAGGCCCACCTGGAGGCCCGGCTGCCGGAGTACATGGTCCCCGCCGCCATCGTCTCCCTGGCCGAGCTCCCGCTCAGCGGGAACGGCAAGGTGGATCGGGCGCGCCTGCCAGCCCCTGAGCGTGCTGAGCCCAGCGGCTCGGCCCTGGAGGAGCCGCGCACGGAGCTCGAGGCGCTCCTCCAGCGGATCTGGGGGGAGGTGCTGGGCCTGCCGCGCGTGGGGCTTCAGGACAACTTCTTCGACCTGGGGGGAGACTCCATCCTGGGCATCCAGGTCCTGGCCCACGCCGCGCGCGCGGGGGTGCGGCTCAGCGCCCGGCAGATCTTCGAACATCCAACCGTCGCCGAGCTGGCCCAGGTGGCCCTCCCTGTGGCACCTGGGCTCCCGGAGCAGGGCAGCGCGGAGAGCGAGGCGCTGCTAACCCCGGTGCAGCGCTGGTTCTTCGAGCAGGAGTTCGCGCAGTCGCACCACTGGAACCAGGCTGTCATCGTGGCTCTCCGGCAGGAGGTGGAGCCGAGTCACTTGGAGCGTGCGCTCGCCCGGCTCATGGAGCGGCATGGCGCGCTCCGGTCCCGCTTCGAGCGGCGCGGGAGCGAGCGGGTGCAGCGGGTGGTGCCAGGGGCTGGCGCCGCTGTCATGGACGTCATCGATCTTCGCGGGCTGGGTGACGACGAGGCCCGCGCCCGGAGACTGGAGCTGACCGAGGAGCGCCAGGCCAGCCTGTCGCTGGAGCAGGGCCCGCTGATCCGCGTGACGCTCTTCCAGCATGCGCCGCCTGTGCCAGCGCTGGTGCTCTTCGTCATCCATCACCTGATCGTGGATGGGATCTCCTGGCGCGTGCTGCTGGAGGAGCTGGAGCTGCTCCTCTCGGCTGTGACGGATGGGGCGGACCTCACCTCGTTCGAGCCTGGAGCTCCCAGCGCCCCTCTCAGCCGCGCCACCGAGCGGCTCCAGGCCTATGCCCGCTCGGAAGAGGCCGGCGCGGCGGCGGACGGGTGGCTCCAGCTTCCATGGTCCCAGGTCTCGCCGCTCCCGGTAGACCGCCCGGGTGGCCGCAACACCGTCGCCTCCTCGCGGCGGCTCGTCATGACGTTGAGCGAGGAGGAGACAGAGGCACTCCTCCGGCAGGTCCCCCAGGTGTCCGGCGCGCGCGTGGAGGAGCTCCTCCTCACAGCGCTGGTGCACGCCCTCACGGAGTGGACGGGGAGCTCCGCAGCGCTCGTCGACCGCGAGACCCATGGCCGCGAGCTCATCTTCGAGGACCTGGACGTGAGCCGCACCGTGGGGTGGTTCACCGCCCTCCATCCCGTGGTGCTGACGCGAGACAAGTCCAGCGGATGGGGCGAGGCGCTCGCTTCGATCCAGGAGCAGCTCCGGCGCGTGCCGCTGCACGGGCTCGCCTACGGGCTGCTGCGCTACCTGCGAGGCGACGCGGGGCTGACCTCTCGGCTGGCCGCGCTACCGAAGGCGCAGGTCAGCTTCGACTATCTGGGCCAGGTGGACGCCGTGGTGCGCGGCTCCCGGTGGTTCCAGTGGTCGCACGAGTCCACTGGGACTACGCGGAGCCCGCATGGGCATCGCCGGGATCTGCTGGAGGTGCTCGGCATCGTCGCGGAAGGCCAGCTGCGCGTCACCTGGGTCTACAGCGAGGCCGTCCACCATCCAGCCACCCTGGAGCGGCTGGCAGCCTCCTTCTCCGAGGCGCTGAGGGCGCTCATCTCCCACTCGCTCACGAGGAAGCCGTAGCCTCCCACAGAATGAGCGCTCCCTCTGTCGAGAGCGTCACGTCCCGGAACCCCGCCTCCACCAGCTCGGAGGCGAAGGTGCTCGCCGTCAGAGGAAAGTCGGGATCCGGGCGTGTCGCGTGACGCCGATCATAGCCGTCAAACAGCCCCAAGGCGGGTGCTGCCCCCAGACAGAGTCCCCCGGGCCGGAGGGCACGCCGCAGCGCCCGGAGGGCCATGGCCCGGTCGCGGATGAACTGCAGGCCCAGGCTGCACAGGGCCACATCCGCCGTCCCCTCGGCCAGTGGGAGCGCACAGAGGTCCCCTCGCACGAGGAGCGTCGGACACATCCGCAGGCGCCGCTGCGCGCGCTGCAACATCGGGAGCGCGAGGTCGACCCCGACGTAGGCGCGGAGCCCGGCCTCCAGCAGCCAGGGCGCGGAGAGCACGGCCGTTCCACAGGGCCCGTCGAGGAGGAGGCCACCGCGTGCAGCCTTCACCGCGCGCTCATGGAGCCGCTCCAGCACCTGGCGCCTCACCGCGAAGCGGCGGAGCAGGACTCGCGACAGCAACAGATCATAGGTCCATGCCACCCAGCCCTCGAAGGCATGCGTCCCGGGGGCGGGGGAGAAGTCGAGGATGCCGCCGCGCCACTGCGCCGAGTGAGCAGCGCGGGTGCACGAGAGCGCGCTCCCCGTGCTCGCATGCACCAGGGGCGCTCCATCCACGGGACAGCGCAGGAGCCCCATGAGCTCAGGCGAGAGGGCGGGGAATGCTGCAGGGGAGGAGTTCTCCATGCTGCACAAGCCTTCAGAACACCTCGGCGGCCAGGGCGCACAGCGGCCGCGAGTCCTCGGCCGCGCCGGGGACGAGCGCACCCAGCACACGGTAGATGATGAAGGTCCGCTCCTCCTTCTTGAACGCCTGGATGTCGATCCTGCCGCGGTCCCCGAAGAACATGGGCCGGAAGTATTCGCCGCGGAAGGACCTCAGCGGGCTCTTCATGCCGACGGTGAGGTGGCGTGCTCCGCTGAAGGCGAGCTGCTCACGCGCGGTGGCGACGAGCGTGGGCAGGCGCACGAACCGCCACTGATCCGCGAGCTCGCAGTCGCTGCGCCCGATGAAGAGGGGGTGCTCGCCGCCGCCCAGCTTCTCGGCGCCCTGGAGCCACGAGTCGATCTGCGCTTGCAAGGCGCGTGTCGGAACGTCCGCCTCCAGCTCGTCCGCCGCGACCCGCGCGCGGAGCTCGCCGTCAATCACCGAGGGCTCCGCATCCAGCGCCGCGCCGCCGCTGAGCTTGATGGGCCGGACCTTGACGTAGATGGAGATGCCCTTGTCCCCCGAGACCGAGTGCCGGGAGCGGAACACCAGGATCTTTCCGTCGTCGCGCAGGGTGACCTGCGAGTCGGTGACGATGGAGGGGGCGGAGAAGAAGGTGAGCCGGGAGTCGTACTCGACGTCCGCGCTGAGCACCACGAGCCCCAGCCCGTGCTTCTGAATCATGGACTGGAGGCTCATCTCGTTGTGGGCGAGCGCTGCCATGGCCCCGCTGGCCGCCAGCGTCAGGGCGCTCTCCGCGTGCATCTGGTGCGGTGAGAACATGCACGTCTCGAGGCCAAAGGTGGCGCGGTGGACGCGTGGCATGCTCAACCTCCTGCAATCGCGGTGAGGAAGTACACGGAGTCGGTCGGCTGCACGGCCAGCGCGTTGCGCGCCTGCGCGTCCGAGTAATACCGCGCCTCCATGGACTCCCCGTTCAGGAACATCTGGTGGGTGCGGCGCAGGTTCTTGTTGCTGTCCAGCAGCACGCCTTCGAGCGCGGGCGCCTTCGCCAGCAGGCCCTTCAGCGCGAGCTCGAAGTTCGGTTCGGAGATCTCCACCTCGTGCGAGTAGTCCACGAAGCGCAGCATGGTGCCTGAAAAGATGAACTTCATCGCAACCCCCTCTGCTGGTTGAATCCCACATGAGCCATGGTGACGACGCCGAGCTGGATCTCGAGGACGTCCTGCGCCGTCTGCCCGGTCAGCGCCGCCATGAAGGCTCGGTAGAACCGTTCGAAGGGCAGCTCCTTGCTGTAGCCGCGCCAGCCGGTGAGGCGGATGGCTCGCTCGCCGAGCTCGAGCGCATTCTCCGTGATGATGAGCTTGGCTGCCGAGATGATGGGATCGAACAGCTGGTTGATGTCTCCCCGGCCGATGCGATCCAGCGCGTCATGGAGGATGGCCTCGGAGGTGAGCTGCCGGGCGGCCATGTTGCCCACGTGCGCCTGCACGGTCTGCGCCTGCGTGAGCGGGCGGCCTTCGCGGATGACCGTGTCCAGGTGCACCACACACAGCTCGATGATGCGCTTCATCGCGCCGACGAAGGGGCACACCACGAACATCCGCCGGCTGTTGAGGAAGGTCTGCGCCTCGGCGAGCCCATCCGGTCCGCTCAGCAGCCGCTCCTCCGCGAGGGTGACGTCTTCGAGCTTGAGCTGCGTCAGGCCCGCGGACCGCAGCCCCAGCGTCTTCACCGGGCGCGTGCTCACTCCCGGATCACTCCGGTCCACGAGGAGCACCTTCATGTCGTCGGCCTCGTCTCGGGCATAGGTGACGAAGACGTCGGCCAGCGCCCCACCAGTCTGGAGACACTTGGTGCCGTTCAGGACGTACCGGTCCTCCTTGCGAACGACTCGGGTCTGGAAGTCGAAGGCGTCGCCATAGTCCGTGTAGGCGAAGGTCCCCAGCTTCTTGCCGAGCGCCATGGGGTGGACATACGCCTCGAGCAGGGAGGGCCGGCGGCTCCTGTAGATGACGTTGGGGACGTCCGCGTACATGGCCAGCATCGAGGGGAAGGCCATGTCATTGCAGAAGTAGCCGATGTGCTCCAGGAGCAGCCCGAAGGTGCGGCGTGAGCCCCCCATGCCGCCCACGTCTTTGGGCATGAGGTAGTTGAGCAGGCCCACCTGTGCCGCGTGCTCGAAGGCACCGCGGGGCACCGCCTCGCAGGCCTCGTCGCGCTCGGTGGCCTCCGGGTTGATCTGGGTGGCGAAGAACGCTTCGAGCTCGGAGGCGACATAGCGACGAACCTCCTCGGGTGTGGAGCGCTCGTGGAGCTGGGTGATGGCGGGAGCCTGCATGACGAGCGATCCTCTCTACCGGGTGAGGACGAGCTGCGTCTGGGTCGTGCGGCAGATGAGGGCCTCGCGATCATCGAGGACATCCGTCTGGATGACGGACGTCGTCCGGCCGGTGTGCACGGGGGTCGAACGGAACTGGATGAGGCCGGCGCGGACCGCGCGGAAGAAGTTCGTCTTGGACTCGATGGTCGTCGTCCCCGACGCGCCCTCGGGAAGGTTGTTGAACGCGAGGACCGCTCCGATGGCGTCCACACAGCCCATCAGGTACCCACCGTGAATCACCCCGCCCGTGGTCGTCTTCTCAGGCGTCCACTCGGCGAGACCGATGACCCGCTCCTTCGAGCTCTCCACGAACTTCAGATCCAGGAAGGTCGCGAAGGGCATGACGTTGCGAATCATGTCGGTCAGGTCGGTATTCACTTCGGGCATCGTGAGGCACCTTTCGGGGGGCGTATTCCAGCTTTACGACTTTAGCTCCCAGGGTGGGTTTGGGATCAAGGAGGGATGCTCACCTGCCTCTGCTCCGCCGGAGCGCCGGTGGATTACCGAAGGAGCAGTGTCCGGATCCTCTGGGAGACGCGCCCTGCGGCAGGAGGATCGTAGTTCGACATCACCACCACGGTGTAGCCCTTGCCCAGGTACATATCGAGCTGACTGTTGATGCCCGGGAATCCGCCGCCGTGGCCAACGATGCGGGTTCCCTGGACCTGCTCATCGAAGAAGCCGTAGGCGTACTTCTCGTCCGCGCTTTCGGGATTGGGCTGCACCTTGCCTGTGGTCACGAGCTGCGTGGACGGGGCGCTGAGCAGCTTGTGGTCCTGGAGCGCCTGGGAGAACCGCCAGAGATCCTCGACGGTCGAGAACCCGCCGCCCGCCGGCCCACCCTTGACCACGTGAAGGAAGAGGTTGTTCCAGTCTCGCTTGGGGCCCTCCTGCCCGCCGGGGCCCTCGGTCGTGTAGCCGACGGCGAGGTTTGGTGGGTCACGATCGATCTCGTAGGCGTCCGAGCTCGTCATGCCGGCAGGCTTGTAGATGTGCTCGCGCACATAATCGAAGTAGTTCTGCCCGGAGGCTTTCTCGATGATCGCACCGAGCACAATGAAGGCGGAGTTGCTGTACCCCCAGCGTGCCCCTGGCTCGAACGCGAGCGGCTCGTCCACGAACAGAGGGAGGAAGTCCTTGATCTCGCGAAGGCGGCTCTTGTCCGCCTCGTGGTACTTCTTGTTGAAGAAATTGCCGAGACCGGAGGTGTGGGTGAGGAGCTGATGGAGGGTCACCTTCTCGGCGACGGCCTTGTTCGGGTAGTTCGGCAGAATCTTCCCCACCTTGTCCTCGAACGAGAGCTTCCCAGCCTCGACGAGCTGCGCGATGGCGACCGCCGTGAACATCTTGTTCATCGAGCCGAGGTTGAACTTCGTGTCCAGCCGATTGGGCACCTGAAAGGCGCGGCTCGCCAGGCCGAACGCGCCCTGATAGACGGCCTTGTCCCCGTGCGCGATCAGCACCGTCCCTGAGAAAGCGTCGGCCGCGGCCAGCTTCTCGACGTAGGCCTGGACTGCCTTCGCCACCTCCTCGTCGGTGAGCGGGCGGCCGCTGTCGCTGGAGGGCGACGCGACGGGCTGGATCTTCACACCCAGGATGCCGTGCGGCGCCTTCGCCTCGACGTCGACTTGCAGCCGCACCGAATCACCGGCCAGCTTGTCCAGCGCGAGCAAGACGATCGTGCGCTCGCTCGACGACTCCACCTTCTGGACGGTCAGCCCGCTCGTGTTCATCCAGAGCTCCCCGAAAGTTCGGTGGTGGTGTTCGACGGGGCTCCGGGCCAGGAAAGCCTTCGCGTAGTGGTCCTTGATGAAGGCGAGCATCGTGCTCCCCTTGCCCTCGTTGAACGCCTGGATGAGAGCCGCGGCTTGCCGTCCCGCGGGCGTGCCCGGCAGCGCGGCTTGCGGCTGCGGAGCGCTCGCTGCAGGCGCTGGGACCGCCACGAGTACGGCAATGGCGGCGAGCCCCCCCACCACGAACCGCAGCATGCGTTGCTTCGGAAGTCTCATCGGTCGCTCCTGTTCGAAATCCCGGTTCCCTACACCGTGAGAGCCTGTGAGCGAGGGAATCATGCAGAAAAAAGGAGGGAGCCGCTCCCTCTACCCGCGCGCATCCTGCCTCACGCGCTTCGCTGAAGCTCAGGCGCCCGAAGAGAGTCGCTGGCTCAGAGCAGCGGGCTGCTCCGCATGGAAGCTGCGAGGAGCAGTGACTACTTCGCCTGGGAGATCTTGTTGGCGGTGCCGGTGGAGCTCACCTTCGGCTTCTTCTTGCCGCCCGCCGCCTTCTTCCAGGTGACGGCGTTGCTCGTGCCCGTGACGTCAATCCTGCCCACGGTGTCCAGCGTCACCTTGTTCGAGCTGCCCGTCACGTCGACGCGCTTGCACTCACCGGTGAACGTCAGGTCGTTCGCGGAGCCGCTGATCGACACCTCGGTGTTGCCATCGCAGGCGAGCGTCGCCTTGCGGCCCGCGTCGGTGATGTTGATCTCCGAATCGGAGTCGTCGTCGGAGCGCTCCTCGTCGTCGTCCTTCTCCACCTCGACCTGCGTGGTGGTGCCATCGCTCTCGACCTTCACGTTGCCGCCACTCACGTCCACCTTGCTGCCGCCGGAGTTGATCTTGACGCTCCCGTCCTTGCCGACCTTGACGGTGCCTTGTGCGCCCGCAGCCATCGCGAAGCAGACGGTGAGCGCAATGACCGCGGAACGAATGCCCTTCGACATGGTGTGCTCCCTTGAGGGTAACGATGTGGTGCAGCGCTATATACACCCGGAGTGGGGGGCGGCTTCGGGTCAGCTTCTGCCGGTGAGGGAGGCCAGCACCCTCACCAGCTCCACGGGCTCGATGGGCTTGGGCACATGCATCTGGAAGCCCGCGAGCAGCGCCCGGGTGCGGTCCTCCATGCGGGCGAAGGCCGTGAGCGCGATGGCCGGAGTCTGGCCCCCCCGCTCCGGACTCAGCGCGCGCAGCCTGCGGATGAAGGAGTAACCATCCTCTCCGGGCATTCCAATGTCCGAGATGACGACGTGGGGACGGCACAGCTCCAGCTTCTCCAGGCCCTCCCTGGCGCTGGCTGCGGTGACGACCTGGGCTTTGCGGCTCTCCAGCATCACGGCGAGCAGCTCCCGGGCATCGGGCTCATCGTCCACCACCAGCACCTGCAGCCCCTCCAGCTCGGGTGCGGGCAGGAGCAGCGCTTCCAGGCGCGCCTCAGGCTGGCTCGAGGGCGGAGTCCCCCGCACCCGCGCCGCCGCCGCCAGCGGCAGCTTCAGGGTGAAGAGCGCGCCCTGTCCCTCGCCCCGGCTGAAGGCTTCGATGGTGCCTCCATGCAGCTCGGTGAGGTGCCGCACGATGGCCAGCCCCAGTCCCAGTCCGCCATGCTGGCGGGTGGAGCTCCCGTCGACCTGCCAGAAGCGCTCGAAGATGTGGGACAGGAAGCCCTTGGGGATGCCTTGGCCGTTGTCCTCCACCTCGATGACCGCGTTCGTGTCCACCCGCTGCAGGCGCACGGTGACCTGTCCGCCCTTGGGCGTGAACTTGATGGCGTTGGCGAGCAGGTTCCAGAGCACCTGCTGCAGCCGATCGGCGTCCCCGCTGATGGGGCCGGTGTCCGCGTCCAGCTCGGAGTGGAGGGTCACCCCCTTCGCCTCGGCCGCGTGGCGCACCGAGTCCTGCGCGGCCTCGATGAACTCGCGGGGGCTCACGGGCCGGATCTCCAGCCGCATCTTGCCGGTGATGATCCGCGAGACGTCGAGGAGATCCTCGATGAGCTGGACCTGCACATGGGTGTTGCGCTCCACCGCCTCCAGCGCCCGGGCGTGCTTCTCAGGGGCCAGCCGCCCCGAGCGCAGCAGCTGCGTCCAACCGAGCATGGCCATCAGGGGGGTGCGCAGCTCGTGAGAGACAGCGGCAAGGAACTCGTCCTTGGCGCGATTGGCCTGCTCGGCGACCAGGTGCTCGGCCTTGGCCATCTCGAAGAGCCGGGCATTGTCGATGGCGATCTCGGCTCGGCGTGCCAGCTCCTGCACCAGCTCCAGGTCTCGCGCGGTGTAGCGGCGCCCGGGCCGGACGGCGCACACCTGCAGGGCCCCGAAGACCCGCCGCTGGGCCCACAGCGGGACCACCATCCACGAGCTCGGCCGGAGCTTCCCGCTGGGGTCCAGCTGCTCCGTGGGACCCAGTGCCTCATGAATCATCTGCGCCGTGAGCTCGGGCACCAGCTCGGCTTCCCCCGTGCGCAGCACCCGAGGGTAGCCGCAGCTGGCGGTAGCCGCCGGGGGGAAGGTGCGGTGCAGCTCATTCAGCAGCGGCACCTTCGAGACATCCGCGTGGGTCACCATCGCCTGCCGGATCGGCCCCTCATCCTCCTGGAGGTAGATGGCACACCAGTCTCCCAGCCGGGGGACGATCAGCGCCGAGAGCCGCTCGAGGGTGACGGACATCTCCAGCGAGGCGGTGATCAGGGTGCTCGCCTCCGCGAGGAAGCTCAGGGTCTCCGACGCGCGCTTCTGGTCGTCGATGTCGGTGCACGTGCCGAGCCACTGGAGGATGCGGCCGTGCGCGTTGCGCAGCGGCAGGGCCTGGATGAGGTGCCAGCGGTAGGTGCCATCCGCGTGGCGCCGGATGCGGCTCTCGCCCTCGAAGGGTGCTCCCGACTGGACGCTCTCGCTCCACCGTGCGAGGCAGCCAGGGATGTCCTCGGGATGGATGACCTCGCGCCAGCCCTCTTCCATGGAACGCGTCAGCATGAGCCCGGTGTAGTCGTACCAGCGTCGGTTGTAGTAGTCGGCTCGACCCTCCGGCCCGGCCGTCCAGACGATCTGGGGGAGGGCCTCGGCGAGTGCCCGGTGCTGCTGCTCCGCCAGGTGCAGCCGCATGACGTGACGCAGGCTCTGCCCCAGGCGCTCGGCAGACAGCTTCGCCTTCGAGATGTAGTCGGCGGCTCCCGCCTTCATCAGCTCGACGGCCGTCTGCTCATCCCCCTGCCCCGTGAGCACGATGATCGGAGAGCGAGAGCCCGTCTTTCCGAGCTCGCGCAGGACCCAGAGCCCATCCTCCCCCGGGAGCAGGAAGTCCAGGAGGATCACGTCGAAGGACTGCTCCTTCCGACGCTCGAGCGCCTCGCGCCCAGTGCTGGCCTCCACGACCTCCGCTGCGACGCCGCTGGTGCGCAGGAGCCGCTGGACTGCAAGCCGGTCGACCGCGTCGTCATCGACGAGAAGGAGCTTGAGGGTCTCGCTCGTGTGCGGTGGAGGGACAGAGGGTTCACTCACGTGGGCGAATCGTCCATGGGAAGGAGGTTGGGTGGAGGAGGGGGTGGCGGGTACTTCCAGCGTCGGTGCAGCCACAGCCATTGCTCGGGGTACTGGCGGATCACCCGCTCGAGCCCCGCAGTCACCAGCGCGGTGTGCTCGGTGATGGGGTCCTTGCCCTCCTGAGCAGGCGGCGGCGAGATGGGACCCTCGATGTGGACGCGCATCCGCTGGCCGTCACGCACGCCCATCACCACCCACGCGGGCACTCCCGTGCGCTGGGCCGCCACCGCCATTGCCGGCGTGGTGGACGCCAGCCTCCCAAAGAAGGGCACGAAGACGCCTTTGCTTGGGATGGCCTGGTCCAGGAGCATGAACACGCTCTCGCCGCGGTTGAGCGCGTCCACCGTCTCCTGCACCGCGCCCCGAGGGTAGATGAGCCCCCCACCCGCGCGCACCCGGTTCTCCGCGATGCGCATGTTGAGCGCTCCCTTGAGGGGGCGCACCAGCGCATTGAGCGGCACACCCCGGCGGATGAGGATCTCTCCCAGCAGCTCCCAGTTGCCGAAGTGCCCCGTCACCAGCAGCGCGCCCTTGCCCGTGGCCAGGTGCGCCTGGAGCGCCTCCCACGCCTCACGGCCCACCACTTCCTCCTGCTCCCAGCCCGGCGGCATCCGCTCCTTGTCCGCCAGCGCCTCCAGCACCGCGCGCGCCATGGTGATGTACGTGCCGCGAGCAATGGCCTGCCGCTCTGCCTCCGAGCGCTCCGGCATCGCCTGCGCCAGGTTCTCCAACGCGACGCGGCGCCGGATGCCCAGCGTGTAGGCGAGCCCGCCTACGAAGCGCGCGAGGCGCTCCCGCGCACCCCGGCTGAGGTTCGCCACCACACCCAGCGCAAGGTTGGCCAGGAAGCCCGTGAGGGGGCCGGGCGGCTCGCCGATGATGCGGCGCAGGTGCGGGGACGTCAGCCGGATGGGGTGGACAGGCGGCGCAGGCATGGTAGCGGGCGAAGGCACGGCGGCGCACTCCACACCGAAGCGGACAAGCCGGCAAGGCCACTGGTGCACGCGAAGTCGCTCCCTTGCCCGCCCGGACTGGGCTAGACCGCATCCCCATGCGCCTTCCTTCTCTCTCCTCACTGCTCCTCGCAGGCCTGCTGAGCGCCTGCGGGGCTCGTCAGGATGTCCCGGCTCCGGAGACTTCCGAGTCTCCGCCCGCTCCCGCGCAGGCCTCCGCGCCCGCCGCTCCGGTGACGCCGCCCGCCTCGCCGTCCCTGCGCCTCCCCACCACCGTCCGCCCCACGGGCTACACGGTGGAGCTCACCATGGACCCGAAGGCCGGCACCTTCCAGGGCGTGGCGGACCTCGCGCTCGAGGTGGTCGAGCCCACCTCCGTCGTCTGGCTGAACGGCAAGGCGCTCACGGTGAAGCAGGCCTCCCTGAAGCAGGGGGGCGCGGACATCGCGGTGACACCGGTCGCCGGCAAGGAGGGCTTCATCGGCTTCACGCTGGCACGCCCGCTGGCGAAGGGCCCGGCGAGCCTGCGCATCACCTACGAGGCCGTCGCCTCCACCCGTGAGCTCGACGGCGTCTTCCGCGCCCAGGAGCGCGGCGACTGGTACCTCTTCACCCAGTTCGAGCCCATCGGCGCCCGCCGCGTCTTCCCCTGCTTCGACGAGCCGAACTTCAAGGTGCCCTGGCAGCTCACCTTCCACGTGCCCGCGGGCAACGTGGCGGTGACGAACACCCCGCTGATCTCCGAGGAGGCCCGTCCGGACGGCGGCCGCACCTTCCGCTTCGCGCGCACGCTGCCGCTGCCCACCTACCTCATCGCCCTGGGCGTGGGCCCGTTCGAGTTCGTCCAGGCCGCGCCCTCGGGCCGCAACAAGGTGCCCACCCGCATCATCACCCCCAAGGGCCGCTCCGCCGAGGCCGCCTATGCCGCGAAGGTGACGCCGGAGATCCTCGCGCGGCTCGAGGAGTACTTCGACATTCCGTACCCGTACGAGAAGCTGGACACCATCGCCGTGCCGCTCTTCGGCGGGGCCATGGAGCACCCGGGCCTCATCACCTTCAACTCCGAGCTGCTGCTGGTCAAGGAGGGCGAGGACACCCCCGGCCGCCAGCGCGGCTTCGCGGGCACCCAGGTGCACGAGCTGGGGCATCAGTGGTTCGGCAACCTCGTCACCCTGGCGTGGTGGGACGACCTGTGGCTCAACGAGTCCTTCGCCTCGTGGATCACCCCGCGCATGGTCGAGGGCTGGCAGCCCACGTGGGACGCGCCGGTGCAGCGGCTGCAGGGCCGCTCCTGGTCCCTGGAGGCCGACAGCCTGGTGACGGCGCGGCGCATCCGCCAGCCCATCGAGAACGCGGGCGACATCCTCACCGCCTTCGACGGCATCACCTACGGCAAGGGCTCCGCGGTGCTGGCCATGACGGAGGAGTGGCTGGGCCGCGAGGTGTTCCGGCGCGGCATCCAGCGCTACCTGCGCAAGCATGCCGGCGGCAACGCCACGGCGGATGACTTCCTGGCAGCGCTCTCCGCCGAGGCCGGCCAGGACGTGGGCAAGGTGCTGAGCACCTTCCTCGATCAGGGAGGAGCTCCCATCGTCACCGCTGCCCTGGACTGCTCGGGCAAGACGCCGAAGGTGGCGCTCCACCAGCGCCGCTACCTGCCGGTGGGCTCCAAGGGCGAGGCGGCGCGCACGTGGCATGTGC
The DNA here is from genome assembly GCF_035629615.1 of Hyalangium sp. Classification (GTDB taxonomy): domain Bacteria; phylum Myxococcota; class Myxococcia; order Myxococcales; family Myxococcaceae; genus Hyalangium. Next base: position 3,346 of record NZ_DASPHO010000336.1, on the reverse strand, counting down.
CGCTGTGCGTGCGCTACGGGGTGGGCGCGACGACGGGCCGCGCGTGCACGGTGCTGGAGACGGAGCGCGCGGAGCTGCCGCTGCCCGAGGCGAAGTCCTGCCCGGACTGGCTCTTCCCGAACGCGGAGGGCGCGGGCTACTACCGGACGCAGCTGGCGGGCGAGGCGCTGCGCAAGCTGCTCACCGTGGCGGACCAGCGGCTGACGCGCTCCGAGCGCGTGACGCTGCTCGGGGATGCGGGCGCGCTGGCCAAGGCCGGGGTGCTGTCGGCGGGGGACGCGCTCGCGCTGGCCGCTCGCTTCGCCGAGGATCCGGACCGACAGGTCGTCACTGCCTCGGTGGATCTGCTGGACGTGGTGGACGAGCGGATGCTGTCCGAGCCCCGCCGCGCGGACTACAAGCGCTTCCTGCGGGACACCTACGGGCCGCGCGCCCGGAAGCTGGGCTTCACCCCCCGTTCGGGCGAGAGCGAGGACACGCGCCTGCTGCGCCCGATGATGCTGAATCTCGCCGGGAGGCAGGGCGAGGACCCGAAGCTCGTCGCGGAGGCGAAGAAGCTGACCGGCAAGTGGCTGGTGGACCGGAAGGCGATCCCCCAGGAGCTGACGTTCGCGGTGCTGGGGATGGCCTCGGCGAGCGCGGGCGCGGAGCTGGCGCCGAAGTTCCTGGAGGCCTGGAAGAAGGAGCCGGAGCGCAAGGTGCGCCAGCAGCTGCTCGGCGCCATGAGCAGCACTCGGGATCCGCAGGTGGTGCGTCAGCTGCTCCCCATGGTGCTGGATCCCGCGAACGATGCTCGCGAGGTGATGTGGGTGATGTATGGCCCTTCGCAGCATCCGGCCACGCGGGACGTCGTGTACAGCTTCGTGAAGGAGAACTACGACGCGCTCACCGCTCGGATGCCCGAGGAGTTCGCCGGCCGGCTGGCGATGGTGGGCGGGGCCTTCTGTGACGCGGAGCACCGCAAGGACGTGGAGGCCTTCTTCACCGAGCGCAGCGCGCGCACCGACAGCGGCCCACGCTTCCTGTCCCAGGTGCTGGAGCAGATGGACCTGTGCATCGCCCAGAAGGAGGCGCAGAGCGCCAGCGTCGACGCCTTCCTCACCAAGGGGCCGGTGAAGGCGCCGGCGCCCAAGTAGCGCGGTTGCTTACTCCCAGGGCGCTCGCACGCCTTGGGAGCACGGGTGGGAATGAAGCCGGGTTGCCCACGAGGAGCGCGGGCGGCCCACCATCGGGAACCTCCCCTGCCCCCTGTGTGTTTTCCAGATAGGAGGTCGCGATCCATGACTGCGAGCATGACGTCCGTTGCGGTGCGCTTCTGGGCTGCGCTGGTGGCCGTGGCCGCGACCTCCGCTCTGGCTCTGCTCCTGCTGCCGGCCCCTGTCCAGGCTGCCGCTCCAGGCGCTCGCACGTACGCCTTGACGCCGCTGGAGGAGGGGCGCCTCGCCGACCCGCAGCTGGAGCAAGGGGAGGATCGCCAGCCCGTCATTGGCTACCTGCGCCTGACGGAGGACGGCTGGGAGCTGGACATGTTGCCAGGCGCGGTGCTGCGCACGGGTCCACTGCCCGTCCTCACCCATACGGTGGACGCGGCGCCGGAGGATGCCTCATCCCTCGGCGTCCATCCCTACGCTCCCCTCTTGCGGATCGACTTCTAGGCCTCCGTCACATCCGCGCCCACGCCACTCTCCCCGGAGGGTGAGTCCCGCTGGGGGCTCCAGGATCGGAGGGCGCGATGGCCGAAGTGAAGAAGAATGGAACCTCGTTGTTGGACAGGGAGGCGGGACTTCCGCCCTTCGGCGTCGAACCCCCCCAGGGGAACGGACACGGGGCGGCTGAGCATGAGGCCTCTCCCGCTGCGCGAAAGCCATCGCCCGAGGCTCGGCTCCCCGAGTCGTGGTACCGGCGCATGGAGGGCCAGCTCGAGCAGACCGAGCGGCGCTACCGCGAGCGGCGCCGCGTCCGCGAGGGCGTGATGCACCAGCTCGACGACGAGGGCCGGACCCCGATGGAGGTGGACACCCCGGAGCGTGTCCGGGCGAGGATGCGGCGGCTCGGCATCGAGAGCGCTGAGGGCACGCTGTGTCCGGACACCGCGCGGGTGCGCTCTCGCGTCGTCCCTGTCACCGCCGAGCCCGCGAAGCTGGTGTACGAGCGCGTGCTGGGGCGCAGCGATCTGACGAGCGTGTGCTTCCTGGAGCGGGGACTGAAGGTCTCACGCTCGGTGGGGCGGGTGCGCATCGGCGACTCGCGCGGGCGGCTGGCGGGCTACGGCACGGGCTTCCTGGTGTCTCCCCGACTGATGCTCACCAACAACCATGTGCTGCGCAGCGCGGCGGAGGCGGGCAACAGCCAGATCGAGTTCAACTTCCAGTCCGGCGTGGACGGCGCGGCGCTGCCCTCGGTGATCTTCACCTTGGATCCGGCGACGTTCTTCGTCACGGACGCGCGGCTCGACTACACGCTGGTGGCGGTGAAGTCCCAGGCGCTCGACGGCCAGGCGCTGCGAGACTTCGGCTTCAACCGTCTCATCGAGGCCCAGGGCAAGGTGCTGCTCGGCGAGTACGTGAACATCATCCAGCACCCCAACGGCGAGCCCAAGCAGCTCGCCCTGCGAGAGAACCAGATCGTCGATCTGCTCGAGGACTTCTGCCACTACGAGACGGACACCGCGCCGGGCTCGTCGGGCTCGCCTGTCTACAACGATCAGTGGGAGGTGGTGGCGCTCCACCACATGGGGGTGCCGAAGCGCTCGGAGGATGGGCGCTTCCTCACGGTGGATGGGGAGGCCTGGGAGCAGGGCATGGACCCGGCGCTGCTCGCGTGGAAGGCCAACGAGGGCGTGCGCGTGAGCAGCCTCGTGCGGCACCTGCGCGCACGGTCCCTCTCCGGCGAGGCGGTCCGGCTCCGTGCAGAGCTGCTCGAGCCCATGACGGGCCCTGAGGGGAGCGCGCGCCCACGCACTGGCTCCCGGAGGCGGCCCGCGTCAATCTCGGCCCGGCGCTCGAAGGGGGAAGGAAAGAGGAATGGCTCGACAGAGGGTGCCGACGCGGAGAGCGGCGAGCCGGTGCTCCTCAGGAAGGACAGCACCGGATCATCCGCCGAGGACGGCACGTCGGGCCCCAGCGTTCAGTCGTCGAGCGGGACGCAGGCGCAGGGGCCCTCGCTGGGCAGGATCGTCCTCACGGACGGGGGGGCCACGCTGACGCTCCCGCTGCGCTTGAGCATCCAGATCGGGCTGGGGGACGGCGCTCCTGTGAAGAGCGTAGACGTGGAGCCGGGCCTTCTCCCCTCCGCGCCCAGGCCTTCGGCGCAGCGAAGAGCGAGCGAAGCAGGCGCACGGGAGGTG
>NZ_DASPHO010000335.1:0-31885 GCF_035629615.1 Hyalangium sp. | reverse complement strand
TGGTACACCCCCCCGGCGATCACCGTCAGCCCCAGGCCCACCGCGCCGGCCGCCACCCCCCACCGCCACCGCCGCGCCCGCCGCTGCTCTTGAGAGAGCGCCTCCAGTAGCTCCTTCATGGAGGGGAAGCGCGCCCCGGGCTCGAATGCCAGCCCGCGCAGCACCGCCTGCCTCACCCAGGCGGGCACCTTCACGTCGCGCGGCGGCTCCTGGATGAGCCCTCCGTTCTTGGCGGAGAGGGAGCCGGAGGGGGTGCTCTTCGGCGTCAGGGGCTGAGTCTGGTCCGGGCCCGGCTTCGGGACCCGCTCCGCCACGAGTGAGTTCATCCTGGCGGGATCGAAGGCGCGCTGGCGGTAGAGGCCCCAGTAGAGCGAGGCGCAGAAGCTGAACTGGTCCGAGCGCGCATCCAGCTCGGCATCCTCGAGCTGCTCTGGCGACATATATGCGGGCGTGCCCACCACCATGCCGGTCTGGGTGATGGTGGTCTCCAGCATCCGGCGGTCCAGCGACAGGTGCCTGGCCTCAGGGGGCCGCAGGTCCTCCTTGCCGGCCGCTCCCACCTGCCGTGCCAGCCCGAAGTCGGTGACGTAGACGCGCCCGGCGCTGCTCATCAGGACGTTGGCGGGCTTGAAGTCCCGGTGCACCAGGCCGACTTCATGCGCCGCCTGCAGGCCCAGCCCGGCGGCCAGGAACTTCTCCAGCACCTCGCGCCAGGGACGCTCCTTCTCCTTCAACCAGGAGCTCAAGGTGCCCCCATCCACCATCTCCATGGCGAGGAACACCTGATCACCCCACACGCCCACGTCGAAGATGGGGATGACGTTGGGATGGGAGACACGGGCCATGGCCTGGGCCTCGCGCAGCAGCCGCGCCCGCGCCTCTTCCGAGTCCGTCCGCGCCGCTGGCTTCAGCAGCTTGAGGGCGACCTTGCGCTCCAGATCCGGATCGTAGGCGGAGTACACCACCCCCATGCCGCCCTCGCCGAGCCGCTTGAGCAGGAGGTAGCGCCCCACCTGTGAGAGGGGCAGCACCTCCTCCTGCGTCGGGCCGGGCTCGGCGCCGTCAGTGCTCAGCATGGGGGTACGCGACTGACTGCTGCCGCTCCCGCTGTCGTCCTCTGTCATGGCGATGCACCTGATGCACGCGGTGGTCCACGGAACCGCCCGCTCTCCCAAGGGTTATGGCCTCTCTCCCCAATGGGCGCTGCGGGCATTCTACATGGTGACAGCACTCATCAGGTGGGGCTCGCGTCATCAGGGGCCCAGGCCTCAGGGGGGCGGGAATCCGCCGGGACTGGCGTCACCAGGGGCTCAGGCAGAGGGGAGGGCGGGAGCTCGCCGCAAGTGCCCGGCTTCCAGGCTCCTCCGAGGGAGAAAGGCCGCGCGCCGAGGCCTGCGGACGGCCCGCGCCGCTCTGGCACGCCTCCTGCTCTAGGGAAAGCCATCTCCCCCGCACAGGGCTTCCTCCCCCCTGAAAGGAACTCCGCCATGAACGTCTCGCCCCTTCGCCAGAACCCCACCGCCGCTCGCCTCCAGACTCATGAGCTGTCCTCCACACGGCTCGGAGACGGTTTCCAGGGTCTCCAGGGACGTGGTGGGCAGCTGCAGGCCCTGCTCGAGGGCGCCAAGGCGCTCATGGACTCGATCAACAAGATCCAGAAGCTGATGCAGCTCACGCAGGGCGGGGGAGTGCAGAAGGGGGGCGCCTCGCCGTCTGCGCCGGCGCCGTTCTCGCAGAGCAGCTTCACGCCCTGTGGGGGCAAGGCTCCCGTGGAGCTCAACCCGGCCGGGAAGAGCGGTTCGAGCCCGGTGAGCCCCTCGGGTGATGCGAAGCTGGGGGCGGGGATGCCTCCGGCCCTGGAGAAGTACAAGGGGGCCATCGAGTCGGCGTCGGCCAAGACGGGCGTGCCGGCGTCCATGCTGGCCGCGCAGATCTGGCAGGAGTCTCGGGGCAACCTGAGCGCCACCTCCACCAACGGGGGCAACGGCCTGACGGACACCGGGCTGATGCAGATCAACCCCAACACCTTCAAGGAGCTGCAGGCCAAGCACCCGGAGCTGCAGGGCAAGGATCTGGCCGACCCGGAGACGAACATCCTCGCGGGCGCCTGCTACATGAAAGACATGAAGGAGCAGTTCGGGAGCTGGGACCTGGCGCTGCGCGCGTACAACTCCGGGCCCAACGGTGTCGATCGGAGCAACGTGAACGCGCTCCCCGCAGGCACGGGCGATGCCACCTACGTCCAGAAGGTGAAGCAGTTCTGGGACACCATCGCCACCGGGAAGGGCTCGTTGCCCGCGTAGGCGGCCTCCTTCGGCCTCCTCCGTCACTCGAGCTGCTTCACGATGCGGATGCTGCGGAGCTGGAAGTGGATGGTGCCGCGCTGGTCATCCCACGCGGGGAGCAGCTCCAGGACCGAGCTGAGCCTCGTCACATCCCAGCCGCTCGCATAGCCCGGGTTCGCGAACGGGATCTTCACCGTCGTCCAGGTTCCTACGGCTGGGCGGCCGATGAGGGTCTTCAAGTCTCCCGTCGCGCAGCTGTCGGGCTTGCGGTTGCAGACGAGCTTCACCCAGAAGTCCTGCGTGGTGTTGCCGTAGTCGAGCACCTTTAGCTCGAAGCGGATGCCACCCGTGGTGGCGATCGACGAGACATCCAGGAGGATCGGATCCTTGGCCGAGAAGGCGAAGCCGCCATTGCCACCGCCATCGGTGACGTTGTTGAAGACGACGTCGATCACCTTTCCCTCGGCGGTGTCGAGCGCCGGGTTCACCGTGACGCTGCCAGTGCCGTAGGACCAGCTGCTGGGGTTGCCAAACAGGGTGGTGTCGACGACGCCGTTGACGTAGGCATCCTTGTCGTCGGTGATGGGCGTGGTGCTCCCGGAGCTGCCGTCACAGCTGACGTTGCCGGGCTTGTTCGGCTCCCAGCGGATGTTGGCGACGGACAGCTCCATCGAGCCCTCGGTGAAGATCAGCATGGGCGTATTGACGGTCGAGAAGTCGGCGCCCTTCTGCGAGAAGCACTGGAGCGGGATCGCCACCTCGGTCCAGGTGTTGACCGGCAGCGCGTTGAGCGCCTGGGTCACGTCGATCTCGCCGCCGCACGGGTACACGCAGTCCACCCGGGCCTTCACGCTGCCAGTGGGCGGGGTGCTCACCCGAGCATCGAACACCAGCGCGCCACCCGAGTTCAGGTAGGCCTGCAGGGCTCGCACGTCGTTGCTGTTCGCGCTCTGCATGTAGAGCTGCCCGGTGGCGTTGTTCCAGGTGGCTCGGACCGCGGCCCACTGGAGGCCGTTGCGATCATCGACCGGGGTGACAGTGAGCTCGCCCGCGGGCGTCTGGGTGGTGCTGCTGGTGGACTGGAGCACGTCGACGCCTCCCCAGTTGGACGGGGCGCCGATGCGCATCACCCAGGGGTCCTGGTTGTCGCGCTCGAACACCGCCATGGGTATCGTCGTCGTGCCACCGCCGCCGTCCACGCCGCAGCCGACCTCGGGGCTGGCCTCGTCGAGGGCGCCCTGCTCCTGGCTGGTGGCGTACGTCATGCCATAGCCGTAGGCATAGAGCGGGTCATAGCTCGCGTCACCGCGGTTGAGCGACGTCTGACAGGCCGCCTTGGGCCACGAGTAGGAGAGCTTCCCGGTGAAGTCGAAGTGGACCGAGCCATCCTCCTTGCGGAACAGCACCTCCGCCACGCCGTCACCCTCGGTGCCAGGGAGCCAGGCTGCGACGAAGGCATCCGAGCGGTTGAGCTCCTTGTTGGCGTAGAGCGGCCGGCCCGAGAACAGCACGGTGACGATCTTCTTCACGCCACGGGCCTTGAGGCCGTTGATGAGCGTCAGGTCCTCCGGGCGCAGCTTCGCCAGCTCCAGCGTCTTCGTGTTGCCGATGTCCCCTTGTCCTTCGGCGTACGGCGTCTCGCCGATCACCACGATGGCGGCGTCGTAGCTCGCATCGCCCAGCGCTCCGTCAGGGCTGGTGTCGAGCGTGGCCGTGGGAGAGATCTTCTGGATCGCCTGCCACACGGTGGTGCCCCCACCGAAGTCGGCGTTGGCGTTGCCCGTGCCCTGCCAGGTGAGGGACCAGCCGCCGGTCTGGTTCTGCAGGCTGTCGGCGCTCTTGCCCGCGACCAGCACCTTGGCCGCGCGAGCCAGGGGCAGCGTGGAGCCATTGTTCTTCAGCAGCACCAGCGACTTGCGCACGGCCTCACGGGCCACGGCGCGGTGCTCGGCTGTGCCGAGCTCGCGGGAGGCGGTGCGCAGCGAGGGCTTGGGCTTGTCGAAGAGGCCCGAGCGGTACTTCACGCGCAGGATGCGGCGCACGGCATCGTTGATGCGCGCCTCCGGGATCTCTCCACTCTTCACCGAGGCGATCGTGTTGGTGATGAGCGCCTTCCAGTCGTCCCGGTAGGGCACCATCACCATGTCGATGCCGGCGTTGATGGCCTGGGGGCAGTTGCTGTTGGTGCAGTCGGTGGGCGAGTCGCTGTTGCTGCGATTGACCTGGCCGTGGCCGTTCCAGTCGGAGATCACAAAGCCGTCGAAGCCCATCTTCGTCTTCAGCACGTCCGTCAGCAGGTAGGAACTGCCGTGCAGCTTGTAGGCCTTGGCGTTCTCGCCCTGGTCCGTGTTCTGCCAGCTGCTGTACGAGGCCATGACGGTCTGAGCGCCCTCCTTGAGCGCCGTAAAGTAGCCGCGGCCATGGAGCTCCCGCAGCTGGCGCTCGCTGAGGGCGGTGACGCCCTGATCCTTGCCACGGGTGGTGCCGCCGTCGCCCAGGAAGTGCTTGGCCGTGGCCACCACCTTCTCGTGAGCGCTGGCATCCTTGGCGAGCAGGCCCTGCAGCCCCTCGACGGCCTTGCCGGCATAGGCCTCGACGATGGCCGGGTCCTCCGAGTAGCCCTCGTAGGTGCGGCCCCACCGGTCATCCCGCACGACGGCCAGGGTGGGCCCGAAGGCCCAGTCGATGCCGGTGCGGGACACCTCGCGGGCCGTCACCTCGCTGATGCGCCGGATCAGGTCCGGATCATTGGCAGCGCCCAGCCCGATGTTGTGCGGGAACATCGTCGCGCCGCGCACGTTGTTGTGGCCGTGGACGGCGTCGGTGCCCCACATGATGGGGATCCGGTGGGCATTGGCCGGATCCATCGAGGCTTCCCACAGCTCGTCGGCGCGCGCCACCCAGTCCTGCACGGGCGCGTCCTTCTTGCCGCCGGGCCAGGAGCCGCCTCCGTTCAGCACCGCTCCGAGGTGGTACTGCTTGATCTCCTCGGGGGTGACGTTCGGGATCTCCACCTGGATCATCTGCCCGACTTTCTCCTCGAGCGTCAGGTCCTGCAGCAGCGCCTCCACCTTGGCCTCGAGAGCCTCGTCCTTCGGGATGGCGCTCTCGATCCGTGGCCAATCGTCGGCGGGAGGGTTCTCTGGAGGCGGATCGTCGTCTGGGGGAGTGGGGCCGTCATCTGAATGACACGCCATCAACACTAGCAACAGAACCGCTGCGCCGTGGAGAAGCTCCCGGCTGGCGTAGGACCGTCTCATGTCTTCTCCTTGTTGAGGCAACGCCGACCGGGAAATGCGGCAGGCTCCACCAGGCGGTGCCGGCCGCCCGGTGGAGCCGCCTCATGCGACAGCTTGGACTACCGGCGCTGCCACACCCGGACGTAGTCGACGTACATGTACATCGGGAAGTCGGCGCGGTTGGGCTCCGCGTAGCCCGTGAACAGCCCGCCCAGGGCCAGGTTCAGGATGATGTGGAAGGGCTTCTGGAACTCTTCCTTGTTGCTGGCGGTGATGTCGACGGTGTGCACCGGGGTGGGGTGCGTGTCACGGTCGATGTACCAGCGGATCTGGGTGGGCTCCCACTCGATGGTGTACAGGTGGAACTGCGTGACGTTGCCCACGTTGATGTTGCTGGGCTGCTCGTTGTTGAGGCCGTTGGCCCACGGGTAGAGCCCGGTGCGCGAGTCCCAGAACAGGTTCTGGAAGGTGACCGTCTCCGAGTTGCGGTGCTCCATGATGTCGATCTCGCCACAGCTCGACCAGTTGCCCGCCATCACGTCGTAGTGGCTCATGGGGGCGGCGTAGTTGGTCGTCACGGTGTCGTCACACGCGGTGCCCATCATCCAGAAGGCCGGCCAGGTGCCAATGGCGTTGGGCATGGCGATGCGGGCCTCGATCCGGCCAAAGGTCCAGGACTTCTTGCCCTTGGTCGTGATGCGCGAGGACTTCTGGTACCAGTTCCGGCCGGCGATGACCGTGGGCGTGGTGTTGTACTCCGCGCGGATGACGAGGTTGCCGTTCTGCACGTACGCGTTCTCGGGGCGGTACCACTCCCACTCGCCATTGCCCCAGCCCGCGAAGGCGCCAGCGCCCGGGTTGAAGCCATTGCCTACGTGGTAGTTCCAGTTGGCCGAGCTGGGCTGGCCGTTGGTGTTGAAGGTGTCTTCCCAGACCACCTGCCAGCTCCCCGTAGGCGGAGGAGTCGTGCCACCGGACATGGTGAACTGCGCCCACGCGGTGTCGACGGCAGTTCCGCCCGTGCCGATCGTGAAGAAGTAGCGAACGGCCGCGCCGCTTGGCACTCCCGTGACGTTGTACGTGTGGTTGGTGCCGCTGGCGATCATCCGCACGTTCTGCTGGCCACCCCCGTTGATGGTGTAGTGCAGGTCGGCCCAGCTGGCATCGTTGACGTAGAACCGGACGCTGCTCGAGGACGTGAGGGTGTAGCCCGAGGTCGCCGCCATGGCCTCCGTCGTGAACAGGACGGCGAGCGCTAGCGCCATACACTGCGCAGCGAGAACTCCTCTGGATCCAACTCGGAATGACGGGTTGCCACGCATCTTGCGCTCCTTCTGGTGGGGGGGCTGCTTGTGTTTGAAAGGGGGGGGGAACCGCTCTGACAGGAGGGGGAGGCTGTGTCAGAGGGACTGCAAGAACCGGAACAGCGCGGTCCGATTCGCGCTGGACTGGGTGCGAAAGGCCTCCTTGGAGGCATTGGCTTCGCCGCCGTGCCACAGGATGGCCTCCGTCAGGTTGCGTGCGCGGCCGTCATGCAGGTAGGCCTCGCCGCCGCTGATGCCCGCGGTCAGGCCGATTCCCCACAGCGGCGGCGTGCGCCACTCCGCGCCCGTTGCGACTCCCTCCGGAAGGTTATCCGCCAGGCCGGTCCCCATGTCATGCAGTAGCATGTCCGTGTACGGCCGGATCGTCTGGCCGCGCAGCTCGGCCATGGGGTGGTAGGCGCTGGTCGTCAGCGAGGGGGTGTGGCACTTGCTGCACCCGAGGCTGCCAAACAGGCTCTCGCCTTGCTGCGCCTGGGCATCGCCGAGGTTGCGGCGCGCCGGAACGCCCAGCGCGGAGAGGTAGCGCACCAGCTTGTTCAGATCCGCGTCGCTCAGCTCAGTGCTCGCGGCCGCGCACGTCTGCGACGAGCCGCAGTCTGGCGTCCGGTAGATCGAGGTGGTGACACCCATGTCGGTACTGAGCGCGCTCGCGATCTGCTGGCTGAGGCGCGCCTTGCCGGCCTTCCAGCCGAAGCGCCCCATGCGCACCTGGCCGGTCTGCGGATCGGTCACGGCCTGCATGCGACCCGAGATGCCGTCGCCGTTGCTGTCGTTGGGATCCTCCAGGTTGCCGATCGTGCTCTCAGCGACCGCCTCCAGCAGCCCCATCCCGACGAGCTGCGGTGAGATGCGGGCGGAGTAGTTCGAGGGCACCACACCCGTGAACGCATAGGTCGGGCGCCGCAGCTGGAACGCCGTTCCATCTCCGAAGGTGCCGTTCGTCGTCGTCCAGCCCGAGATGCTCACGTTGCCCTCGGGGCTGCCGCTGGTGATCTGCGGCTGGAGGACGAACCCCAGCTGCGGATGCGCCGTCACCGTGGTGCCGCTCACCTGGCCCACCCGGACGACGTACTTCAGGCTGCCGCCCGGCGCCGACCCAGAGTCCACGAGGTGGCCGTAGCTGCCGGTGCCACCCGAGCTCCCGCTGCCCATCGTGAACGTCGTCGTGGGAGTGTCGGTGGCTCCACCTGCGGCGATGCCGATGGTGAAGTTGTACCGCACGGTCGCCCCGGCCGGGACATTCGTCACGGCGAAGGTGTTGTTGTTGGTGGCGTTGTCGTGCGCCATCCGGACGTTCAGCGTCCCGCCACCGTTGATGGAGTAGTGGATGTCGGCCCAAGGGGCGTTGTTGGCGTAGAACTGCACGGTGGTGCTGCCGCCGCCCGAGCTCGTGCCGGGCGGAAGCGCGCGGCCGTTGTTCGTGTGGCAGGCGACGCAGCTGCGAGCGATGAACCGGGGCCCGATCTTGTTCTGCTGCGCGGTGAACACGGGATTGCCGGACTCGGAGTGCGTGCCATCACCAAAGTCCGTGTGGTGCAGGCGCCGGCCCTCCATGAAAGGCTGTGCGCTCACGGGCGCCAGGTTCGTCGCGATCTGCTTGAACCCATGCACTGGCTCGTTGGAGTAGCTGTAGCCCACCGTTGTGCGGCCACCCAGCCAGGCCGTCTGCGGCAGCGCGAACGAGTCCAGGTTGGCGCCAACGCCCTCCCACGGCACCATGCCTCCCTGGCCGACGACGTAGAGCAGGGCCGTCCCGTAATAGTTGGCGCGGCCCGTGACGGGAGGCAGCAGGAACTGGCTGATCTCGATCTCCATCCGATCGCCAAGCTGGATACGCCGGCCGGCCTTCGCGTTGTAGTTGACGGTGGTGGTGTAGTGGAGAGGGTCCACCTGCGTCATGTCCACGTTGAAGTAGTAGTTCGAGAGCACTCCCGAGCCCATGTAGAAGGCGCGGAAGTCGGGCGTGTCCAGAGGGTGGAGCGAGGTGATGTTGAAGGTGATGTCACTGCCACCCTTGGCGACGCGGTCGATGACCTCGATCGAGATCGTCCGGTTCTCGAAGTAGAGCGGTAGGTAGTGCTCGTAGCTCTGGAACTGGGACTCGCGCGCGTGGCGATCGCGCGCCCGGTCGGCCAGGCGGGTGATGAGGGCCGTCGGCGTATCCACGATGAGCGCAGGCTCGAGCGACGTGCTGCTGCCAAAGAGAGGCACCACCGCGGTGGCTGGCTGATCGACGCTCTCCAGCACCTCCTCGGGAGGGGCCTCCAGCTCGTGGCCACAGGCCAGGCTGGCGGCCACCATCAACCCAGCGATCCACGACTTCGAAAGCGTCATAGCGTTGTCCTCGGGCTGTTGAGGCAGATGCTCGCGGCGAGACGTATAGACCTGCTTTCCATGCAAGAGAAGCATTTTTTGAATGCGCTTTCAGATTCTCCCAGAGGGACTCCCCTCAAGAGGGCTCAATGCCCTGAAAGCGATGCCTTCTTAACGCCTACATGTCAGATTCCAGCGGCTTCGGGGCGCCAGGGCTGCTGGGCCGCAATGAAGTTGCGATACCAGAGCGCGCTGTCCTTCAGCACGCGGCGTTGGCTCTCGAAGTCGACATGCACGAGCCCGAAGCGCTTCAAGTAGCCCGAGGCCCACTCGAAGTTGTCCAGGAAGCTCCAGGCGAAGTAGCCACGGACGTCCACCCCCTGGTCGCGGGCCGCATTCATGGCCGCGATGTGCTGCTCCAGGTAGTGCACCCGCTTCAGGTCGTGCACCGAGTCGCCCTCCAGCCGGTCGACGAACGCGGCGCCGTTCTCGGTGATGTAGAACGGCGGTGGGCTGTAGTCGTGCGCCAGCCGCAGCAGCAGGTGGGTCAACCCCTGCGGGTAGACCTCCCAGCCCATGTCGGTGAACCCCAACTTGCCAGGAGGCTTCAGGTTCGGGTCCTCGGCGTGGACGAAGTTGCGGGTGTAGTAGTTGACGCCCAGGAAGTCGGTCGGCTCCCGGATCAGCTTGAGCTCCTCCGGCTTCACACTGGGCGCGTCCGCCCCGAGGTGCTCGAGCACGTCTTGCGGGTAGCAGCCCCGGAAGAGCGGGTCCATGTACCAGCGCACCAGCAGGCCATCCTCCAGCTGGGCCTTGGCCCGGTCGGCGGCGCTCGCGCGGGCAGCGTAGGTAGGAGCCAGGTTCAACACGATCCCGAGCTTGACCCTCGGCACGAGCGCGCGCAGCGCCTGGACGGCCAGGCCGTGCGCCATCAGCAGATGGTGTGACACCTGCATGGCCAGCCGTCGGTCCGTCAGGCCGGGGGCGAAGATGCCGCGCTCATAGCCCAGCGTGGCCACGACCCACGGCTCGTTGATCGTGGCGATGCTGTCCACGCGATCTCCCAGGCGGCGAGCGATCACCTGCGCGTAGTCGGTGAAGTGCTGGAGCGTGTCACGGTGGCCCCAGCCTCTCGCCTCGTGGAGCGACTGCGGCAGATCCCAGTGGTAGAGCGTCAGCTGCGACCGGATGCCGCGCGCGCAGAGGCCGTCCAGCATCCGGTCATAGAAGTCCAGGCCCTTGGGATTGAGGGGGAATCGCCCGTCAGGCATGACGCGGGGCCACGCCACCGAGAAGCGGTAGGCGTTGACGCCCAGCGCCACCAGCAGATCCAGGTCTTCCTCCAGGCGGTGGTAGTGGTCGCACGCGACGTCGCCCGTGTGGCCGTCGACGACCTTGCCCGGGGTGTGGCTGAAGGTGTCCCAGATCGACGGGCCGCGCCCACCCTGGAAGGCGGCGCCTTCGATCTGATAGGCGCTGGTGGCAACACCCCACTGGAAGTCTTCGGGAAGGGAGCGAGAAGGCATGCGAGCAGGAGATTGCCACACGCTCCCGGCTGCGTGAAAGCGCTTTCACCCGCATTCTGCGCCATTCCTGTTGTTCTGGCCGCGGAAGTCCTAGCCGAACGACTGGCCGCGTCGCCGCTGGGTCGACTCGCGGACGATGATCTGCAGCGGCAGCTCTGGAAGCGAGGGGGACTGGCCGTCGATGAGCCGCAGTATCGCCTCGCCAGCGACCTTCCCCAGGTCGTACGCCGGCTGGCGCACGGTGGTGAGGGGCGGGGTGGTGTAGAGCGAGGACGGCAGATCGTCGAAGCCGATCAGTGACACGTCCTCGGGGACGCGGATGCCTTTGCGATACAGCGCCAGGCGGGCGCCGTAGGCCATCTGATCGTTGGCGACGAACAGCGCGGTGAAGTTGATTCGTGTCTCCAGCAGCTGGTTGAGCGCGAGCAGGCCGCCGGTCTCATGGAAGTCGCCGAAGGCGATCAGGCGCTCGTCCACCGGCACACCGGCATCGGTCAGCGCGCGCCGGTAGCCCGCCAGCCGCTCCTGAGCATCGACATTCAGCACCGGCCCAGCGATATGCGCGATGCGGTTGTGGCCCAGCTCGAGCAGGTGACGGGTGGCGTCGTAGCCGGCCTGCTCGTTGTCGAGGTGGATGCTGACGAGGTTGGGCCCTTGCAGGGTGCGGCCGGTGACGACGATGGGCAGGCGCTGCGCATGGCTCAAGAGGGAGGGATCGTCAATCATGCCGGTCAGCACGATCACCCCGTCCACGCGGCGGGCCATCAGCAGCGCCATGCGCTCGGCCTCTTTGGCTGCGGTCCCGTGGCCGCTCACGAAGAGGGGCGCGTAGCCCACCTTGGCCACGCTGTCTTCAATCCCTTTCAGGGTCTCGTTATAGAAGGGGCTGGCAATGTCTTGAGTGATGACTCCCACGGACATCGTGCGTCCGCGGGCCAGGCCCCGGGCGATCACATTGGGGCGATAGTCGAGCTCGGCGATGGCGCGCTCGACTGCCTTGCGCTTGCTCTCCCGCACGCGAGCGGTGCCGTTGAGGATGCGAGAGACCGTGCTCGGTGAGACGCCAGCACGACGGGCTACCTCCTCCAGCGTCACAGGAGAAGGACTGCGACCATCACCGTCCATAGGGGGCGGGCTCATAGCATCAGCTTGACTTCGTCGTCAAAAGTACCGGGAGGCGCTGCTCGCCACGTCCGAGGTGCAGCAGCCAGAGCGGGCCTCATTCGACCGACGGGCCCGGCGGGAGCGTGGTCTCACCATCGACAGGCAGCTCGATGGCAAAGGTGGCGCCTTGGCCTGGCCCGGCGCTCGCCACGGTGAGCCGTCCCTTCATCTCCGCGGCGGCCAGGGCGCTGATGTGCAGCCCGAAGCCGTGCCCGGTCTTCTTCGTGGTGAAGCCCTGGGTGAACAGGCGCGGCAGGTGCTCTGGTGCGATGCCCACCCCGTTGTCCGCCACCTCGATGCGCAGTGCTTCTCCTCCCGCGCGGAGCCCGACACGAATGGCCAGCCGCTTGTCCGGCGTGCCGCTCTGCACGAGCGAGTGCTGCGCATTGCTCACCAGGTTGAGGAGGATCTGCAGCAGCTTGTGCCGGTCCACCAGGATGGGAGGGACCTCGGCGTACTCGCATTGCACCTCGATGCCCAGCCGCTCGAACGAAGTGGCGTGCAGCCGCATCGCGTCGCTGATGAGCTGGGGCACGGGCACCTGCTCCACCATGCCACCGAGCTTCGCATGCCGCTGCTGCATGCTGACGACAGCCTTGATGTGATCGACGCTCTCGCTCAACCTCTGCATCTCCGTCACGAGGGCCTCGCGCTCAGCTATCAGCTCTGCCGAGAGAGTGCTGAGGTACTCCGGGAGGAGCTTGCCGCGTGGGTCGGCGCTGAGGAAGGTCCCGAGGTCCGCTGACTGCTGGTGCATCAGCTCGGTGGCCAGGGCCAGCTTGGACAGCCGTGAGCTGCGCAGCCGTTCGATCACGAGACCGACCGAGACGTTGACGCTGTTGAGGGTGTTGCCCACGTTGTGCAGCACGCCCGTGGCGATCTCCGCCATGCCGGCCTGGTGAGAGACGCTCAGCAGCGTGCGGTGCAGCTCGCCCAGCTTGGCCTCGGCCTCCCGGCGCGCCTGGATGTCCTGCTCGAGCTCCGCCTGAGTCGCGTCACGCGCGCTGGTGTACAGCCAGCCGATGGCCCAGCTGGCCAGGAGGGAGAGTGCAGCCAGGATATGCAACACCCAGGCGTGGCCCTCCGTGAGGGGGCGAGGCTCGTAGCCAGAGCTCCCGCGGTAGATCGGGAGGATGACTCCGATGAACAAGAGCAGCGGCACGAAGATGACGAGCCCGCGGCGGGGGCCCAACAGGTACACCGCCAGGACCGTGATCATCATCCCGATGACGTGCGTGGCGAGGTACGAGTCGTCCTCGTAGAGGCAGAGCAGGATGAACGCGGACGCCATGATGCTACAGAAGAGCAGCGCCGCGGGTCGGGCGGAGGACGCCTTCCGTAAGACGAGCAGCGCTCCCGCGCAGCCGACCGGGGTGCCGATGGCCGCCACAAGGTAGCCCCCGGGTAGCTTTGCCAGATGGATGGCAACCAGGATCACGGCGGCCATCAGGATCGAGCTGCAAACCGCCCCAGCCACCACCCGGCCACGGCCGCGCTCCTCGAGCGGTGCCTGGCGGAGTTCCTCCGAGAGGAATCCATCCAGCCAGGTGACGAGAGCGCTCTCTCTCCGCGGAGCTCGCGCGCCCGAGGCCGCCAGCCCGATCCCACCGCTCGAAGTGCTCAACATGTCGAGTATCCCTTTATCACGGGGTTCGATACATGGATGGTGGGCCGGGATAACACCGAAGAAGTGGAGTCCCAGCCAGGCGAGCAGGCGGCTTCCCGGGCCTTCAGAACGGCCAGCCTGGCGCTCGCGAGACGGCTAGAGTCTGCGACCCATGTCGTTGCCCACGCTGCTTACCGCCGAGAACCTTCGCGCGACCGCGGGAAGTGCCTTTGCGCGCGGCGAGGTGTATTGGCAGGAGGGACGCGTCCTCTCCTGTGTCCTCGAGAATGACGCACTCGATGGCCTCGTCGAGGGAACGGCGAAGTACCGCGTCCGGGTCACGGCCCCCAGCGGAACCCTCGTGGCTCACTGCACGTGCCCGGTGCGGGAGGCTGTCTGCAAGCACGCCGTGGCGCTCAGCCTCTCCTTTCTCGCGCAGCGGGGAGCCGTTCTCACACCTCCGAGCGAGGCCGTCGCGGCCGAGTCACGCGAAGGACCGTTTGCGACGCGGAGCGAGCTCGAGCGCTGGGCAGAAGACCACCATGTCCGATACGCGCTCATGGTCTCCGCGGAAGTCCTCTTCTCGGACTTGCCGATCAACGAGGCGCAGCGACATGGGCTCCGGTACGCCCTGAACGGGCTCGCTGTCCGTGACGTCGGTTCGAGAGAAGGCGCACTTCGTCATGCCGGCGCACGTGGCAGAGGGCTGGAGACGGCGCTCTCCGAGGCAGCGTGGGCGTACCTGCAGCAGGAAGCGAGCTCCGTGCAGCGGGCGCTCTCCGAGGAGGCAGTACGCCGGGAGGTGCACCCGGACGGGACGCTTGCGCCGCTGTGGACCCGCCTGCTCGAAGTGCGCCGCACACTCCGGCCTCATGCGTCTCCGCGCTCACGCGAGCGGCGAGCCTCGGGAAGCTGGGGCTTCGATGCAGCGGCGTGCGCGCTCACGTGGAAGGAGCGCGATCGCATCGTCCGCGGAGGCCCGGACTATGGCACCGTCGGGGCCTCGGCCCGGTTGACGTTCCCGGGAGGATTCGAGGGCCAGGTGGAGTGCAGCTGCGCGGCCCGGCAGCGAGCCTGTGCACACGCGCTCGCGCTCATTGACACGACCCTCGATCTCCTCGACGACGGGGCCCGGGTCGCCGAGGCCCGGAGGATCGCCGAGGAGCTTCTGCGTCCGAGCTGGGCGCGCGCATTGAAGGAGCTCGAGCTGTTCGAGGCGGAAGCCACGAAGCCCCGCGCCGCGATCGAGGTGTGGTGGTTCATCGAGCATGAGCTCGGGAGTCTGACCGTAGCGCCTCTCGTGAAGAAGCAGACGCGCCGAGGCACCTTGAGCACCGGCGCGCGGATGCCCGCCGCTCGATTGCTCGAAGAACATCGCGAGCTGCTCTCCGAGACCGATCTCCGGATCGCCGAGCAGCTCGCCTCGTGGGCCCCGGCATCGCGCGCAGCTGGCACGTACCCTTCGCGGGCGTTCCTCGCGCTCGTCGGGCATCCGCGCGTTGCGCTCGAGCTTCGCCCCGACGCGCCGATCGAAGTGAAGCGCGTCCGGCTTGGCTTCACCGCGCTCTCCGCCGAGCAGCACATCCGCCTGGAGCCCTCCATTGAGGGAGAGCGCTTCAGCCCGAAGCTCCTCGGCGCGCTGCTGCGCTCGTTTGCTCCGGGAGAGCCGCTGGTGACGGTCGAGGAGCAGCGGGGGCGGTGCCTGCTCATCGACGTGAATGAAGAGGCCCGGCAGATCTGGAACGTGCTCGAGAAGCACGGAGACCAGTTCCCGCCCGAGAGCCACGAGCAGCTGCTCGAGCGTCTGTCTCGCCTCGAGGCACGCCTTCCGCTCGTCGTCCCGCATGCGCTGAAGGGGCGCGAGCTCCAGACGGAGACGACCCCCGTCGTTCGCCTGCGCCTGCTTCCCGACGTGTCCCTCGAGCTCGAGCTGCTCGTCCGGCCAGGGCCGGGGGCGCCGCTGTTCTCTCCCGGAGTGGGCCCGCGCGATGTGATGCTCTCCCGGGGCGGTGAGCGCGGCTACGTGCGTCGCCAGCTCTTGCTCGAGGAGGAGCGTGCACGCGCGGCGATCACTCCGCTTCCCCTCGCCGGCGCTGAGGAGGGGCCGCCGTTCTGCTTCCGGATGGGGGATGTCGATGCGGCGCTACACCTCGTCGCCATGCTTCAGAAGCCGCAGAAGGGCTTCGAGGTCGAATGGATCGACGAGAAGCCGTTCATCGCCTCGTCCGCCGGCCCGGAAGCCCTCAGGGTGCAGGTCGAGCGCAAGAAGGACTGGTTCGGCATCTCGGGAGAGCTGAAGGTCGAGGCAGGGAGGCTCGAGCTCGCCGTCCTCCTGGATGCGGCCCGGCGACAGAAGCGCTTCGTGCGCCTCGATGAACACCGGTGGGTCGAGCTCAGCGAGAAGCTGCGGCAGCGCTTGCTCGCGGTGGCGGATCACACCTTCCTGGGAAAGAGCCGTGTGGAGCTCTCCCCTGGAGCGGTCCCCGCGATCAGCGCGCTGCTCGATGCCGGTGCCAACGTCGAAGCCGCGCCCGCGTGGCAGCTGTTGACGGAGCGCCTCGCGGCGTCGCTCTCGCTCAAGCCGAAGCCTCCCGCCTCGCTCGGGACCACGCTGCGCGACTACCAGGTGGAGGGCCATGCGTGGCTCAGTCGCGTCGCGGCCTGGGGCGCCGGAGCGTGCCTTGCGGACGACATGGGGCTTGGCAAGACGGTGCAGGCGCTCGCGGTGCTGCTCGATCGTGCGCGGCTCGGCCCGGCCCTCGTCCTCGCGCCAACCTCGGTCGCCTTCAACTGGGTTCAGGAGATCCAGCGCTTTGCACCAACGCTCCGTCCCGTGCTCTACGCGGAGCAGGTGGATCGGGTGAAGTGCCTCGCGAAGCTCAAGAAGACCGACGTGCTCATCGTCAGCTATGGGCTGCTGGTGCGCGATGTGGCGAGGCTCAGCGCGCTCTCGTTCGCGACGCTCGTCGTCGACGAGGCGCAGGCGCTGAAGAATCCGAGCACCCGCCGCGCCCGTGCCGCACGGCAGTTGAACGCCGGCTTCCGCATCGCGCTCTCGGGCACGCCGTTCGAGAACCACCTCGGCGAGCTGTGGAGCCTGTTCTCGATCGTCTTCCCCGGCCTGCTCGGGAGCTGGGAGCAGTTCCGTGAGCGCTTCGCCGGTCCCGTCGAGCGCGGCAAGGACCCCGAGGCGAGCATTGCCCTCTCACGCGTGCTCCGGCCCTTCCTCCTTCGGCGCACGAAGCAAGAGGTCGCGCGCGAGCTGCCGTCGCGGACGGAGATCCAGGTGCCAGTGGCGCTCTCCCAGGAGGAGTGGACGCTGTACGAGGACGCGCGGCTCGCGGCGATCGCGGAGGTCAGTGAGCAGGGCAAGGGCCTTCGAAATGAGCAGCAGCGCTTCCAGGTGCTCGCGGCGCTCACGCGGCTGCGACTGCTCGCGTCACATCCGAAGCTCTACGATGCGCAGTCGGGCGTCTCGTCCTCCAAGATGCGGCGCCTCCTGGAGCTGCTGGAGGAGCTGCGAAGCGAGGGCCACCGGGCGCTGGTGTTCAGCCAGTTTACCTCGCACCTCGCGCTCGTCCGCGAGGAGCTGGAGCGCGCCGGCTTCACGTACCAGTACCTGGATGGCTCGACGCCCGCGGCCACACGCGCGAAGCGAATCCAGGTGTTCCAGGAGGGGGCGGGCGAGGTGTTCCTGATCTCGCTGAAGGCGGGCGGCACGGGCATCAACCTCACGGCGGCCGACTACGTCATCCATCTGGATCCGTGGTGGAACCCGGCGGTCGAGGATCAGGCGACGGATCGAGCCCACCGCATCGGACAGACGCGTCCTGTGACCGTATACCGGCTGATCGCCCGCGGAACGATCGAGGAGCAGATCCTCTCGCTCCACTCGGACAAGCGGGCGCTCGTGGCCGGCGTGCTCGAAGGGACGGATGTCGCGGCGCGGCTGACCACGAAGGATCTGCTCGCGCTGCTGGCGGGGGGGGACTCCCCTCGAGAGCGGCATGACGACGAGGAAGAGCCGCGCGCTCGGACGGTTCACTGACCCATGTGGATATTCGGCTATGGCTCCCTCATCTTCCGTCCCTCCTTCCCCTACGAGGAGCGTCGTGACACGTGGCTGAGGGACTGGTCCCGGCGCTTCTGGCAGGCCTCGACGGACCACCGGGGTGTGCCGGAGGCTCCCGGGCGGGTGGTGACGTTGGTGCCAGAGCCCGGCGCGCGCTGCTGGGGCGTGGCGTACCGGATTGCCGCGGAGCGGGTGGAGGAGGTGCTGACCCACCTGGATTTCCGCGAGCAGGGTGGCTACGAGCGGCACTGGGTGCAGCTGGAGACGCGCGAGGGTCCGCTCCTGGAGGCACTCATGTACATGGCGGGTCCCTCCAACGCCCACTACGTGGGGCCCGCCACGCTGGAGGAGATTGTGGCGGTGGTGCGCACGGCCCACGGCCCCAGCGGGTCGAACCGAGATTATGTGCGGCTGTTGGCGGAAGCGCTCGCCCAGGCCGGCGAGCATGACGAGCATGTGGCGGAGCTGGTGCGGCTGCTGTAGCCGCGTCCACGGTGAGTGGTGCTCGAAAGGCTCCCTTGGGCAGGGCCACCACCAGGGTATAGGTGCCGGCGCCGAGGTTCTCGAAGCGGAAACCCTCCTCCTCGCGAATCCCGATGCGGTACCCGCTGGCCTCGGGCAGCCACGACTGAGTTCCGGACATGGACTCGCGTGGCGAGGAATCCGTCGGCCTTCACCTCCAGATCGAGCTCCATGTCCGGAGTGTTCTTGAGCACGGTCCACCCGTCGGCCGCAGTCCCAAAGGTGGACGTCGGATGCGGCACGTCAGCCACCGGGCGGGGAAACCTGGCCCTGCGAGGGCTGGACGTCGAGCGAATCGGCAGCGAGACGGGAAGGGTCTTCGTGCTGAGGGAACAGCCGGTGCAACTCGGGACGGAGGGTCTGCAGACAGGCAATCAATCCGTCCGAGCACTGGATGGTGGAGAGCTTCGCGGTTTTGAAGAGGAAGGATCCGATGGAGGGCTTCTTGTTCGCCAGCTTCGGCCCCAGCGCGATGGCATACCCCCCCGTCTTCGCGGACAGGACGAAGAGCAGCCCGCGCGGATCCAGGACTCGCTCCCGCTCACACTGCTCGAAGAGCTGGAGCGTGGCCGAGTCAGTGGTGGGAGTGTCGTCACGAAGGACGATGCGCACCGGCACCGTGGTCGCTGCCTGAAACTGCTGGATGGCCTGGACGAGCGCGTCCTTTCCGTCACCGAGGTGCATCTGAGCCGTGAGAATCGCGCGCTGCTTTGCATTCCGGCGAGACGAGAACACGGCGAAGACCAGGAGCACGGTCAGCAGTAGAGGGATCAGTGCGACGAACCGGGACCGCGGCAGATCGATGTAGGTGATCACGGTGACCACCAGGGTGATCAGAGCAAAGATGCCCGGCATGATCTCCACCCCTTGCAGTTTGGAAGGGTGAACACCGGGGTAGGCGAGGAGGACCACGGGCTCCGTGGCACGTTCCATCCGCTCGTAGAGGGCCTGATGGACGCCCTTGCCTCCCTGATTCGTGCGTTGCATCCATTCCTCTCCTGATGGAGAGGGGAGGATAGCTGAGGTGAGGGTCTCCTATGGCAGGGGGTGGGTGGCCCGGAACGATCTCTGCGGAGCTCTGGTGCTCCTGGCGGGGACTTCAGCGATGCTGGGGCGCACATGAAAGCCACCTATCTGGGCACCGCCACGCTCCTCCTCGAGGTCGCCGGAATGCGGCTGCTGACCGATCCGGCCTTCGATCCTGAGGGGACGACGTACGACTTTGGTCCCTGGTACACGCCGCGCGCCTGGTTCGCGTCAGAGAAGGAGTACCGGACTCCCATCGGGAGTGGCGAGCTTGGGAGCATCGATGCGGTCCTCCTGAGCCACGACCATCATGCGGATAACCTGGATCAGGAGGGGCGGCGGCTGCTCACCGGGAACACCGTCGCGCGCGTCATCACCACGAGGGCCGGCGCGGCGCGGCTTGCGAGGGCAGCTCCCTCCAGTCGTCCCAGCGTACCCGGTGAGGGGCTGGGGATCGGTGGGAAGACGATCGGCCTGGGATGGGGGGAGACGACGCGGTTGGCGAGTGGCGCTGGGAGCCTCCGGCTCACGGCCACGCCAGCGCGCCACGGTCCGGTGGGGACGCCTCAGATCCATGAGGTGATGGGGTTGCTCCTCGAGCCCGAGGCGTCCGAGGCGCCGACTGTGTGGATCTCGGGCGATACCGTGCTCTTCCCGGCTCTTGGACGTTTCCTGACCGACCGGCGCGCGAGCGGCAGGCCGGTCGACATCGCCATCATTCACTGTGGCGGCGTCTGCTTCCCGCGCCTGCCCATCCTTGGCCGCTCGCGGTTCACCTTCGACGCACAGCAGGTGATCGAGGTCTGCCGCCTCCTCGATCCCCGCATCGTCATCCCCGTGCATCGGAGTGGGTGGACTCACTTCCGGGAGCCCGAGGAGCAGCTGCGCGCCGCGCTGGCGGAGGCCGGGCTTGCAGAGCGCTGCCGCTTCCTCGATCTGGGCGAGAGCACCACTATTGCTCCATGAGCAGGCTCGATGGACTGCAGAGGGACGAAACGGACAGCGAGCGGGTAGAGGACCTATGAGGAAGGGTAGGAGAGGTGGGCAGAGGCGACCGCCCCACGCTGGAGAGCGCCGATGGGGACGAAGCGATCCTTGCTGGAAGTGGACCCGCTCTATCTTCCGTTGGGGATGCAGGTTGACGCGTGGCGGATCCGGGGTTGGAGAGGGCGGGGGGGTTACGGCACCGTCTACCGCGTGGAGCTCGAAGGCGGAGAGGGGCAAGGCTCGTTCGCGCTCAAGCTGGCCACCTACCCCGGGGATGAGCGCTTCGAGCGCGAGGCCTGGCTGCTCTCGCGCATTCACAGCCCCCATGTCCCCAAGCTCTATGCTCAGGGAGTGTGGGAGCACGCGTCCGGAGCGTTTCCCTATCTGGTGATGGAGTGGGTGGAAGGCGAGCCGCTGTACGAGTGGGCTGCGCGGCGCAACCCCACCGAGCGCCAGATGGTGGGCCTGTTGGCGCAGGTAGCGCGGGCCCTGGAGGCCACGCATGCGGCCGGTGGGGTGCACCGCGACGTGAAGGGAGGCAACGTGCTGATGCGGCCGGCGGATGGCCGGGTCTTCCTCACGGACTTCGGCGCGGGATACTACCGAAGCGCGGCCACGCTCACCTCGAAGCTGCTGCCGCCCGGCACGCCTGCTTACCGCAGCCCCGAGGCGTGGGGCTTTCTCCACCTGTTCCTGCGCCACCCCACGGTGCACTACCCGGCCAGCGCGTGCGATGACCTGTTCGCGCTGGGAGTGATGGCCTACCGACTGGTGACAGACGAGTACCCGCCATCCACATTTCCGGAAGTGGCAGGAGCAGAGGTGTGGCGCGAAGGTGGGCCTGGACCTCGGCCACTGCGAGACCTCAACCCTCGAGTGAGCGCGAAGCTGGATGCGCTCATCCTGAGGCTGTTGGCGATCGCCCCTGAGGAGCGTTTCCGCGGCCTGGCGGGGGAAGCGGCCAAGACGCTGGAGCGGGTGGCAGAAGAGGCTGGACCCGAGGCGGATGCTCCGTCTTTCTCCTGGGGGCGAGGGCGCTCTCCCCGGTTGCGATCTCCGGAAGGCGTGCAGCTGGCCGAGCAGCAGGACGCTGCCGCGAGAAACGACGTCGCCCGGCACGAGGGGGAGATGCGAGTTCGATCAGAGGCCAGGATCAGGCAGACCCCGCTCCGTCCGCGAGTTCCCGTGTGGGGAGTGGAAGTGAGCGTGGCTGGCTTGGGACTGCTGCTCGCCTGTCTCTTGGTGGCGTGGCTGCACCGATGGCAGGGGGGAGCGCAGACCTCGTCGGGAACGAGGACCGGAGAGGATGACGCTGTTGCAGTGGGCGACAGCGCGAGGACCCCTCCCGCAGCGGCATTTGTCCCGATGCCCGCTGGGAAGAGGGTGCCAGCGGTGGGACGCCCCCTGCCCGAGAAGCTTCTCCCCGGCCAGCGTAGGCCCCCATGCAATCGGACGGGTGAGGTGGAGATTCGTGGCGGTTGCTGGTACGCGCTCCGAGCCACCCCGCCATGCAAGGAGGAGGGCAAAGAGGAGGCATACGACTGGAAGGGGGCTTGCTACATGCCTTCGTTCCCAACCGGGCGCGAGCCCACTGCAGACCCTCCGTGACCGGAGCACGGCAGCTCAAACCTGTATGACAAGCAGGCAGGTTCGGGCAGGGCGCGTCCGGGCCCCTGTCGGCGGCGCCTGGGACCAACCTGTCTGACAAGCATACAGGTTGGTGCGGGCTGTGCCCGGCAGGCGCTGGTGCAGGGCGCTGCCGAGGAGGCGACTCAGCTAACACTCATGGAGCCTCGGCAGGGCCCGGACGGGCTTTTGTTCCACCCGGCGGCACCTCCAGACAACTCATGCTCGACACCTGCCATCAGCGAGCGTCTGGAATGTGATTGATTTGCACGGAATGCATGATTTGCGGCTTGACGCAAGCAAGTGTCCTGTGTTTGTCTCCGCCGCCATGCTCGCCATCAAAATGGGACAAACTCAATCACTCCGACGGTTCGGATCTCTCGGTGCGCTCGTGGTCGCACTCGCGTGCCTATGCTTGCCTGTCTCAGCCGCTCATGCTCAAGCATGGTCGCTGAGCACCGCCCAGCGGCAGGCCTATCTCGAGTACTACGCCCCGATCGTGTTCAAGCGCGCCAACGCAAACGACAATCGTCATGGCTATGACTGGATCACGAACTTCAACTTCGACCAGGACGGCAACTTCTCGAACAACAAGCTCAACTGGAAGAACATCCCCCAGTATATCAATGCTTCACGTCTCGGACCGAGCGCCTACGATCGCTGGCGCATCCGTCCCACGCTCTACACCTCGCTCATCGAGTTCATGGATGGAGGCAAGAACCTCGTCCTGATCTATCACATCTACCACGCGCTCGATAAGAACGCCGCGGGCAACTACCAGCTGCATGACTGGGAGCGCGTGGAGATGCTCATCAGGAACGTTGTCGGCTCGCCGGGCAGCGGTGAACAGGTCGCGTATGCCGTCGTGACCCAGCACAAGCGAAACGTGGTCCGGAACCAGGGCAGCGCAGACCTCAACTTCATGCAGACCTCCACCGGCAAGCACCTGATGATCTGGCAGGCCGAATGGTCAGACAAGCTCCTGGCTGCCCATGGGCAGGAGTTGCGATTCGTGACCGATCCGTATTCCGTGGTCATGGCGCAGACCCAAGCCAAGGTCGACGTGAACAACGACAGCGGCACGAAGAACGTGCATTACGTGTTCGTGCCGCAGGGATCGGCCGGGGCGGTCTCGGCGTTCGGTGCGCAGGCGATCAGCTACGCGACGGCCGACCAGCTCGCGAGCCGCTACGACAATGGCACCACCGTCACCTGGCCCTCCGCCAAACGAGTGACCTACGAGCTTCAAGACCTTGCGGACATCCTGACGACGCATTGGCAATACGGCGGCTACCAGACCCACTGGCTGACCACGGAGTATCGTGACTTCCTGCTCGAGAGCTCCATCGTCAATGAGTCCGGGCAGGCCGAGGTCAGCACGGGCCTGCAGCGTTTCTACGCCAAGACCCGGGACATCGAAAACCAGGACGACCGCGAAGGCTATCCTGTCAAGAAGTGGTTCGTCGGCACCTATGAGCTCAATTCCAGCGCCTCGGACTCGGGCGGCGGGGGCTCCAGCGCCTTCCATGACAATGCGTGGGCCAGCACCGTGGTGGACTCTCGCGGACAGACGCGCGCGAGCGCAAGTGGCTATTACGGCTCGCCCTACGCTTACTGGTGGCAGCACGACTACTTCGTCCACTCCGGTTATGTCGACTCGACCGATGGTGTGGAGACGGGCTTCTGGCTGCCAGCACAGTGGTATCTCGCGTCGAACGGCGGCTTCGATGGGCGCTGGGTGCAGCTGTTCGACGATTGACCGGGCTATGAGCAGAGTCCGCCACTCGCGGCGGAGCACTGATAAGGTCCCCACTCAAGCCCCGCCCTTGGCCTGAGTCTTGGGGAAGGCGTAGGTGAGGAGAGCGTCGCTTCGTGAGTAGGAGCCTGGCTGCCGCATGACGTCGCCCCGGACGCCGGATGAGGCGCTGGACTTCCTCGCCCGGCTCAACCCCTCCGTCATCAAGCCGGGCCTGGGGCGGATGCGCGCGGCGCTCGACGCGCTGGGCCACCCCGAGCGCCGGTACCGATCGCTTCACGTGGCGGGCACCAATGGCAAGGGAAGCACCTGCGCCTTCGCTGCTACCGCCCTGCGCGCCGCCGGGCACCGCGTGGGCCTCTACACCTCGCCGCACCTGGAGCGCGTCACCGAGCGCTTCCAGGTGGATGGCGCAGAGATCTCCCGCGAGCTGCTGGGTCGCCGCATCCTCGAGATCCTCGAGCGCTACCCGGAGGCTGCTGCCACGCCCGCACCCCTCACGTACTTCGAGTTCGGCACCATCGTAGCCTTCTGGCACTTCGCCCAGGAGGCCGTGGACGTGGCCGTGCTGGAGACAGGCCTCGGGGGGCGCCTCGACGCCACCAACACCGTGTTGCCACTCGTCACGGCCATCACCCCCATCTCCTTTGATCATATGGAGTACCTGGGCCACACGCTCGGGGCCATCGCTGGCGAGAAGGCCGGAATCCTCAAGCCCGGTGTTCCCGTGGTGGTCAGTCGTCAGGAACCCGAGGCCCTCCAGGCCATTGCCCGTGTGGCAGCGGAGGTGGGCGCTCCCCTGCTGCTGGAGGGGCGGGACTTCGCTGGGGAGGCTCGTCCGGAGGGAGGGCTTGCTTACCAGGGGCCGAGGTGGCGCCTGGACGGCCTCTCGCTCTCCCTTCGAGGACCCCATCAGCTGCAGAACGCTGCAGTCGCGCTCGCGGCCCTGGAGCAGCTCGACGCTCGAGGCGTCACCGTCCCCATCGAAGCCGCGAGGATGGGAGTGTCCTCGGCGCGCTGGCCCGGACGGCTGGAAGAGGTGAGCAGGCAGCCAACCGTGGTGCTGGACGGCGCCCACAACCCCGGCGGCGTCGCTGTGCTGCTGGCCTCACTCGAGGCCCTCTACCCCGGCCAACGCGTTCACGCTGTCTTCGGCGTGGTGGCCGACAAGGACCGGGCCCCCATGATGCGGGCTCTCTTCCCCCGCTGTGCCTCCGTCCACCTCACGCCCCTCGACACGCCGCGCTCCCTGGCTCCCGAGCGCTACCTCGAGGAGGCGAGCGCTCTGTGCTCGGATGTGCGTGCCTATGCCAGCTTGGATGAGGCCCTGGCAGGCGCGCGAGCCCTCGCGATGAAGGGGGACGTCATCCTATGTGCGGGCTCCTTGTTCCTCGTGGGAGCAACTCGCGCACGCTTCGTGGGAAACCTTGGCGCGGTGCAGCAGGGGAAGTAAATTTCATGCATGCGTCTCCCGGATGACTGGAGAACCGCGGCTCCTGCCCCGCGGATACCCACGGTCGATGAAGTCGACTTCCGGGCGCTCTATCAGAAGACCAAGTACGTGGTGGAGACAGCCGACGGCTGGTCGCTGATGATGACCCGCTACCGTCCGGTGAAGCAGCCCTTCCCGCAGCCGCTGTTCGGTGAGGTGCTGCTCCTGGTGCACGGCTTCTCACAGAACCGGCACGCGTGGACGAGCGGGCAGTTCGTGAAGAACCTCCTCTTCTTCGGCGTGGACATCCACATCCTGGAGCTGCGAGGCCACGGCAAGAGCTCGCTGGAGCTGCAGCGCGAGCGCTGTCAGCGCTTCCGCAGGCCGCTGCCGCCGGATCTGGACTACGGCTGGGACATCGACAGCTACTTCCTCTACGACTTGCCCGCGGCCGTTAACGGGGTGAAGCGCATCACCCGGCGCGACAAGATCTTCTACTGCGGCCACTCCATGGGCGGGATGCTGGGCTACGGCTACGCCGGCATCCACGACGACTTCGAGGGCCTCATCACCATCGGCTCGCCCGCGGATCTGGGGCGGGGCTTCTTCATGCTCAAGGCCCTGGCCATGGGCGCGCCCGCCCTGGGCAGCCTGGTGGACATGACCCTGGCCGGGCTCAACGCGCAGAGCCGGCTGGGGCACCTGGGCCGCTCTCTGCTGGCGCGCGGCGTCCAGGCGGTGAACCGCGAGCTGGGGCAGAGGCTCAAGCCCCAGGAGGAGCCCAAGGACGCGCGCTTCAGCTACGTGCCCGTGGACGCCTGGCTGAAGTACGCGGAGAAGCAGCTCGCCCGCGCCGAGGGCCACCCCATCTACGAGAAGCTCGCTCGGAGGATCAACAGGCTGAGCAACCCCGCCCGCGTCAGCGCCAAGGACGTGCGCTGGCTGCTGCGCGAGGGCGGCGAGCGTGAGCCCCGCAAGGTGCTGGAGCAGTTCTCCCGGTGGATCCGCCGCGGCGAGATGGTCTGCTACCGCACCGACTACGACTTCAAGCGCGGCTTCTCGAAGATCCAGGTCCCCATGGCCATCATCTTCGGCGACATGGACCCGCTGGCCTCCGTGGAGTCCACCCGGAGTGTGTATCGCGCTGCCAAGAGCGAGTACCTGCTCTGGCGCCCCGTGAAGGGCAACAGCCACATCGAGCTGACGATGGGGCACGACATCCGGCAGATCTGCTACGACATCAAGAACCTCATCGAATACGCGAGGACCCACCGCGTTCGCTCTCCGGTGCTCCCGCGCATCCGTTAGGCCCCGGTCAGACACCGGGGGCGGAAAATTGGAGCCAGGGGGCGCTTGCTCTACAGTCTGGCTCTCTGAGAAGGGGTGTCGTTCGATGAAGTTCCTGGCGGTATGCGTGCTCGGCTGGGTGCTGGTCCCCCAGCTTGCGCTCGCGCAGGAGAAGGTGGAGCTCAACGCCATCACCAGCGTGAAGGTGAACGGCAGCACGGTGGAGATCACCGGGAGCAAGAAGCCCAACTTCACCACCTTCACCATGACGGATCCCCCGCGGCTCGTCGTCGACATCTCCGAGGCTGTCCTGCGCGGTGTGCCCGAGGAGATGCGGGTGAATGGTGGGCTCATCACCGGCCTGCGCTCGGCGAACTATGGCTCGGACTCGTCCGCCATCGCCCGGGTGCTGATTGGCTACGACCGGGACGTCGAGACGGACATCCAGGTGACGGGTAACGTCCTCGCGGTGAAGGTGCTGGACGGCACCAGCCCGCTCGTGGCCCAGGCGCCCACCGAGCAGCCCCTGGTGGCAGCCAACGGCCCGACGGCGGCCGAGGCCCAGGCAGCTGCCACGCAGGCGACTCAGGCGGCCCAGCAGGGGCGCGCCACCGATGAGGGTGCCACGGCGGAGGCGGCCGCGGCGGCGAAGAAGGCCGAGGAGGAGCGCCGCCAGCAGGAAGAGGCCGCGCGCGTGGCCGCCGCGAAGCAGGCCGAGGACGATCTCCGGGCTCGCGAGCTGGCGACCGTCGAGGAGAAGAAACGTCAGGAGGAGCTTGCCCGCGCGGAGGCCCAGGCGAAGAAGCAGGCCGAGGCGGACGAGAAGAAGCGCAAGGCGGAGGAGGCGCGCGCCGAGGTTGAGGCGAAGAAGCAGGCCGAGGCCGACGAGAAGAAGCGCCGGGCAGAGGAGGCCGAGCAGAAGCGCCTGGCCGCCCTGGAGGAGAAGAAGCGCAAGGCGGAGGAGGCGCGCGCCGAGGTCGAGGCGAAGAAGCAGGCCGAGGCCGACGAGAAGAAGCGCCGGGCGGAGGAGGCCGAGCAGAAGCGCCTGGCCGCGCTGGAGGAGAGGAAGCGCAAGGCGGAGGAGGCGCGCGAGGCCGACGCCGAGGAGAGGAAGCGCAAGGCGGACGAGGCCGAGCAGCGGCGCCTGGCCGCGCTGGAGGAGAAGAAGCGCCGGGAGGAGGCCGGCGGGAGCCGTGTCGCCAGCGCCGAGGTGCCTGGACGGGCCGAGCCCGAGAGCACGTCCGCAGAGCCCGTCTCTGGCAAGCGCAAGACGCTCGAGATTGTCGGCTTCCAACAGCAGACGGGTGGGGCGCGTGTCTATGTGCGCACCAACGAGCCGGTGAGCTACAAGGTCTCCGAGGGCCGAAACGAGATCGTCCTCATGCTGGAGAACACGCAGATCGGCAAGGGCAACAACACCCGTGCGCTCGACACCTCCTTCTTCGATACCGCCGTGGCTCGCGTGGATCCCACCGTGGGGCCGGACCGCTCGGTACGCGTGTCCATCAAGCTCAAGGAGCAGGTGCCCGTCCAGACGCGCCAGGAGGGCAACACCATCTCCCTGGAGTTCGCGCGCCCCGGGCGCTGAGCCGAGCAGGCCATGAGCCTCCTCCTCCCGGCGGCCGTCGCGCTGCTCGTCTCCGCGCAGATCCCCCTGTCCACCCAGATCCAGCTCCCCACTGGGGAGACGGTCGAGGTGGCCGCGGACTACGTCATCTACGAGCCCGATCGTCAGCTCCTCACCGCCCGTGGCCACACCGAGCTGCGCACCGCCGAGACCGTGCTGCGCGCGGACGAGGTGACGTATGACCAGGAGAAGCAGATCGCGCGGGCCAGCGGCAACGTGATGTTCGTCAGCGGGCAGTTCGCCGCCGTGGCGGACGAGGTGGAGGTGGACCTCCAGTCCAACGAGGCCAACGTCAAGGGCGGCCTCTTCATGCAGAAGCGCAACGTCACCGCGGAGGCGCTGCAGAGCGCGCAGACACCCCAGCAGCTCCGGCAGATGGGGGAGACGCCCGTCCTCATCAGCGGCACCCGCATCAAGCGCACCGGGCCCAATGCCTTCATGGTGGATGATCTCGCCTTCACCCCGTGCGAGTGCGGCCCAGGCGAGCCGAGCTGGCGCGTGGAGGCCAGCAACGCCTCCGTCGTGATGGGCGAGCGCGCCATCCTCACCTGGCCCGTGGTGTACGTGCACTCGGTGCCCGTGTTCGCGCTGCCCTGGCTGTACCTCCCGCTGGCCGAGCGGCGCTCCGGCCTGCTGGTGCCGCGCCCCACCACGTCCGGCCTCAACGGCTTCACCCTCGAGCAGCCCGTCTTCTTCACGCTCGGGCGCAGCTACGATCTCACCCTCACGCCGGGCTACTACACGGGGGCCTCCCGGGAGGATCATGCGCTCTCCGGAGTGACTCGCAAGGAGCCGCGCTATTTCGGCGTCCGGGGGCCCCGCCTGCACACCGAGTTCCGCTACGTGCCCAGCGAGCGGACCCGGGGGCGGATGACCCTGGGGGTCATCTACGATCTCCAACCTCCGCGAGACCCGCGGGAGGTGAACGGCTCCTTCTTCCGCGTGGGCGGCGATCCCACAGGCGAGGCGCTCTCCGAAGCGCGCGGGCTCCGGGGCGAGGCCTCCTGGCAGCACATCCAGGATCTGGGCGGAGGGTTCCGCAACCGGGTGGACGCCGCGCTCGTCTCGGACGGCTTCTACACGCGCGATCTCACGGCAGACATCGTCGCCCGCGAGAACCAGTACCTGCGCAGCAGCGGGGTGCTCTATCACCGAGGCGAGCAGCACTACGCGGGAGTGGAGGTGTCGCTGCGCCAGGACATCCGCTGGGGCTACTTCTTCCTGAGGGACGATCGCATCCCCTCCGCGACGAACCTCGACCGGTCCGTCGTCCCCGGGCCCATCACCTTCCAGAAGCTGCCCCAACTGACGGTGGCGCTGCCCGAGCGGCTCCTTGGCAAGCGGTGGGCGGTGGGGCTGCGCATGGAGTTCACCCGCCTCTCGCCGCTCACCCGGAGGTTCGGCGATGAAGGAGAGGACGGCCTTTTCATCCCAAGCGGAGCGGACGCCGCCCCGGCCAAGGGCCTCTTGGGCCTCTACGCTGCCACCCAGTCCAACGGCCTCTTCGATGCCTCGGATCGCGAGGCCCGCGATCGGCTCGACTTCTTCCCGCGTCTCTCCACCTCCTTCGGGCTGGGGCCGTATGCGCGGCTGACCCCCTCGCTGGCGCTTCGGCAGGACTTCTACGTGGGCGAGGTGTCCGGGCGTATGGCGCAGCGCGGCTATCCGCTGCTCGGGCTCGTCGCGGACTCGGAGCTGGCCCGCACCTTCGAGAAGGGCACCTCCGCCTGGCGCCACACGATCGTTCCTTCCGTGGAGCTGCGCTACGTGCCCGGCGTGTGGGGAGGCGTCCCGCCGCCTGGCGCCTCGCCTGAACTCCCTTCGCAGCGGTACGACGAGATTGACGCGGCGCTTCCCATGGGGCCGGATGGCCGCGAGCATGGCTTCCTTCAGGCCGTGGTGGAGGTGAGCCAGACCCTCCAGCTCAAGCAGGCCGACCAGCGGCGTGAGGTGCTCCGGTTGCGCCTGGGGCAGGGGTTCGATCTGACCCGCCATCCCCCTCCCTTGGGAGGAGGCAGCACGGAAGGTGAGGTAGGGGGGATGCTGCGTGATACCTACGCTCGCCTGAATGCCAATGCAGGCGTGTTCCATGCCGGAGGGCTGGTGCGCTTCGATCCCAACACCACCCAGATCACCCAGCTCAGTGCGGACGCCGCCATCGACAATGGCCAGGGCGAGGCGCTCTATGCCCGGTACGATGATCTGGTGGCGGTGGGATCAGATCGACTTCGCCGAGGCATTGACGCCCTGGTTGGCCCCGCGGCAGAGAGCCAGGCCCGTGCCCAGCTGCTCGTTGCGGGCGCGCGTTTGTCGCTCGGAATCGGGCTCGGTCTGCGGTACGAAGCCATCGTGCAGCCACTCGCGAAGATGCAGTCGCCCCTGGCTCAGCAGGTGTTAGGGGTATCGTATGGTCCCGCGTGTGACTGCTGGCGTATCGAGGGAGTGGCCACGTTACAGCGTGGCCAGAAGCGGCCGGACTTCGGAATCAACCTGAGTGTGGCCGGTGTCGGGGCCTTTGGGTCTTGAAGTTTGACGGACAGAGGAATCCCAAGACGCCCCCAGTAGTTGTCTCAAACCTACAACGTCCCCAGGAGGGCAAGATCTCCGTGTCGGAACTCGGAAAACGTATCGGCCAACGCATCCGCGAGCTGCGCACGCAGCGGCCCGAGCGTTGGACCCAGGAAGAGCTCGCGGAGCGGGCTCAGATCAGCGTGTCATTTCTCTCCATGATCGAGCGCGGAGAGCGCGTCGCCCATGTGGAGACGCTCGCCGCGCTCGCCAGCGCCTTGGGAGTCAGCCTCGGGGAGCTGTTTGCTGGAACGGAGCAGTCCCTCGCCCAAACCGAGGATCTGCTCCGGCCGCTGTCGGACTTTGCCCGTGCCCGGGGCCTCACGGCCCGTGATGTCGATCGCCTGCTAGGCGTGGCGCGGGTGATGTTCAACGGCTCGACCGCCTAACCGCGGCGCCGCGGCCCTCCCTCAGGGCTCGCGGCGCCGTGCCTGTCCTTGACTCGACGCAGGGCAGCCCTGGAAGATGGGGAACTGTTGGCCAGGCGTCATCTCCGGCGCTCGGCCCTCCCTCTTCCAAGGAGTCACCGCAGATGCGTCTGGGCCTGGTCTCATGCGTGATGCTCGCGAGCGCCGTGTTGGTGGCGTGCGAGCCGCCGCCCCCTGCCACGCTGGAGTTTGTCGATCAGTCTCCAGCCAACCCTCGGCTGGGTGAGATCACGACCCTGCGCTTCAGGGCCATCGACAGCCGTGGCAACCCCCAGGCGGGTACCTCGGTCAGCTTCCGGCTGCAGTCCGAGGTGCCGGGGGTGTCGCTCAACCCCACGGAGGCCTCCACGAACGTGGGAGACGGCATCGCCTCTACCCAGCTGGTGGCCACGGGCCGCGTGGCCTCGGTGGTGGTGGTCGCCACCGCGGGGGACAAGACGGCGGTGAGCCCGGCGGTCTCCTTCGCCGGCGCGGGCGCCAACGGCAAGCAGTTCACCTTCCAGTGCGGCAAGTTCTCCGGAGATGGCTCCGGTGGTCTGCACGCCTTGGGCGCGTGGGATGAGACGCGCTACCTGATCGCGGGCGTGAAGGCGCGCTGCATCGCCCACGTGGCGGATCGCAACGGTGATGGCATCGCTGGCGCCCAGGTCTCCTTCATCACCGAGGGGGGCACGGTTGGACCGACGGCCACCTCGGTGACGGACGTCGTGGGCAACGCGGAGATCCTCTACAAGACGTCCTACCCCATCCCCGTGGAGACGGATCCGGGCACGTTCACGTGGAACCCGACCAATGACGCCACCCACACGGGCGACTACCTCGCTCCCCTGTGGATGCACCCGTTCTATTGGACGCCGAACCCCATCGAGGACTTCGGCACCCTCATCAACCCCATGGAGAACCGTCCGGAGCCGTTCCGTGACGATCCGATCCGTCCCGGCAAGCGCAACAACCCGCGCGACAACCTGGTGGCCATGATCGCCATCACCACGGGCGAGGAGGGGTACGACGACAAGAACAACAACGGCCAGTTCGACGAGGGCGAGTTCGACCCGAAGTACGATCTGACGGAGCCCTTCGTCGACAACAACGATGA
>NZ_DASPHO010000334.1:0-10405 GCF_035629615.1 Hyalangium sp. | reverse complement strand
AGGAAGCCCAGCCGCACCCCCTTCACCTCCATCACCACCGGCTCCCAGGCGGCCTCCCGCGAAGCTCCCGTCCCCACGTGCTGGATCCCCGCATCGTCCAGGTGCCGGAGCGTCTCCACCATCCCCTTCAGGTGCTGATCCCTCGCATGGTTGTTGCCCGTGGAGACGACCTTCA
The DNA here is from genome assembly GCF_035629615.1 of Hyalangium sp. GTDB lineage: Bacteria > Myxococcota > Myxococcia > Myxococcales > Myxococcaceae > Hyalangium. Next base: position 10,230 of record NZ_DASPHO010000334.1, on the reverse strand, counting down.
CGCCCGCCGCCGCCAGCGCGCGCACCATGGCCGAGGGAGCGTTGAACAGGAGCTCCCGCGCCACTGCCTTCTTGTTGTCCGTGACGGGCGTCTCCAGGTTCACCACCGCCACGTCCGCCGAGCGCAGGACGTCCGCGATGGGCCCGAAGACATGGTCCCACCCGTCATTGTTGAGCGAGCGCGGTGCCTCACTCTCCTGCTCAGCCGGCGCAGTGCGGGCGTGCTCCTGCGCCACCTGCTTCACCGCACCGTGCGGAATGACGTCCCCACCGAAGACGAGCTCCACGCGGGAGGAAGCCGCTGGAGTCGTGGCGCACAGCAGAGGGGTCAGCAGCAAGAGGGGTACAAGCACACCCCCAGCTTAATCGACTCTCCGGCTTTCCCGGGAGGGTGTCCTCTCCCGGATCAGCAAGTCCTTACGGCTCAGCTCATCCACGAGCCATCGGTGCGCGCCGTCCACTTGCGCGTCACCTTCTTCAGGTAGCTCCAGAACTCCACGCCCCCCTGCCCGGTGATGTCCCCGTGGCCGAAGCGCGAGTCATTGATACCCCCGAAGGAGAACGGCTCCCGCGGCACCGGGACGCCCACGTTCACACCCACCATGCCGGCCTTGGCGTGGTCCACCACATGCTGGGCCACCGCGCCGTTGGTCGTGAAGACGGAGGCGGCGTTGCCGTACGGCGAGGAGTGCTGCAGCTCCATGGCCGCCGTCAGCGTCGGCACGCGCACGATGGAAATGACCGGACCGAACAGCTCCTTCTGCGCGGCCTCCATCTCCGGACGCACATGGTCCAGGATGGTAGGGCCCATCCAGTTGCCGCCGGCCCACGCCGCACCCGAGGGCTTCTTGCCGCGCCCGTCAATGAGCACCTTGGCGCCCTCGGCCTCGGCCTTGGCGATGGCCGCCTCCAGCCGCTCCTGCGACGCGCGATCGATGAGCGCGCCCATGCCCGGGCCCATCTCCATCGCGGCGGCGCGGCGCACCATCTCGTCGATGATGTTCTGCACGTCGCCCACCGCGACCATCACGCTGGCCGCCATGCAGCGCTGGCCCGCGCACCCGGTGAAGGAGTCCACCACTGCCTGCGGCGTGAACACCGGATCCGCATCCGGCACGACGATGAGCGGGTTCTTCGCCCCGCCCAGCGCCAGCACCCGCTTACCGCGCGCGGTGCCCTCCGTGTACACGCGCTTCGCCACGCCCGTGGAGCCCACGAAGGCCACGGCCTGGATGTCCGGGTGCGCCAGGATGCCGTCCACTGCCTCCTTGCCACCGTGGACGATGGAGAAGACTCCAGGAGGAACGCCCGCCTCCATCAGCAGCTCGCCCAGCATGAGCGAGGTGAGCGGCACCTTCTCCGAGGGCTTGAGGATGAACGCGTTGCCCACCATGAGCGCGTTGGGGATCATCCACAGCGGCACCATGGCCGGGAAGTTGAACGGGGTGATGCCCGCCACCACGCCCAGCGGCTCGCGCTTGAACTCGCAGGTGACGCCGCGGCTCACCTCCATGGCCCCGCCCGAGTCCAGGTTCTGGAGGGAGAGGGCGTAGTCACACACCTCGATGCCCTTGAGCACCCCGGCGCGCGCCTCGCCCACCGTCTTGCCCGCCTCGCGCGCGGCCGAGTTGGCCAGCTTGTCCAGGTTCTGCTCCAACAGCATGCGGAAGCGGAGCAGGCGCGAGGTGCGCTCCCTTAAGCCCATGGCGCGCCAGCCCTCGGCGGCCTTCTTCGCGGCCTCCACCACCGGAGCCACCGCCGCGGTGGGCGTCATGGGAATGCGGCCGATGACACCGCCCGTGTAGGGGCTGCGCACGTCGAGCATCGGGGCGCCGGTGGGGGTAATCCACTCGCCACCCACGAGGTTGCGGCCAATGATCGGACTGTCTGGAAGCTGGACGTAGGACACGCGGACCCTCCAAGGGTGCGTCACAATGAGTTCGCGGATCCTAACAGGGGCCCGCGGCTGATCCGCAACAGCACTCCCAGTCAGGCTTCTGGGTGGCATGTCCTCCACTCAACCCGCCAGCCTCCTGGGTCGCAGGAATTTAACGCACCGCGTTACCCCCTTCGGCCCATTGGCGAGCTCAGGGTCCAGGCTAACGTACGCCCCCTCGATTCCTTCCAGGCCCAAGGAGAGGGCATGAGCCAGAGTATGAGTACAGAGGGTGCGCGGGTGCGTTGGTGGGTGGCGGGGGCATTGACGGCCTCGCCCTCGGGCCGGAAGTTCCTGCTGACGGGGGACTCCTTCGCCTCGGAGCTGGCCAAGGCCGCCTCCGGGCTGCGCGTCACCGTGCCGGATCGGCTGGGCGGCGCCGAGCATCGGACGTTTGAGCTGTCCTTCGACAAGCTGCGCGCCTTCCAGGTGATGGACCTCATCGCCGCCGTGCCCGAGCTCAAGAAGCTCCAGGCGCTCACCGAGGGGTTCATGAAGGCGGACCCCTCCCGCCCCCTCACTCCCGAGGAAGGCGCCGCGCGCGTCGCCGAAGTCGTGGGTGCCGGTCGTCTGTCCGCCGCCGTCTCCGCGGCGCTGGGAGGCAAAGTCGAGCCCGAGGCTCCGGCCGCGCCGAGCGCTCCTGCCGCATCCTCCGGAGGAGGGGGAGATCTCGTCGGCGAGCTGCTCGCGAGCGCGGAGGCCTCCTCGCCGACGGCCACCGCTAAGGCGGGCGTGGATGCCTTCATCAAGGCCACGGCCCCGAAGGCGGCGGGCCCCGCCCGGATGAGCCCCGACTCGCGCCGGGCGGTGCGTGACGCCATCGAGCTGGCGGTGATCAACACCGCGAAGGACCTGCTCGCCGCCGAGCCCGTGGCGCGCATCGAGGCGGCGTGGCGAGGCCTGAAGCTGCTGCTGGAGCAGTGCTCCAGCTCGTCCGGCATCGCGCTCCAGGTGGTGGACGTGGAGCCCGCGCAGGTGCCGGAGGCGATGGAGGAGGCGGTGAACGCCGAGCCCTTCGAGCGCCCGGATGTGTGCTTCGTCATCGACGCCACGGACGACGTGGCGCGGCTGCGCAGGCTGTCCTCGGTGGGCGAGGAGGCGCAGGTGGCCGTGGTGGTGGCGGTGACGCCCGCGCTGTTGGGCACCACGCTGGCGGAGCTGCCCAACGCGCTGGAGGACGCGAAGCTCGGCACCCAGGGAGACTGGGCCGAGCTGCGCAAGGAAGACTCCACCCGGTGGCTGTGCCCGGTGCTCAACCGCACGGTGGCCGCGAGCGAGAGGCGCGGGGCGCTCAACCGCGCCAGCTTCACCAGCCCCGTCTTCTCGGTGGCGGCGATGCTCTCGGCGAGCTTCCAGGCCACGAGCGGCTTCGCACGCATCACCGGACAGCCAGGCGCCTTGCGCGCGCCGGGCACGTGGGAGCCCTCGAGCGGGAAGGACGCGGGCTCGGCCTACCCCACCGAGGCGTTCCTCTCCATCCGCGCGCAGACGCGCCTGTCCGAGCTCGGCATCCTCGGGGTGGGCAGCGGCCGCAACACGGACATGCTGCTGCTCTCCGCGGTGCCCATGGCCTGCAGCAACGCCCACGTCATGCCGCTGCCGGCGCAGATCCTCACCGGCCGCATCGTGCGCTTCGCGCTGTGGGTGCGCGACCAGCTGCCGGCCGGCTCCAGCGCCCAGGACATGTCAGCCCTCTTCTCGCAGGCCGCCGACGTGTTCCTCTTCAGTGGCTCGCAGGAGATCGGCAAGCTGGAGGCGCAGCTTGTGCCCGGCGAGGGCGGCAAGCAGCTCATCAAGGTGGCCGCCGCGGTGAAGCCAGAGCAGGCGGGCACCCGCTTCAATCTCGAGTTCTCCCTGCCGCTGCGCCACTGAGGGCGATGGCCTCCAGCGGCTTCGCATCCCTCTCGCCCCAAGGCCCTGCCACACCCCTCAGGTGTCGCGGGAGCCTGGGGGCGTAACGGAGCCCGCGAGCAGCCGCTGGTAGCGCTCGGAGAGCAGCGTGGGCTCGACCTTCTGCTGGAGTCCGGCGAACACCTGCGCATCCTCACCTGCGAGCGTGGCGCCCAGCTCCCGTGCCTCGAGGAAGAGCTCCAGCGCCAGCCCCCACCTCACCCCAGCCCGGGCGAGCTCTCCCTGCTCGTGGAAGAGCTCTCCCTCCTCGGCCACCAGCCGGGCCAGCCCCACCACCCGCAGCGGGTCTCCCAGGAGCCGGGCCGTGGAGGCCGCATCCGCCATGGTGAGCGTGGCGTACTCCATGCCCAGCGCCGAGAGCGCCGTGTCGCGGATGAACTGCTGCGCCTCCTCCGCCCGCCGCTCGCGGCGCAGCTTCGACAAAGCGGCGAACGCGGCGGCGAACTGCTCGATGAGCCGTTCGATGTAGTCCTTGCGAATCATGTTCCCTCGGGGGAGCAGCGTCAGCCCAAGGGAACAGCCGGTCAAGGCTCCCGAGTCCTCCGCTCATCCGGAAGGAGTTCATTTGCGCACGGCCCGGACCTGGGCTCTGCTAGCGGCTTGCTTCGGTGAGGAGACGCTGAGTGTCGATCATCGGTCCTATCTTCGTGTTGGCAGGCTTGGGGCTCCTGGCGGGCTGCTTCTTCGCGGTCACCCGGACGAGGCGCTTCCTGGCCACGGCGCGAGAGGCTCGGGCCGAGGTCATCAGCCTCCAGCAGCGCCACGGCAGGAACCACAGCCGGTCGTACCACCCCGTGCTGCGCTACCGGACGCAGGCGGGGGCCACCAAGGAGGTGGTCTCCTCCGTGGGCTCCAACCCGCCGCGCTACAAGGAGGGCGAGAGCGTCGTCGTCCTCTACGATCCGGCGAATCCCGAGGACATGCGCATCCACAGCTTCGCCAACGTGTGGATCATGCCGCTCATCCTCGGTGGGATAGGTGGCATCTTCGTCGTCGTGGGCGCCGTGCTGTCCGTGATCATGAGGGGCTGAGCCTCGGACCGCCGACAGCCCTCACCCCTGCCTCGCTCCAGAAGGAGCGGAGGTCTCCGGCCCGGCAGGCACGGCCAGGTGCCAGGGCCAGTGCCCTCCTGGAAGCTGGAGCGCCGCGTAGAAATCCCTCACTCCCGAGCAGAGCACGCCCACCGCCATGAGGCTGAGCCCCACGCGCAAGGCCTGAGACACCGGCGCAGGCTCCATGACGAGCCCCGTGGGCAGCTCCCACGCCGCGAGCAGCACGGGAGCGAGGTGGGCCAGCACCGCGCCATAGAGGATGGCCATCACCGTGTGCATGCACCGCTCCCCCGGGAACACGCCACCGAGCGGCTGGCGCACCCGGTCCTCCACGACGAAGTCCGCGAGCGTGATGACGATCTCCGTCGCGATGACGAGCGCGAGCACTCCCGCCCACGCTCCTCTCCACGCCACCCAGGGCAGGCTCCCGAAAAGGAGCGCATAGAGGAAGTCGCGCGCCGCATGGAGCAGCAGCTCGGGCCGGGTGCCTGGAACTCCCGCCGGCAGGCGCGCACGCCACTCGTGGTAGTAGAGCGTGTCGAGCGCGCCCAGCACTCCCTGGATGGCGAGCAGCCACAGCGCGGTGCTCATGGAGACTCCTCCTCCGGACTCACGAGGCCCTCATAGGTGAGCAGCCAGCCCGCCAGCGCGGAGCCGATCTTCACCTGGACGCGCATGCCCGCCGAGGCCGCTGTGGCCGTGGCCTCGACGCGCGGCGCGAGCACACGGGGCAGCGACAGGCGCCACGGCCCCACGCAGAGCCAGGCACCCACCTGCTCGTAGGCAATGCCGCCCTCCACGGGACGCAGCTGGAAGACGCACTCCACGGGGCCAAACCGTTCACCGATCAGCCCCCCCTCCCTTGCCCGCTGCACCGTGGTGAGCAAGTGGCCACCGAAGCTGCGCTCCCAGCGCTGCACGGCTCCGTCCTGCCGGACCACGAGCCGGGTGGGCACCTGCTCACCCGCGGCCGGGAAGCGAGAGAGCCACCCCAGCAGCGCGGACAGCGGACCCGCTCGCCGGCGGATCGTGAACAGGCCCCTGGCACCTCCGGGCTCGTGCAGGCGGCGCACGCTGGGGGGCAGCCCGGCCCACCGGGACCCGAGCACCCCTGCATAGAGCGAGGAGTTCTGCATCTGCCTGAGCGCGGGGGCGGGAACCGCCACGAAAGGGGACCTCCGAATGGAACCAGGTGCCGTGCAGCATACGCCGCGCGTGCCCCGGGCCGCGAACCGAGGCGACGGACCGGAACGGAGACCGCCGCCTCACAGGTAGCGGCCAATGAGGTTCGGGAGCTGCGCCCCCAGCCGCTGGAGCAACCCGCGCCGCCGCCAACCACTCGCGTGAATCTCCCGCGAGTGCACCATGTCGTGCTCGAAGTCCCGCTCCAGCTCCGCCGCCAGCGCCGGGTCCTCCACCACCAGCGAGCCCTCCTCCACCACGTCCAGTGACAGCGGGTCCATGTTCGTCGACCCGATGACGCTCAGCCGATCATCCACCAGGATCGTCTTGGCGTGCATCATCGAGAGCTCGTACTCCCAGATGCGCACCCCGCCCTCGAGCAGCCGAGCGTACGAGCCCCGCTGCGCCGCATGCACCGGGGCGACGTCATGGTGTCTCCCAGGCACCAGCACCCGTACGTCCACGCCCTCCTTCGCCTTGAGGATGAGCATGTCGCTGATGTCCTGCGACGGGATGAAGTACGAGTTGGCGATCCACAGCCGGCGCCGGGCTGCGGCAATCGCCACCAGCGTCATCCTCTTCCCATCCGAGAGGAACACCTCCCCCGTGCTGGCCACGAAGCCCGCACGGGCCTCGCCCGCCGGAGCCTGCGGCGGGAAGCACGCGGCCGGCAGGAAGTCTCCGCCGGCCTCCTGCCAGTTCTCCGCGAAGGCCTGCTGCAGGCCCCGAACCGCCGGCCCCCACACCCGGACGTTGGTGTCGCGCCACTCGTCCGCGTTGCGCGCAGCCCCGTCCCAGCTCTTCCAGATGCCCCACCCCCCGGTGATGCCCACCTCTCCATCCCGCACCACCAGCTTGCGGTGCATCCGCGCCAGCATGCGCCTCAGGTCCAGCGAGGCAATGGCGCCTTGGATGGGGCGGAAGACGCGCGGCTCACAGCCGATGGCTACCAGCTCCGAGGCCACGGCCTCGAAGTTCACGCTCCCCATGGGATCCACGAGCACCCGGCAGGCCACCCCCGGCCGGCGCTCGCGCAGGGCCCGGAGCAATCGATCCGAGGGCCCACCCGGCCGCCAGATGTAGCTGAGGATGTGGATGCTGAAGCGCGCCGCACGCACCTCCTCTTCGATGGCGTCGAAGATGCGCCCATTGTGCACCAGCTCTACGCGGTGGCCCGGCTCCAGCGCCACGCCCGTGGACTGGAAGAAGGCCTGGGACAGCCCTTCAGGTCCGTCCGGCACGCTCCGAATGCGGAGATCATGCCGGTGGTTGGGATAGGCGCAGCCCAGGAATGTCCAAGCCAGGAGGAGTGCGGGCCAGCAGCGGTTCACCGCGGGAAGCTATGTCCCGAGCCGGGGCCGGGCGCCTGAAATGGGTGCTCCCGAGCCCGGCGATGGAGGACAGCTGACACTTCGAGGCGTGCGCCAGGAGACGGCTCGTCCAGAGAGTCTGTCGGCTGGTCGGCCAAGACCGCGGACTCGTTCCAGAGCACCAGTGGCGATCCGCGGGCACCGTGTCCACCCGTTGGCCGCCGTGGACGCCCTACTTGTGGGGGCGTGCGCAGGCAAGCCCCTATGCGGATCTCCCTGGTCACCCTGGCCCGTAGCGCTGTCTTTCTCTGGCTCCTGCTCTGGGCCACCTCCTCCTTCGCGCAGCCGGACTCCGCGCCTGTCCACTGGATGCCAGAACGGGGCGGGGCTCCACCTGCTCGAGGCCCCACCGACGCGCCGCTCTCCACCGGGGCCTGGGTGGCGCACGGCGCGCTGACGCTGCTGCCACTCGGGGGCGTGTTCGCCACCAGCCGCGTGGGGGAGGAGCGCTCCTGGAAGGTGGGGGCCCAAGCCGGCGCGGGCATGGTGGCGGGGTGGTTGCCCTCGCGACTCCTCTTCGTCCGAGCCCAGGATGCAGGCCCGCGCTGGGCGGAGTGGGAGGTGTCCCTCTTGGGCGTGGGGCTGGTGGCGACACCGGCTCTGGCGGGGTTGGGCACCTGGGCCATGGGCGAGTGGGCCTTCCAGGGGAGCCACCACCGGGGAAGAGCACTCCTCGGGGCGATGGGAGGAGCCGCGGTGGGCACGCTGCTGGGCGCGGCAGCTCATGCAGTGCTGGACCGGCTCGCGTCGCCGGGCTCCCGGCTGAAGCCGTGGCGCCAGAGCATTGCGCTGGGGTTGGTGGGGGCGGGAGCCACCGCGGGCTACCAATGGGCCGGCGGCGGGCCGAGATCCCGCTAGCGCCGTGACTGCGTACAGCAGCCTCAGCGCAGCAGCTTCAGCGTGGACAGCGAGCGCTCCACCCGTCCCGAGCGCGGCCCGAAGTCGCGCTCCGGGGCGGTAAAGGTGAGGAGCACGAAACGATCGGGTCTCGGCAGGAAGTACACGAGCGTGCGCGCCTCGCCCTGCTGGAACTCGTAGCGCGCCACGGGCCCCGCGGTGATCGACCCCTGAGAAGTGTTCATCACCTTGCCCGGCACCTGCAGGCCCGCCGCGCCCAGCACCGCTTCCGGGGCGGCGCCCAGCGGGGGCGGCGGCCCTGGCACCGAGCGCAGCTCCAGCCCTCCTTCAAAGCGGGCCACCGTCGGAGGACCCGCCTCCTCCGAGGTGAACTTCACCCCCGAGGGAGGCTCATACTCGAGCCCCAGGGCCTGCGAGGAGAGGGGGCGCGAGCACCCCAGGGCGAGCAGCAGAACCGGAAGAAACAGGGCGGAGACTCTCACGAGCCGGGCACTCTGCCACGAAAGCCGGGGCGCCCGTCCAGCACTCTAGCCACCACGGAGACTCTCATTTACAGTCCAAACAGGACATGATGGGTCACGCGGGTGAGAGTCTACTTGATGCGTTGTACCGGCGTTTTGGGCCCGCGATCAACCGCCGCGCGCGTGCCATGCTCCGGGACGACGAGGAGGCCTTCGATGTGACCCAGGACACCTTCCTCGCCTACATGCGCAGCGAGCACTCCTTGCGACGCGAGGCCTCACCCTTCACCGTCCTCTATCAGATCGCCACCCACAAGGCCGTGGACCGGCTGCGGCGAAATTCCCGCTGGTCCGGAGTGCTGGGCTCATTCGATATTTCAGAGGACGAGGCCCCCGCGCGCTCGGGAGAGGGGACTGGCTCGCATGAGGGAGGCATGGCTCGCGTCGAGGCCTTGAGGGATCTCTCCCTGCTCACCGATGGAGAGCCGACCCAGACACTCACCGCCGCGGTCCTCTCCTTCGTCGAAGGCTACTCCATGCAGGAGATCGGCGAGGTGCTGGGCCTCGATCGCAAGGAGGTCTCCGACCTGCTCCACCAGTTCGCCGAGCGCGCCCGCAAGCGCAGCGCTCGGCTCACCCGGCGGAGCTCCTCATGACGCCTGAACCCCGGCGCGTCACAGACGCGATGTTGGAGCGATATCTCGCGGATGTCCTCGACGCGGAGGCGAAGGCTCGCATTGAGGCAGTGCTGGCCCGCTCTCCCGAGCTGCAAGCGCGGGTGGCGGAGCTGCGTGCGGACTCGGGGGCCTTCTTCGTACGGCACCCGCCGGGGCCCCTGGTGGCGCGTTATCGGGAAGAACGGCGGCGGGCGCAGTGGTGGCGGCCCGTGCTGCTCGTCCCGGCACTCGCGGCGGCGGCGCTCGTGCTGGTGCTCCTTCCTCCCATAGAGGATCCAGAGGGTCCGTATACTGCCAAGGGCCCGGTACTGCTGGTCCTGCACCGCAAGGTCGGCGAGAGCAGCCGCCCGGTCTCACCCGACGTGCCCCTCGTTCCTCACGATGTCCTGCGCTTCGAGGTGAAGGCCTCCACGAGCGGGTTTGCCGCAGTGCTGGGTCGCGACGCGCGAGGCACCGTCACCGTCTACCATCCGTTCGGGGGTGAGGCCGGCGCTCCTTACGATGCGACCCAGCCACTGCTCCCAGGCGCCATCGAGCTGGACGACACCCTGGGCCGCGAGGACCTCTACGTGTTGCACTCGACCCAGGCCTTTGACGTGACGTGGGCCGTGCAGGCGCTGCAGCAGAATCGCCGCCTCCAAGAGGCTGCCCCTGACGGTATTTCGGTGGGGCATGTCTCTCTCGTCAAAGAGGCCCCTCCCTGACCGGCCCCAAGCCCCCGGGTCGGAATCCGCAGAAATAATTCCCACGAAATTCGGCTCCAGCGACGAATGGAGAGAGGGCC
>NZ_DASPHO010000333.1:0-2152 GCF_035629615.1 Hyalangium sp. | reverse complement strand
TCCGCTACTGCCTGCCCTACTGATCAGAGCTTCGTGGTCTTCTTGCCCCGGGCCGGCACCTTCTGCACCGCCGCCGCGGGCCGCTCCACCTTGAGCAGCTCCAGATCCGTGTTGCCCCCAGTGGACACCTTGATGATCCCTACCCCAGGCGCGAACCAGATGAAGCTCTCGATCGACCGCCCCTGAGCGCCGGGGCGGCTGGCCCGCGCCGTCGTGGTGTTCTTCACCTTCAGCGCCTTGAAGGTGCCCGCCCCGACCGTAACTTCCTCCTCCCCAAGGACGGTCGCCTCCTTGTCGAACGTGCTGGCAAGCACCATCCCGGCCGGCATCTTCGAGCCCTCCGGCGGCTGCAGCTTCACCGACAGCGAGTTCTTCCAGGACGCGCCGGGCACCATGTGTGCGGCCGGCGGCACCGCCATTCCCTCCGCGGAGACCACCTCCACCCGCATGCCGGACGCCGACAGCAGCGTGCCCTCCAGGCCGCCAAGCCCCGTCCGCACCCCCTGGGAGGTACAGAAGGCCTCCGTCTCCCCGCTGCGGCCCTTCAGATCCACCGCCAGCAGTCCCTTGAGCCCCTCGGGCGTGGACGTCACCCCACGCGTCGAGATCGTCAACTCCGAGGATCCGGCCCGGTAGGTCAACTTCAGCCCGTCCTCCAAGGGGAAGAACGGGTTCGGACAGGCCGCCTCCGGGGAGGGCATGTCAGACCGGTCGGGTAGACCCGCCGGCGTGGCTCCTACGAGGACCGAGAGGACGAGTAAGGGCGCGTACGTAGGCTTCCTCCAGAAAGATCACTGGGAAGGTAGGGTGCACCTCTCACTTTTCAACCCCTTACCGCCCTTTCACGCCGATCGTTGACGGTACAGGGCGACTTTAGAAATGTAGGGTCACACGGTGCATGGTCACGCTTGATCTGCTCACGGGTGACTGATACTCCTGACCACATTCCGGGGCCGATTTTTCGGCCTTGGAGCGAATTCCCACCCCTCGCGCACCAAGCCCCACAGGAGCCCGCTGGATGCGAATCAAGCGCCTGGACATCACCGGCTTCAAGTCCTTCATGGAGCGCAGCGTCTTCAGCTTCGATGACGGCGTCACCGGCATCGTCGGCCCCAACGGCTGCGGCAAGTCCAACGTGGTGGACGCCATCCGCTGGGCCATGGGCGAGCAGAGCGCGAAGAACCTCCGTGGCCGCGGCATGGAGGACGTCATCTTCAACGGCTCGGAGTCCAAGCCGCCGCTGTCCATGGCGGAGGTGTCCATCACCTTCACCCTCGAGGAGACGGATCAGCTGGCCCCGCAGTACCAGGGCTTCCCAGAGATCACCGTCACCCGGCGCCTGTTCCGCAGCGGCGAGTCCGAGTACCTCATCAACAAGGCCATCTGCCGGTTGCTCGACATCACCGAGATGCTGCTGGGCACCGGCGTGGGCACCAAGGCCTACTCCATCATCGAGCAGGGCCGGGTGGGTCTGATCGTCTCCAGCAAGCCCGAGGATCGCCGCACCATCATCGAGGAGGCCGCCGGCGTCACCAAGTACAAGTCCCGCCGCAAGGCCGCCGAGCGGAAGATGGAGGCCACCGAGGCCAACCTCCTGCGCGTCACGGACATCACCAACGAGTTGGAGAAGCGGCTCGACACGCTCGCCCGGCAGGCGAAGAAGGCGGAGAAGTACAAGAAGCTCAAGGCGCGCATGCGCGAGATTGATCTGCACTCCGCCTCGCACCGCTTCCTGGAGCTGCTCGCGGAGAAGAAGGTGCTCCAGGTGCGGCTGGAGAGCCTGGGCACCGAGGAGCGCGAGAACCTGGATCGGGTGCGCGAGCTGGAGGAGGCCATCACCCGGCGCCGCGCCGAGCTGGAGGCCGAGTCCGAGGCCCTGCAGAAGCTGGCAGGAGAGGTCCACGCGCTGGAGCGCTCGGTGCAGCGCGACGATCAGGACCTGGCCTACTGGCGCAAGGATCTGGAGGAGACGAGCACCCGCGTCGCCCAGGCTGAGGGAGAGCTGGCCGCCCTGCTGGACCGCCAGTCCGAGGTGGCCGACACCATGGCCGCCCGCGAGGCGGAGCTGTCGGGCATCGCCGGAGCGTGGAAGGAGGACGAGGTCGCCCAGCGGGTGGCGCAGGAGGAGCTGCGCCGCACGACGCACCTGAAG
>NZ_DASPHO010000332.1:0-15246 GCF_035629615.1 Hyalangium sp. | reverse complement strand
GCGCGGCGATGCGTGCACGGCCTTCCAGGGCGTCACGGTCTTTACCGGCACCGAGTGGCTGAAGGATGCCTCGGTCGTCGTGGAGGCGGGGAAGGTGACGCGGGTGCAGGCCGGCGCGGCGGGGGTGCTGCCGGCGGGCTGCCGTGCGGTGGAGGGGCAGGGGCGCCTGCTGACGCCGGGCCTCCTCGAGGCCTTCTCGGGCCTGGGGCTGGTGGAGGTGGCGCAGGAGGACTCCACGTTCGACTACGGTCCGCGGGGCGAGGCGGCAGCGAAGGAGCCCATCCGCGCGGCGCAGCGGGCGGCGGACGGCGTCAACCCGGCATCCGCGCTCTTCCCGGTGGCGCGGCTGGGCGGAGTGACGGCGTCGGCGGCGGTGCCCTCGGGCGGGCTGGTGCCGGGGCAGAGCGCCTGGGTGGCGATGGACGGCAGCGTGCGCCGCTCACCGCTGGCGCTCCACATCAACCTGGACAACGCTGGCCGCAACGCCCTGTCCAGCTCGCGCTCCGAGGTGGTCGAGCGCCTGCGCGAGCTGCTCTTCGACGCACGCGAGTACGGCAAGCGCAGGGGGGACTTCGAGCAGAACCGCATGCGGCCGGTGGCTGCGAGCCGGCTGGATCTGGAGGCGCTCCAGGATGTGCTGTCCGGGAAGCTGCCGGTGGTGGTGTTCGCGACGCGGGTCTCGGATCTGCTCGCGGCGCTGGAGCTGGCGCGGGAGTACGGGCTCAAGCTGATCATCGCGGGCGGAGACGAGGCGTGGCTCGTGGCCAGGGAGCTGGCGGTGGCGAAGGTGCCGGTCATCCTCCTGCCGACGCAAAACCTGCCCAAGGACTTCGACGCGCTGAGCAGCCGGCTGGACTCGGGGGTGCTGCTCCGGGCCGCGGGGGTGAAGGTGCTCTTCTCCACGCTGGGCGATCCCTACCAGGTGCGCACGCTGCCGCAGGAGGCGGGCAACGCGGTCGCGTGGGGCATGCCGCACACGGAGGCGCTGCGCGCCATCACCTCGAACGTGGCGGAGGTGTTCGGGGTGGAGGGTGGGCGCATCGCCCCGGGCGCGGTGGCGGATCTGGTGCTGTGGAATGGCGATCCGCTGGAGTCCTCGAGCCGGCCGCTGGGCATGTGGCTGGCCGGCAAGCAGGTGCCGCTCGTCAGCCGCCAGCAGGCGCTCTTCGAGAAGCACCGGGCGCTGCCGAAGTAATCAGGAGTCATACCGCTTCGGTGGTACAGACGGGTTCAGGTCAGCGGCGCACAGTCCCTTGGGCGACGAAGCTTTTTCCCAAGGAGAGCCCAGCGATGACCTTCCCAGCCAAGCATGAGCTGGTCCGGACCGTTCGAGAGATGGCCCGGACCCGCAAGGTGGTTTTTGACCACAGCGGTGCGTTCCTGTTCAACAGGACGCATCTCAACGAGCCACGCGTCGTGGACATCCTCTGCAATGCCACGGAAGGGGTGGTCACGATCCACCACGACAAGGGGAGCACGAGCACGTACTCGGTGCTCTCCCACGTCGAGGGCGCCGAGATCTTCCTGGACGCGGACATCCGCACCGAGCTGATCGTGAGGTCCGTGGAGCCCCTGAGCTGACCCAAAGGGAGAGCCTGAGGTGAAAAGGCCGCGGCCGCCCTCCGAGAGGAGAGCGGCCGCGGTGCACGCCAGGCCGTGGGGACCCTGGCGTGTCAGTCGCCGACGTAGATGCCGATGGAGCCCGCCACCCAGCGCCTGTCGCTGCGCTCGTAGCCCATGAAGCCCACGAGCATGCGGCGCCGGCTGCCCGACCTGTCCACCTGGATGTCGGAGATGCGGGACATGGCCAGATCCATTCCGAACACCGTCACGCCGTAGTGGGCCACGGTGCCGCCGCTCACACGGCTGAGGCCGCCGCCCCAGCTCGTGCCCGCCCAGACGCTGTCGTTCAGCGGGTCCGCCGCCACCGCGGAGACCAGGCCCCTGTGGTCCGCCAGCTCCGCGCTGATCCGGCGCACCACGGCCCCATCCGGCGTCAGCTGCGCCAGTCCGCGGGCGAACGAGCCCACCCACACGCTGCCATCTCCCGTCACCGCGATGCCGGAGACGTTGTCGGAGGTGCGCTGCTCGGGCCGGGACATGCCCGGCTCGGTGACGGCGTCCGGCCAGATGTCGAAGCGGTTCCAGGCGTAGGGCCGGTCCTCCGTCATCGACTGCGCCCGGAAGTAGTTGGGGGTGTCGAAGCTGCCGGTGCTGGTGATGTAGCGGAACCGGGTGGAGCGGTCCGAGCCGCCGAACCACACGTCGCCGCTCGGGTCCACCGCCACGCCGTAGTAGGCATCCGTGAGGAGCGCGCCTCGGACGCGCCACTGCGACGGCTCGCTCGGGTAGAGCTGCCGGTCCTCCGCCTCGTGCGAGTAGACGTAGGCGTTGAGCGCGGGGTGGACGTGCTCCAGGACGCCGCACCCATACTGCCCGTTGCAGGTGGGGCGGGCCTCGATGTTCGCATCTCCCCAGGCGAAGCCGTGGTTGCCTCCGAACCACACGCTGCGCGTCCGCGCGTCATAGGCGATCCGCAGGATGCTGCAGAGCTTCTCGCGGCCCTGCGGCTCGTCCCGGACGATGTCGGGCCCGGAGAAGATGTCGTAGTGCACCGTGTCGATGGTGCCGTCGGGCATCAGCATCACCTTGTCCGCGTCACCGCTCTTGTAGCGGGCGGGATCCGGGTTGCCGCTGTCCCAGTTGGACTCGCAGTGCTCCCCGCCCTCGCCGGGCATGCCCTCGTAGCCGACGAAGACGGTGTTCGCCGGCCCGCCGGCCACCGAGATGACCTTGAGGTACTTGGGACCCGGGGGCGTGCTGCCGTCCGGCATGTAGCCGTAGGGGCGCAGCCCGTCCGCCAGAGTGAAGCGCTGGAGGCGCGTGGCGCCAGGCCTGAGCACGAAGAGGCCCTCCTCGCCGCCAGCCACCCAGATGTTGCCGGACGCGTCCGCCGTCACGCCGTACACCTTTTCCGGGCCTCCCTCGTTCACCCCGTAGAAAGTCCAGCCCTCGGTAGTGGGAGGCGGGATGACGACGGGGGGCGGCGGCGGAGGAGTCCCCGCATCAGGCGTCCCCCCATCCGGAGTCCCTGCATCCGGAGTCCCCGAGTCTGGCGTGCCAGCGTCCGGAGTCCCCGAGTCTGGCGCGCCAGGGTCTGGGGTGCCAGCGTCCGGCTTCGGCTGCTCCTCGGTGGGCGGAGGGATGACGGGCGGTAGCGGGGTCGGGTCATCCAATCCCGGGTTGCCCTGCTCCGAAACGTCCTTGCCACCATTGCCCGTGCAGCCCGCCGTGCATACCAGGCTTGCCGCAACGAGCGCTCCCGCCCAACGCCATCCGCCCCTCATAGGCCCCTCACCCCAGATGAAGACGGGTATCGGAGACACCCGTGCCACCTTCGTCCTACGCAAGGAGAGTGCCAACGCCCGGCTGGCACTCACGGGTGTTGGGGCGTCCGTTGCTGGACAGGAGGTGGGCAGAGGACTTCCCACGCAGTGCAGGCGGCTGTCCCGGCGAGCCCCCAAACCGTGCTACGCCCTGGGCTCATGAGCGGAAACGATGTCCGTGGCCGAGCGCCTCTGTCGCTGGTGGCGCAGGAACCGGACCTCCATTTCTATAGGCAGCGGGCCGAGGAGCGCGGTGGGCCGGTGCTCGTGCTGGGAGCCGCCAACGGGCGGGTGCCCTGGTCGCTGGCCGGGCATGGCTTCGCGGCGGTGGGGGTGGACTCGTCCGAGGTGATGATCCGCTCTGCCGAGGAGCGCCGGGCCGAGGAGTCCGCCGAGGTGTCCAGCCGCGTACAGTTCATCGCCTCGGACATGCGGGCCCTGCGGCTGACGGAGCGCTTCCCGCTGGTGCTGGCGCCGCAGCATGCCATGGGGGTGATGGCGACCCGGGATGACCTGGATGCCTTCCTGGCGACGGTGTGCCATCACCTGGCGCCCGGGGGGACCTTCATCTACGACGTGCTCAACCCGCCGCGCGAGGCGATCATCCGCGACGACGATGATCCGCGCTCGCCGCTGGAGCCGCGCCGGCCGTTGTTCGCCCGGCACTTGCGTGAGCGCAAGGCGCCTGGGGGGACGTCGCCCATCCGCCGGCTGAAGCTGCGCCATTTTGCCCCGGAGGAGCTGGATGAGGCGCTGGCGACCTGTGGGCTGACCCTGCACGAGCGCTACGGGCGCTTCGATGGCAAGCCGTTCGACCTGCAGGACTCGAGGCAGATCGGCGTCGCGACGCTGTGAGTGGGCCTCAGCGGTCGAACCGGTAGCCCAGCCCGCGGACCGTCAGGAAGTGGCGCGGATCCTCCGGGTCTGCTTCGAACTTGAGCCGCAGCTGGCGCACGAAGTTGTCCACCGTGCGCGCGCTGCCCTCGTAGTCGAAGCCCCAGGCGCCTGACAGCAGCTCCTCGCGCGTGAAGGTGCGCCCCGGGTGCGCCAGGAAGTGCGCCAGCAGCTTGAACTCCTGCGCCGTCAGCTCCACCGGCTTGCCGGCCCGCGACACCGTCCGCGCCACCAGCTCCACCTCCACGTCCCCAAAAGTCACCGGCGGCGTGCCCGCGGGGGGATGGCGCCGGCGCAGCACCGCCTTGATGCGCGCCAGCAGCTCCTGCAAGCCGAACGGCTTCACCACGTAGTCGTCCGCCCCCAGGTTCAATCCCAGGATCTTGTCCGTCTCCAACCCCTTCGCGGACAGCATCACCACGGGCGTGTCCCGCCCTCGCCGACGCAGCTCCTTGAGCAGCTCGTAGCCGTTGAGCTCCGGCAGCATGATGTCCAGCACCAACAGGTCCGGCGCCTCGTCCAGCGCCTTCGCCAGTCCCGTGCGCCCATCTTGCGCCTGCAGCACCTCGTAGCCCTCGATGCGCAAGTTCATGGACAGCCCCGTGAGGATGGACAGATCGTCCTCCACCACCAGGATGCGCTGCGCCTTCTCGCTCTCGCTCATGCCTTGTCCACCGGAAGCTGGATCGTGAAGCGACTGCCCTTGCCCACCTCGCTCTGGAGCAGGATGCGCCCGCCGTGCGCCTCGATGATGCGCTTGGCGATCGCCAGCCCCAGGCCGCTTCCCTCCGTCTTGCGCGTCAGCAGGTTGTCCACCCGGTAGAAGCGCTCGAAGATGCGCTTGCGCTCCCTGGGCGCGATCCCCATGCCGTTGTCCTCCACGGACAAGTCCACCCACTTGCCGTCCACGTGGGCCGTGAGCGAAATGCGCTTGTCCTGCCCGCTGTACTTGTAGGCGTTCTGCAGCAGGTTGAGGAGCGCTCCTTCCACCGCATGCCGGTCCACCTCCACCCGAGGCAGGTCCGCTGGCACCTCCACCTTCAGCTCCACGCCGCCGTCCAGCCGCTGCGCTCGGAAGGCCGCCACCGTTGCCTCGACCAGCTGTGCCACCTCCAGGTGCTCGCGGTGGTACTCCTTGCGCCCGCTCTCGATGCGCGCCCAGTCCAGCACCCGCTCGATCAGCGTGGACAGCCGCTCCGTCTCCCGCGTGAGCAGCTGCAGCACCTCCTGCGTCTGCGCGGGATCCTTCAGCCGCCCCAGGGCCAGCGTCTCGATGAACATGCGGATGGAGGTGAGCGGTGTGCGCAGCTCATGGCTCACCAAGGAGACGAAGTCCGTCTTCAGCCGCGACAGCTTCGCCTCCCGGTAGAGCACGCGCCCCGTGTACACCACGCCGAACGTCAGCGTCAGGTAGAACAGCCCCAGCAGCACCGCGTACACCGCCCGGTTGCGCGTGGAGGCGCGCGCCACCGGATCCTCGCCCGTGGGCAGCACCACCAGCCGGAAGTTCTGCAGCGGAGGCGACAGCACGAGCTCGGCGAGCACCTGCGGCCCCAGCGCGTTGGCCCGGGCCTGCACCACCTCCGACATGAGCCGATTCACCAGCCCCTCGCCGGCCTCGCGCGGCACTGGCAGCAGGGAGAAGCGCACCGGCTCCGGGGATGCCAGATAGCGCTCGGCCAGCCCCTCCAGCAGCGCCTCCACTGTCGCGTCAGAGAGCTGGGCGCCGCGCACCGCGTCTCCCGTGCGCTCGGTGGCGATGAGCTTCGGATGCCCTCCCACCGGAAGGGAGAACACGGTGCGCTCGGCGGGCAGGTTGGCCAGCTCCGGCAACAGCGCGGTGAGCGCCGCCGAGAGCGCCGCGTCCGAGGACTCCACCTTGTCCCCGCGCACCTGGAAGGGCACCTCGGACAGCACCTGGCCCTTCACGGTGATGAGCGCCAACGCACCGTCCCGCTCCACGAACCGCGTCTGCCGCAGCGCCCGGGGCAGCTCCTCCGCCAGCGCCTCCAGCGTCCCGTGCCAGGCCGCCTCCAGCCGCTTCTCCACCGCCGCGCGCTCGTTGATGATCGCCACCACCCCGAAGCCGGACAGCCCCGCCGAGGGCAGCACGACCAGCAGAATGAGCAGCGCGAACGTGCGCCGGAAGCTCAGGACAATCGGGGTAGAGGCGCGAGACACGTCCCTCTTCCTTTACTCCCGTCCACCTGTGTGCGCTCGTGTCGTTTCAGCCACCTGGGAACCCCAGGCTGTCCAGGGGCTTACACGGGATGTAGGGAAACATTCGACTTTCCGTGTCGATCGGTGGCAGCATGGCGCGGTTGATCAGGGAGGAGGCAGCCGGGCCGGATGCCTCCTTAGATGTATGCGCGCCACAAGCCGGGACATCCAGGGCCGGGATGTGAATGGCAAGGTTGCGCCCAGGAGGAGACTCCCATGAAGAAGCAGGTGCTGGCCGCAGTGCTGGTAGCAGCCCTAGGGCTTACCGGCTGTGAGCAGAAGCCGTCCGCGACGTATACGCCGTACTCGGGCTCGCTTGCGCTGAGTCGCGATGATGCGTTCCTGTACGCGGTGGACACGGACAACGGCATCGTCGCCGTCGTGGACACCGGCACCCGCGCCAAGGTGGCCGAGATCAAAGTCGGCCTCCTGCCCGAGCGCATCACGGTGGGGCCGGATGACACCGTCTATGTCTCCAACACC
The DNA here is from genome assembly GCF_035629615.1 of Hyalangium sp. Taxonomy (GTDB): domain Bacteria; phylum Myxococcota; class Myxococcia; order Myxococcales; family Myxococcaceae; genus Hyalangium. Next base: position 8,263 of record NZ_DASPHO010000332.1, on the reverse strand, counting down.
GGCAACCGCAGCGTCTCCGTCATCCGCCGCGGCGAGTGGACCGAGGCGGCCCGCCTGGACGTGGGCGTGGAGCCCGTGGGCCTGGGGCTGTCCGGGGATGGCAAGACGCTCTACGTGGTGAACACCGCCATGCTGGACTCCACCGAGCAGGGCTCGCTGATGGCGTTCGACACGAGCACGCTCAAGCGGCTGTGGGAGCTGCCGGTCGGGGATGAGCCGCGCGGGCTGGCCGTGCTGGAGAACGACAAGGCGCTCATCACCCTGCACCGCCAGGGGGACGTGGTCCAGGTGGATCTCTCGGACCGCGACGAGCCGAAGGTCTCCTCGGCGGGCACGGATGTCTACGAGCGCGCCAACGCCTCGAAGCTCCGCGAGCAGAAGGACTCCCCTGTGTTCGATGACGGCTTCCGAGGGACGCTCTCGTTCCGCCCGCGCGGCATGGATGAGATCGTCGTGATGCCGGACGGCAGCCGCGCCTTCGCGACGACGCGGTGGGCGCGCGAGGATCCCGTCGTATCGCCGGGGCCGGACGGCCGGCCGTCGCCGACGCCGCCGCCGGGTGGTGGCGGGGGGCTCTATGGGGGTGGCGGACCGTGCGGATCGGGCGCCATTGCCTCTCCGGGTGTCATCACCTTCGACGTGGACACGAGCACGCCGGTGCCCGTGGTGGATGATCTCAACGGCGGGTGCGGCGGCGAGGACGACAAGGACTTCCCGCCCAGCACGATCGTCAGCCCCGATCCCACGCACCCCATCCAGGGCCCCATCGCCACCGCGGTGGACCCCACGGGCGCGTGGCTCTTCGTGGTGAACAAGGAGACGAACAACGTCGCGGTGATGCCCACCAACCGCCGCTCCGGGCAGGACATGGAGTTCCGGTTCCCGTCCACCTCCGTGCGCCAGCTGGTGCGCGTGGGCGCCGGCCCCACCGGCATCGCCCTCTCGCGCGACGGACGCAAGGCCTACGTGTACAACTCCTTCGACCACACCCTGACGACGCTGGTGGGGGATGGCTCGTCCACCGCGCTCAACATCCGCGAGGAGGGGCCGCGCATCAAGCTGGCCGAGGACACGCTCTCTCCAGAGGCGGCCATGGGCCGCAAGCTGTTCTTCTCCGCCATTGACTCGCGCATGACGGCCAACCAGGTGGGCGCCGCCTGCGCCACCTGCCACCCTGGTGGGCGCGATGACGGCCACACGTGGGGCTTCCCGGATGGGCCTCGCCAGACGCCGACGCTCGCCGGCCGCATGATCACCGAGACGGGGCCCTTCCACTGGAGCGGCGAGTTCCCCTCGCTGCGGGACTTCCTGGATGTGACGGTGCGCCAGCGCATGGGTGGCGGAGTGGTGGACGCGCAGATGGCGGGGCAGCTGGCCGCCTTCATCGACGCCATGCCCGTGCCGGACAACCCCTACAAGCGTGAGGCGATGACGGAGGCGCAGAGCCGGGGCTCCCAGGCGTTCCTCAAGGCCGAGTGCAGCGAGTGCCACGCGGGTGAGGCGCTCACCAACAACAAGCAGGCCAACGTGGGCACCTTCGTCGTCAGTGGCTCCAACCCGGACAACGACTTCGTGCGCCAGCGCGGCCTCAACACCCCGTCGCTGCTGGGGCTGGCCCGCAGCGCGCCTTACCTGCACGACGGCAGCGCGATGACCCTCAAGGAGCGCCTGCTCCAGACGCGCTTCACCGATCTGCACGGCAAGACGTCCAGGCTGAGCGACGCCGAGCTCGACGATCTCGTCGAGTTCCTGCGCGTGCTGTAGCCGGGTTCTGGCAGAGGAGGGCGCCGCGGGGCATCCTGCGCCCTCCCTGTGCGGCTGCACCGGGTAACCGGTGCGCCGCGCCTGCCAGGAGCGTGACATGACTTCGGAGAAGGAAGCCCCTCGGAAACCGGTGCTCTTCCGCGCCGCGGACCATGCGAAGGTGAAGGAAGAGACTCAGTCCCACCCGCTCAACCCCCACTCCTTGATCCGGGGCATCTCCCTGAGCGCGCAGGTGGGGCTGCAGCGCCTGGGCTTCCATCTGCTCCGGATTGCTCCTGGCAAGGAGTCCTTCATCTACCACTCGCACCAGCTCGAGGAGGAGTTCCTCTACATCCTCTCGGGGCGGGGCATTGCCGAGCTGGGGGAAGAGAGCGTCGAGGTTGGCCCTGGAGACTTCATGGGCTTTCCCACGCCGTCCGTGGCCCACCACATGCGCAACCCCTTCCAGGAAGATCTCGTCTACATCTCCGGAGGCGAGCGCCGGGAGATGGAGGTGGCGGACTTCCCGCGCATCGGCAAGCTCCTGGTGCGGGTCGGCTCGCAGGTGACCATTTACGACAAGGTCGAGGGGAAGACGATCTCGTTCGAGTAGGCGTCCGCCTCAGGGCGGGCCCGGGGGCGCGCCAGTCTCCGGGGGTGGGCCTGCATCTCCCGGAGTGCTCGGTGGAGCACCGGTGGCCAGCGAGCGGACCGCCTCCACCGAGGAGGTGTTGGTGCCCAGGAGGGCTGTGCGCATCACGTCCACGGCGCGCTCCGGCCCTCCGCCCAGCCAGGTGACGACGAGGACGCACGGCGTGTCATCGTCCCACGCCACCACCTGCAGCATGCCCGGGATGGGGACACGGCGAGCGGCGGCACGGCCCAGCGCGGGCACCTCCACGCCGCCGGCGTTGAGGGTGGGCGCGAGCAGCTCGCGCACGTCCGCAGAGGGATCGCGCGGCTCGCAGTTGTAGGAGAGCGACACCGTGGTACCCGGCTCCGCCGCCGAGCGGAAGGTGCAGAGCGGGCCGCAGGTGGCGCAGGCCCGGTCCTCCTTCACGGCGAAGCCCGGCAGCACGAGCTCGCGCAGATCGGCGGCGAGCAGCGCCTCGCAGCTGACACCCGTGGCGGCTCCGGGAGGTGGCGGCACGCCCGCGTCTCCGGGAGCTCCGGGCCCGCTTGCCCGGCATGCACCGAGCACCAGTGCCAGCACCAGTCCCACGCCCCGTCCAGCCCTCATCCCGTCTCGCTCCTCCTCCGGCACGCCGGAGACGGCGCGGATGGTAGACCGGCTTCGTTCCCTGGCAAGGGGTGGTCTACACTGTACCGGGTTTCTCCCCATGCGCGCCTTCCTCCTCCCCTCGTTGCTCGTCATCGGCCTGGCTGTCCCGGCCCTGGCACAGGCTCCCTCGGAGTCGCCAGCGTCCAACCCCGCGCCCGATGAGTCCTGGCTCACCTACCCTGGCCCGGAAGCCCCCGCGCCTCCGCCGGAGGCCCTGCCGCCCCCGCTGCCCTCCCGAGCCTCGGGTCGGAGCACCCAGCTCCGGACTCCGGTCGAGCCTCCCAAGCCCAACAAGGTGAGCCTCTTCGGCGGCCGAGTCCTCGAGCCGGGCCAGCTGGGGGCGGGGCTCATGCTCGGCTTCCCGCTCGCCTCCGCGCGCGTCTCCGCGGGGGTGCTGCCCCGCGTGGATCTCGGGGTAGGCGTGGACAGCCTGTACGGCATCATGAACGAGGTGCGTGCCTATGCGCGCTACGGGTTCCTGCAGGGCGAGGAGGGGAGCCTGGCCCTCTCGTTGGAGGGGGGGCATGCCTTCTTCCTCAACGCGCCGAGCCAGGAGGAGTTCGGGGCGCGCTACTTCACGGGCCGTCGCAACTGGAACGTGGCGCCGGGGCTGATCGGCTCCATGTTGCTGGGGCTGAGGACGCGCGGCTTCCTGGAGCTGCGCTACCTCTTCGCCTTCGACACCCAGCCCTTCCAGAGCACCCCGCTCGGCGGGCGGCCGGAGGGCGTGCAGGTGTCCGGCAACTTCGTCTTCCGCGCGGGGCTCGAGGTGCCCTTCTCCGAGCGGACCTCCTACGTCGTCATGGTCGGGGCCAACGTCCAGGGCCGTGAAGAGGACGCCTCCTTCATGCCGGCGGTAGGGGTCGGCGTGGTGACGGGTTTCTGAGGAGGCTTCCCATGCGCAGCAGCGTCATCGGCTCCGGTTCTTTTGGTACGGCTCTCGCCAACTCCCTGGCCGTCAACTGCGAGGAGGTGCGCCTGTGGGGGAGGGATGCGGCGCTCGTGGAGGCCATCAACACCCGCCACGAGAACGCCACCTACCTGCCGGGCATCGCGCTGTCACCGCGGGTGCGTGCCACGCTGAGCCTGGAGGAGGCGCTCGCGGGCTCGGAGCTGGTGGTGCTGGCCACGCCCAGCCACGCCACGCGGGACATCGTCTCCAAGGCCCTGCCGTCCCTGCCACGCCACGTGCCCCTCATCACTGTGGCCAAAGGCATCGAGAACGAGTCTCTGCTGACGATGACGCAGCTGCTGGAGGACTGTCTTCCGGAGGAGTTCCACCCCTACATCGCCGTGCTCTCGGGGCCCAGCTTCGCCCGGGAGCTGGCGCAGCGCAGCCCCACGGTGGTGACCATCGCCTCGCACTGGGAGAAGGTGGCGGCGCGGTGCCAGAAGGTGCTGCAGACGGAGACGTTCCGCTCGTACACCTCGAATGACGTGGTGGGCGTGCAGTACGGTGGCGCGCTGAAGAACGTGATCGCCATCGCGGCGGGCATCGCGGACGGGATGGGCATGGGGCACAACGCGCGCGCGGCCATCATCACCCGCGGGCTGGCGGAGATCACCCGCCTGGCGGTGCGCAAGGGTGGCAACCCGCTGACGCTCTCGGGGCTGTCGGGAATGGGAGATCTGGTGCTCACGTGCACGGGTGAGCTGAGCCGCAACCGGCGGGTGGGCATGGAGCTGGGCAAGGGCCGGCAGCTGGCGGACATCCTGGCGGAGATGAAGCAGGTGGCCGAAGGGGTGAAGACGGCGAAGAGCGCCAATGATCTGGCGGTGAAGACGGGCGTGGAGCTGCCCATCTGCCAGCAGGTGTACGCGATTGCCTACGAGGGCAAGAGTGCCAAGAACGCAGTGGTGGAGCTGATGACGCGCCAGCCGAAGTCCGAGCTGAGCGGCGCCTGACCTCTCATGGCCTTGTTTCCTCCCCCCCTCTCTGGGCCCGTTGCTCCCACCTGGACGTTCTCCGCGATGGCGCTCGCGGAGAGCTCACCCATCGCCATCATCGAGTGGGATCCGGACCTGCGCGTTCGCTACTGGAACCCCCGGGCGGAGGAGATCTTCGGCTGGAAGGAGGAGGAGGTGCTCGGGGGGTACCCCGCGGCGGAGGGGCGGCCCTTCATCTACGAGGAGGACGCCACCCTCGCCTGGGCCTCGGTCAATCGGCTGAAGACGGGGCAGGAGCGCTGGAACCGGGTCCGCAGCCGGAACTACCGGCGGGACGGCACGGTCATCCACTGCGAGTGGTACAGCTACACGCTCCGGGATGCCTCGGGGCAGCTGCGCTGCATCCTCTCGCAGATCGTGGACGTGACGGAGCGGGATCAGACGCTCGTGCGGCTGGAGGAGAGCGAGCGCCGCTTCAAGGCCACCTTCGAGATGGCCGCCGTGGGCCTGGCACTCGTGAGCGTGGACGGCCACATCCTGAGCGTCAACACGCGGCTGGCCGAGATCCTGGGCTACACGCCCGACGAGCTCAGCCAGCTCCACTTCAGTGACGTCACCCACTCGGAGGATGTGGAGCCGGATCTGGATCTATCGCGGAGGATGCTGGATGGCGTGCTGCCCATGTACGCGCTCGAGAAGCGCTACATCTGCAAGTCTGGCGAGAGCGTGTACTGCAACCTCACCGTGTCGCTGGTGCGCAAGCGGGACGGCACGCCGGACTACTTCATCGGCGTCGTCGAGGACATCTCCCGGCGGCATCGCGCGGAGCTGGAGCGGGACGCGCTGCTGGCGCGTGAGCACATGGCCCGCACCGAGGCGGAGGATCTGGTCCGCAGCCGCTCCGCCGAGCTGGAGGCCACGCGCAGCGCGCTGGTGCAGGCCGAGCGGCTGGCCACGGCGGGTCAGCTGGCGGCGGGCGTCGGCCACGAGATCAACAACCCCCTGGCCTATGTGCTGGCGAACGTGACGTACGCGCTGGAGGAGCTGTCACGGCTCCAGATGCCCACGCCAGACGTGGACATGGAGGAGGTCAAGAAGGCGCTGCTGCAGGCCCAGCTCGGGGCCATCCGCATCCGCGACATCGTCCGGGATCTGCGCATCTTCGCCCGTGGCGATCCCGAGGCGGTCGGGCCGGTGGACGTGCAGGCGGCGCTGGAGTTCTCCATCTCCATGGCGACCCATGAGCTCCGCCAGCGAGCCCGGCTCGTCCGGAAGTACGAGCCTGTGTCCCTCGTCCAGGGCAACGAGTCCCGGCTCGGGCAGGTCTTCCTCAACCTCTTGATCAACGCCGCGCAAGCCATCCCCGAGGGGATGGCAGCGGACGACCATCAGGTGACGGTTACCACCCGCGCGGGAGCGAAGGGGTGGGTCGTCGTCGAGGTGAGTGACACGGGCAAGGGGATCAACCCGGAGCACCTGCCGCACATCTTCGAGCCGTTCTTCACCACCAAGCCGGTGGGTGTGGGCACGGGGCTGGGGCTGTCGGTGTGCCACGGCATCGTCACGGGGCTGGGAGGGCAGCTTCAGGTCGAGAGCCAGCCTGGCAGAGGCACCACGTTCCGGGTGCTGTTGCCCGTAGGGGGCCAGCCCGCGCTGCCGGCCCCTCCGCCGCAGGCCGTGGCACCGCAGGCCGTGGCTCCGCCGCAGGCCTTGTCCTCTCGCCGCGTGCTCGTGATCGATGACGATCCCGAGGTCAGCCTGGCGCTCGCGCGCATCATCGGCGCGCCGCATGTGGTGCAGCTGGCGGAGACGGCGCGGGATGCCAAGGAGCGGCTGCTGACCCGGCGCGAGGACTACGACGTCATCTTCTGCGACCTGATGATGCCCGACATCACCGGGATGGATCTGCACGACGCCATCGCGGCGCAGCGGCCGGAGATCCTCGGGCGCCTGGTCTTCATGTCCGCCGGGGCTTTCACCCCGCGCGCCGCCAGCTTCCTGGAGCGGCACTCGGCCCGGCGCATCGAGAAGCCCTTCGATCCGGTGCGGGTCCGCGCGTTCCTCTAGTAGCGCTTGTCCTTCTTCTCAGGCCCGGCGCCACGCATGCGCCACATCATCATCTGGTTGGAGCTCATGTAGGAGTTGACCATGCCCTCCTGCTGCATCTGCTCCAGGAGCTTCACCGTCTTGAGGCGATCCAGCCCGACGGCCCGAGCAATCATGTCACCGGGCAGGCCGCTGAGGTTCCTGCGCAGCTCGTTGACGATGGCCCGCTTGAACTGATTCTTCGTCAGGCCATCCATGTCCTGGCTCTTCCAGGCCTGGAAGATGCCGCCCACCAACAGCAGGAGCGTGAGGCCCGCCAGCGCCGGATAGACGATGTGGCTGTTCTGCTCCAGCATGTCGAAGTACTTCGGCGCCATCGACGAGGCGGGCTTCACGTACTTAGGCGTGTCGTCCTGCCCGGGCATGCCCTCGGGGAGGCCGTCGATCTGCAGCAGGTGAAGGAGGAGGCTGAGGAGCAGCGTGAGCACGGTGGGGCCAATCTAGCAAAAGCCTGGGGTGCTCCCGCAACCCTCTCAGGAGCGAGGAGTCTCCTGGAGACACTCAGGTGCGGTAGCCTGCCACCCGCGCATGCCCCTCGTCAGCCTGCTCAGCGACTTCGGTGTCACCGATACCTATGTGGGGCAGATGAAGGCGGCCATCCTGGGCGTGGCTCCCTCTGCGACTCTGGTGGATTTGACGCACGGCGTCCCTGCCCAGGATGTGCGCGCGGGGGCCTTCCTGCTCTGGACGGCGGTGGAGGCCTTCCCGAGGGGCTCCCTGCACCTGGCCATCGTGGACCCCGGCGTGGGCTCCAGCCGGCGCGCGGTGGCGGTGCGCTCCCGGCGGGGCGATCTCCTGATAGGCCCGGACAATGGGGTGTTGCTCCCAGCGCTCGAGCAGCTCGGAGGGCTGGCGGCCGCCGTCGAGCTCACCGAGCCGGCGTACTGGGGCTCGCTGCGCTCCCGTACCTTCCATGGGAGGGATCTCTTCGCGCCGGTGGTGGGGCACCTTGCCGCGGGCGTGCCGCTCGAGCGGGTGGGCCAGCCCTTAGAGCAGCTGGATGCGCCCTTCAGGCTTCCACCCCCCACGGAGGAGGGCGGGCTCTTGGTGGGCGAGGTGCTCCACGTGGATACCTACGGCAACCTCGTCACCAACCTCCCCAGCTCGCAGCTGCCCGCGCGTTTCCGGGTGCGGGTGGGGCTCACGGTGGTGGAGGGGGCGCCCCACCCGCATTACCAGGCGGTGGCCCCTGGCGAGCTGCTCGCGCTGGTGGGCAGCTCGGGGCTGCTGGAGATCTCCGCCCGT
>NZ_DASPHO010000331.1:0-7182 GCF_035629615.1 Hyalangium sp. | reverse complement strand
CTGGCTCATGAGATCAACAACCCCCTGAGCTTCATCCTGGCCAACCTCAGCTACCTGCGCTCACAGCTCGAGGCGGACACCTGGCGCCTGAGCCCTCATGACGTGATGGAGCTGCGTGAGGTGTGCGCAGAGTCCTTCGACGGGGCCGACCGCATCCGCCGCATCATCCAGAACATCAAGCTCTTCAGCCGCTTGGACGAGACGCCTCGCACCCGCGTGGACGTGCACGAGGTGCTCGAGCTGGCTCTGGGCGAGGCGCGCCACCTGCTCTCGGAGGAAGTCCTGCTGGCGCGAGACTTCAACAACATCCCTCCCGTCTTCGCCAGCGAGAACGGGCTGCAGCAGGTCTTCTTCGGCCTGCTGGCCAACGCCGCCCAGGCCCTCAAGGAGGGGCCCTCCTCTTCTCCCATCCTGCGCGTGGCCACCTGCCTCCAGGAGGACGGCCGCATCGCCGTCGAGATCCAGGACAACGGCAAGGGCATCACCGCCGAGCACCTCACCCGCGTCTTCGAGCCCTTCTTCACCACCAAGCGCGCGGGCTCGGGCACCGGCCTCGGCCTGGGCCTGAGCGTCTGCTACGGCATCATCCTCGGCCTGGGCGGCGACATCACCGTCGACTCCACTCCCGGACAGGGCGCCTCCTTCCGCATCCTGCTGCCCCAGGCGCCCAGCGAGCACCTCACGCCCGTCCCTCTGCCGGTGGAGTGAGCGTCTACATCCACCCAAGCTCGAGCCGCGCCACCTCTGTCATGCGGCTCTGATCCCAGGGAGGCTCCCAGACCAGCTCCACGTGGGCTTCCTTCACGCCGGGGACGCTGGACACCTTGCTCCGCACGTCCTCCACGAGCACCGGGCCCATGCCACACCCAGGTGCCGTCACCGTCATCTGGATGTCCACCCGCTGGCCACCCTCAGGCAGCGGCGTGGCCTTGCACTGGTACACCAGCCCCAGCTCCACGATGTTGACCGGGATCTCCGGGTCGTACACCGTCCGAAGCTGCTGCCACACCTGCTCCTCGTCGAAGGTGCCCTCGGCCGCTGACTCCGGCTCGGAGGCCTTGGCCTGCGGGGCATACTCCTCGCCCAGCACGGCCGCGTCCTTCGCGTCGATGCGCAGGAGCTGACCGGTCGACTCCGACTGCACGGTGACGTTGCCGCCCAGCGTCTGCATCACCCGCAGATCCGTGCCGGCCGGGAGCATCACCCGGTCCCCGCTGGGAATCAGCGTCGCTTCACACTCGCGATCGAGTACCACCAGCCCTCTCATGCGCCCCTCTCTACTCCGTGGAGATTGACTCCGCCTCACCGCGCAGCGCCGCCCGCAGCGTGTGCCACGCGAGGCTGGCGCACTTCACGCGGGCCGGGAACTCGCTCACCCCCGAGAGGACGGCGAGCTTGCCCAGCGCCTCGGTGTCCACCTCGGCCGGCCCCGCTGTCACCAGCTTGTGCACCTGCTCGAAGAGCTGCTCGGCCTCCTCGCGCGTCCGATCCTTCACCGCCCCCGTCATCAGCGAAGCGGAGGCGCGCGAGATGGCGCAGCCCTGCCCCTGGAAGCCGATGTCCCGGATCACGCCGCCCTCGACCTTGACTGTCACGGTGAGCTGGTCGCCGCACAGGGGGTTGTGGCCCTGGGCGCGATGGTTGGCGCCCTCCACCTCGCGGAAGTTGCGCGGACGCTTGCCGTGATCGAGCACCACCTCTTGATAGAGATCCTGCAGATCCGAGCTCATGCGAACACCTCCCGCACCTTCTGGAGCCCACGCACGAGCGCGTCCACATCCTCCGAGGTGTTGTAGAGCGCCAGCGAGGCCCGGACGGTGGCCGCCACGCCGAAGCACTGCATCAGCGGCTGCGCGCAGTGGTGTCCCGTACGGACGGCCACGCCCTCGCGATCCAGGATGGTGCCCACGTCATGCGGGTGGATGTCCTCCATCACGAAGGACACCACGCCCGAGCGCTCTCGGCCCTGTCCCAGAATTCGCAGGCCCGGGACACGGCCCAGCGCCTGCTCCGCGTAGGCCAGCAGCTGCCGGTCATGCGCGGCGATGGACTGCATGCCCACGCGCTCCAGGTAGTCGATGGCCGCGCCCAGCCCCACCGCGCCCGCCACGTCCGGCGTCCCCGCCTCGAAGCGGAACGGCACCCGGTTGTAGATCGTCTTCTCCAGGGTGACGGAGAGGATCATGTCCCCGCCGCCCTGGTACGGCGGCATGGACTCCAGAAGCTCCTTCTTCCCGTAAAGGACGCCGATGCCCATGGGGCCAAAGAGCTTGTGGCCGGAGAAGGCGTAGAAGTCGCAGTCCAGGTCCACCACGTCCACGGAGAAGTGCGTCACCGCCTGGGCGCCGTCCACCAGCACGGGGATGCCCTTGGCGTGCGCGCGGCGGATCAGCTCCTTCACCGGCACCACGGTGCCCAGCGCGTTGGAGACGTGCGTCACCGCGAGGATGCGGGTGCGCGGGGTGAGCAGCTCGTCCAGCCCGTCCAGCACCAGGTCCCCGTGCTTGTCCACGGGGATCTGCTTCAGCCGTGCGCCCACCTGCTCGCAGAGCATCTGCCAGGGGACAATGTTGGCGTGGTGCTCCAGCGCGGTGATGAGCACCTCGTCGCCCGGGCCCACGTTCTTCCGGCCGAACGTCTGCACCACCAGGTTGATGGCCTCCGTGGTGCCGCGCACGAAGACGATCTCCTTGTCCTCCCTGGCATGGAGGAAGCGGGCGACCTTCTCTCGGGCGCCCTCGAAGGCCGCGGTGGCGCGCTCGGAGAGGGTGTGCACGCCCCGGTGCACGTTGGCGTTGTCGTGGGTGTAGAAGCGCGAGATGGCGTCAATGACGACCTGCGGCTTCTGTGCGGACGCGGCGCTGTCCAGGTACACCAGCGGCCGGCCCCGCACCTCCTGCTGGAGAATGGGGAAGTCCGCGCGCACCTTCGCCACGTCGAGTCCCGCGCCGCTCATGCCACTCCCTCCGGCCGAGCCCCGCCCGGCAAGCGCCCGGCCACGAGCTGCTCCACCCGCGCCCGCAGCGGCTCCAGCGTCACCGCGCCCACCAGCTCGCTGGCGAAGGCATAGGTGAGCAGCTGCTCCGCCTGCGCCCGGGGAATGCCTCGCGCGCGGAGGTAGAAGAGGGCCTGCTCGTCCAGCCGGCCCACCGCCGCGCCGTGCGCGCACTTCACGTCATCCGCGAGGATCTCCAGCTGCGGGCGCGTGTCCACCAGCGCCCCCTCCGAGAGCAGGAGGTTGCGGTTCGTCTGGCTCGAGTCCGTGTGCTGCGCATCCGGCCGCACGAGCACGCGCCCGTGGAAGGTGCCTCGTGACTTACCGTCCAGCACGCCCTTGTAGAGCTCGCGGCTGGTGCACCGAGGCACCGCGTGATCCAGATCCGTGCGGTTGTCGAGGTGCTGCGAGCCGCGGCCCACGTAGAGGCCGTTCAGCACACACTCGCCGCCCTCGCCCGCGAACACCGAGTGCACCTCGTTGCGTGCCAGGGCCGCGCCCAGTGCGAAGGTGTGCGAGGCCAGCCGGCTGTCCCGCGCCTGCTCGGCATGGAAGCTCGCCACGTGGAAGGCCGCGTCTGGCTCCACCTGGAGCTTGTAGTGGTGCAGCCGCGCGTTCTCCCCGAGCACCACCTCGGTGACCGCGTTGGTGAACGAGGCGCCCCCCTCCACCCCGGCGTACAGCTCCACCAGTGCGGCCTCGCTGCTCGCGCCTGCCACCACCACGACGCGCGGGCTGGCCAGCACGGGCACCGCGCCCGCTCCGGATGACAGGAAGACGAGCTGCACGGGGCTGGGAGCCACGGCGCCGGGCCTCACCTGCACGAAGGCACCTTCCTCCAGGAGCGCCGCGTTGAGCGCGACGAACGGGTGCGCCTCCGCCCGAGCCCTCCGGCCCAGCACGGCCTCCAGCGCCTCCGCGTCCTCTCGCACGGCGTCGCGCAGGGGCTTCACCGTCACCCCAGGAAACAGCCCCTCCAGCGAGCACAGCTCGGGCGAGAGCCGGCCATCCACGAAGACGAGCCGGGGCCCTGGCAGGGTGAGCTGCTCCACCCGCGCCTTCAGGTCCACCTTCGTCCCAGCACCCGTGGGCGCGAAGGGACGCGAGACGATGGGCGCCACATCCGTGTACTTCCAGTCCTCGTTCCGAGGCGTGGGGAAGCCCTGGCGCGAGAGCTGCGCGAGGCCGTGCTCCCGGAACGAGCGCAGCCACAGGGGCGTCTCCGCCGCGCGCTCAGCCTGGAAGCGCTGGGCCACATCGAGGTAGTGCTGGAGGCCCGCGCTCACGGGCGCGCCTCCCGGGCCGCGGCCGGGCCCAGCTTCTCCACCCAGGCGTAGCCCTTCTTCTCCAGCTCGAGCGCCAGCTCCTTGCCGCCGGACATGACGATGCGCCCGCCGGCCATCACGTGCACGTGGTCCGGGACGATGTAGTCGAGCAGCCGCTGGTAGTGGGTGATGACGAGCATCCCCCGCTCCGGCGAGCGCAGCGCGTTGACGCCGCCGGCGACGATTCGCAGGGCGTCGATGTCCAGGCCCGAGTCCGTCTCGTCGAGGATGGCCAGGCGCGGCTGGAGCACCGACATCTGGAACACCTCGTTGCGCTTCTTCTCGCCGCCGGAGAAGCCCTCGTTGACGGAGCGGTTGAGGAAGCCCTGATCCATCTGCACCGCCTTCATCCGCTCCTTGGCGAGCGCGAGGAAGTCCATGGCATCCAGCTCCTCCTTGCCCTGGGAGCGGCGCTGCGCGTTGAGCGCGGTGCGGAGGAAGTGGAGGTTGCCCACGCCGGGGATCTCCACCGGGTACTGGAACGCGAGGAACACGCCGGCGGTGGCGCGAGCCTCGGGCGAGAGGGCCAGCAGATCCTTCCCGTCGAAGAGCACCTCGCCCTGAGTGACTTTGTACGTCTCCCGGCCGGCGAGCACCTGGGAGAGCGTGCTCTTGCCCGAGCCGTTCGGGCCCATGATGGCGTGGACCTCACCGGGCTTCAGCTCGAGGTTGATGCCCTTGAGGATCTCCTTGTCCCCGATGCGTGCATGGAGGTTACGGACGCTCAGCAGCATGACTACCCCACACTCCCTTCCAGGCTCACCCCGAGCAGCTTCTGTGCCTCCACGGCGAACTCCATGGGCAGCTCCTTGAAGACCTGGCGGCAGAAGCCGTTGACGATCATCGACACCGCGTCCTCCTTCGAGATGCCGCGCTGCTGGCAGTAGAAGAGCTGGTCCTCGCCGATCTTCGACGTGGAGGCCTCGTGCTCTACCTGCGCGGAGGCGTTCTTCACCTCGATGTACGGCAGCGTGTGGGCGCCGCACTTGTCACCCAGCAGCAGCGAGTCGCACTGGGTGTAGTTGCGCGCGCCCTCGGCGTTCTTGAGGACCTTCACCAGGCCCCGGTAGGTGTTCTGCCCGTGGCCGGCGGAGATTCCCTTGGAGACGATGGTGCTCCGGGTGTTGCGGCCGATGTGCACCATCTTGGTGCCGGTGTCCGCCTGCTGGCGGTGGTTGGCGAGCGCCACCGAGTAGAACTCGCCCACCGAGTCGTCCCCCTTGAGGATGACGCTGGGGTACTTCCAGGTGATGGCCGAGCCCGTCTCCACCTGCGTCCAGGAGATCTTCGCGCGCGCGTGGGCGATGCCGCGCTTGGTGACGAAGTTGTAGATGCCGCCGCGGCCCTCGGCGTCGCCGGGGTACCAGTTCTGCACGGTGGAGTACTTGATGTTGGCCCCATCCAGCGCCACCAGCTCCACGACGGCGGCGTGGAGCTGGTTGGTGTCGCGCATGGGGGCGGTGCAGCCCTCGAGGTAGCTGACGGTGCTGCCCTCTTCCGCGACGATGAGGGTGCGCTCGAACTGGCCGGTGTCCGCGGCGTTGATGCGGAAGTAGGTGGACAGCTCCATGGGGCAGCGCACGCCCTTGGGCACGTAGCAGAACGAGCCATCGCTGAAGACGGCCGAGTTGAGCGCGGCGAAGAAGTTGTCCGAGTACGGCACCACGGAGCCCAGGTACTTCTTGATGAGCTCGGGGTGCTCGCGGACGGCCTCGGAGAACGAGCAGAAGATGACGCCCGCCTTGGCCAGCTTGTCCTTGAAAGTGGTGGCCACGGACACCGAGTCGAACACGGCATCCACCGCCACGTTCTGCATCAGCTTCTGCTCCTCCAGGGGGATGCCGAGCTTCGCGTAGGTGCGGAGGATCTCCGGATCCACCTGATCCAGGCTCTCGAGCTTGGGCTTCTGCTTGGGGGCCGAGTAGTAGCGGATGGCCTGGTAGTCGATGGGGTGGTACTGGACCTTCTGCCAGCGCGGCTCCTTCATGGTGAGCCAGTGGCGGTAGGCCTTGAGGCGCCACTCGAGGAGGAACTCGGGCTCGCCCTTCTTCGCGGAGATGATGCGGACGACGTCCTCGCTCAGGCCGGGAGGCAGGGTGTCGGACTCCACGGCGGTGACGAAGCCGGCCTGGTACTGGCGGCGGGTGAAGTCCTGGATCGTCTCGGTGCTCATGAGAGCCCTCCGGGGCTGGCGGAGCGCGGGGGCATGTTCAGCCCCACCAGACGCTCGACGCGGGGTGTGGGGGCGCACAGGTCGGCCAGCGTCAGCCGGCCCAGCGCGTCGTGGATGGCCTGGTTGATGACGCGCCAGTGGCCTCGGACGCGGCACACGGACTCCAGCTCACACGCGGGCTCGCCCGTCTCCGAGTGCTGCACACACTCGGTGATGGCCACGGGGCCCTCGAGCGCGGTGATGATCTGCGTGAGCGGAATGCTGGCGGCCGGCCGAGCGAGCCCATAGCCGCCCATGGCGCCGCGGTGCGACACGAGCATCCCGGCGGTCTGCAGCCCCTTGAGCACCTTGCTCACCGAGGGCAGGGGCACCCGCGTGGCCTCGGCCAGCTCCCGGGCGGTGCGGGTGCTGCCCTCCTCCCGCGCCAGCTCGGTCAGCAGCACGAGGCCGTAGTCGGTCATCTTGCTCATCCGGAACATCCGGTTCTTCTCCAGTGCGCGGGGGCGCTCCCCAGGCTCGCGCCGCCTCTCTACTTAAACAGTACCAAATCGGTCCACATTAAAATGGGAGGGGGTGTCGGCTGGACGGCCGACGGGGGGACGTGTGAAGAGAGGACGTTCCCTGGAGGAAGCCCGCCCATGCGCCGATCTGACTCGATGCTCTTCGCCGCGCTCGCTCTGGCCGTGGTG
>NZ_DASPHO010000330.1:0-6501 GCF_035629615.1 Hyalangium sp. | reverse complement strand
CGGGCGCTCATGGCTGGCCCGTAGCCCCGGGCGCTTCCAGGTCATCGTGGCCTCCCTCGTGGACACGTGGGCCTCGACGGGCATGGGCGCGATGACGCTCACGGAGAACTCGCTCTACACGCGCGAGGCGTGGCGGCTGTTCCTGGAGAAGCTCCAGCCGGATGGCATCGTGAGCTTCTCGCGCTGGTACGATCCCGAGCGCCCCATCGAAGTGGCCCGCCTGGTGGCCCTGGTCTCCGCGGCGCTGCGGGACCGCGGCGTCGCCGAGCCCTCGCGCCACCTGCTGCTGGTTGCCCGAGGAGAGCTGGCCAACATCCTCGTCAGCCCTTCCCCGCTGCGACCGGAGGATGTGGCGGTGGTGCGTGAGCGTGCTCTCTCGGGGGGACTGCGCCTCCTGCTGGTTCCGGGGGAGCCTCCCGCCTCGCCTTGGCTCGCGGCGGTGGCCGAGGCGGCCGACGATACGAAGCTCGAGGCGCTGTCCGCGGAGGCGGGCGTCGACTTGACAGCCACCACGGATGACCGGCCGTTCTTCTTCCTTCAGGTGCCGCTCTCGGCGTGGCTGTCTCCGTCGAAGATCCAGGCGCTGCTGAGCTCCGGCGGCGGCGGGATGCTCCGTGGCAACGTGGTGGCGGTGGGGGCCGTGGCGACCGCCTTCGGGCTCGCCTCACTCCTCGCGGTGGCGTGGATCCTCCCTCCACTGTGGCGGCGAAAGAGCACGCTGGCCCCCCTGCACCCGGCGGGCCGGCTCATCGTCCCGGCGTGGTTCGCCTCGCTCGGGCTGGGGTTCATGCTCTTCGAGATCGCCACGGCGCAGCGACTCCACCTGCTGTTGGGGGATCCTACCTGGGCGCTGGCCCTGACGCTGGCGCCGCTGACGCTGGCCGCCGGACTGGGCGCCACGCTGTCCGAGCGCCTGGATCCGACCTCCGGACGGACCCTGCTGCTGCTGCCGGGCATCGCCGCGCTGGTCATCGCGCTGTGGTCGGTGGTGCCCTCGAGCGTCATCTCGGCGGTGCTGGCCCGCTCCTTCATAGAGCGGGCGCTGGTCTGCGTGCTGGTGGCGGGCCTGCCCGGGATCGTGCTCGGGTTCCTGTTCCCGCTGGGGCTGCGCCGTGTGCTGGCCGTGGCGCCGGAGGCGGCTGCGTGGTGCTGGGGCGTCAACGGCGTGCTGTCCGTGGTCGGCTCCGGGGCGGCGGTCTTCCTCTCCGTGTCCTGGGGAATTGGCGCGACGCTCGCTTGCGCGGCCGGCGTCTACGGCCTGCTGGCCCTGGTGGCACCGTCCATGGCCCGCCTCACCGCCCGGCAGTAAGACCCAGGGGCTCTGCCGCCCGCCGGACGACAGCCCAGCCGAGCCCTTGCACTTTTCCCTCCATCCGCGCGTCCAGGTGGGTAGCTTTGGTCTCATGAAACCAGCGCACAAGGTCCTGCTCTGTATTCTGGATGGCTGGGGCATCCGCAAAGAGCGCCCGGACAACGCGATCCTCCTGGCCGGTACCCCTCACCTCGATCGCATCTCCCACGACTCTCCCTTCACCGAGCTGCAGACCTCCGGTCTCGCCGTCGGCCTGCCCGAGGGACAGATGGGCAACTCGGAGGTCGGCCACACGAACATCGGCGCCGGCCGGATCGTCTACCAGGACCTCGTCCGCATCAACCGCGCCGCCGAGTCCGGCGAGCTCGGCAACAACCCCGTCATCCGCTCCGCCATGGAGAAGGCCAAGGCAGACGGCAAGGCCTTCCACCTGTTCGGCCTGGTCTCTCCGGGCGGCGTACACTCCTCCATGGAGCACCTGTACGCCCTGCTCAAGGCGGCCCGGGAGCGGGGGTTGCCTCAGGTCTACATCCACGCCTGCCTCGATGGGCGCGACACCCCGCCCCAGAGCGGCCTGGGCTACGTGGAGGAGCTGGAGCGCTTCCTCAAGGAGACCCAAGCCGCCCGCATCGCCACCGTGAGCGGGCGCTACTACCCCATGGACCGCGACAAGCGGTGGGACCGCGTCAAGCTCGCCTATGACGCCATGGCGCTGGGCCAGGGCCCCAAGGCCCCCGACGCGCTGTCCGCTATCCGCGCCTCCTACGCGGAGAAGATCACCGACGAGTTCGTCAAGCCCACCGTCATCACCCAGGGCGACGGCTCCCCCGTGGGCCGCATCCGCGACGGGGACGTGGTCATGTGCTTCAACTTCCGAGCGGATCGCGTCCGCGAGATGACTCGCGCGCTCACCGATCCGAGCTTCAAGGAGTTCGACCGGGGTGGGCTCACGCTCGGGCGCTACATCTGCCTGACCCAGTACGACGAGACCTTCACTCTGCCTGTGGCCTACCCGCCCGAGCAGCCGCAGGAGATCTTCCCGCAGCTGCTGGCGGAGCATGGCCTCAAGCAGCTCCGCACCGCGGAGACCGAGAAGTACGCGCACGTCACCTTCTTCTTCAACGGCGGCCGCGAGGTGGTCTACCCCGGCGAGGACCGGTTCCTAGTGCCCTCGCCCCGCGATGTGAAGACGTATGATCTCAAGCCGGAGATGTCCGCGCGCGAGGTGACGGCCGAGCTGGTCAAGCGCATCGACTCGAATGCGTACGACTTCGCGCTCGTCAACTTCGCCAACCCGGACATGGTGGGCCACAGCGGCAACCTGGAGGCCGCCATCAAGTCGGTGGCGGTGGTGGACGAGTGCCTCGGGCACCTCGGCGCCGCGTGTCAGCGCAACAACTGGGCCATGGCCATCACCGCGGACCACGGCAACTGCGAGCTGATGAAGGATCCGGTCACGGGCGAGCCGCACACCGCGCACACGCTCAACCCCGTGCCCTTCCACCTGATCCACCCGGACTTCCGCGGGCACAAGCTGCGGCCCGGCGTGCTGGCGGACATCGCCCCCACGCTCTGCAAGGTGATGGGCCTGCCTCAGCCCAAGGAGATGAACCGGCTCGGCCTGCTCTGAGAGCAGCGCGCAAGGAGCACGTCCCACAGCCCTGGATGTGGGCCCACGTGTCTTCATGGCATGGGTGCCTGCAGCATCCCAGGCGCGGCCGTCTGAGGGTGGGAGCAGCGACTGGCGACTGGGCCCCAGGCCGGGGCTGCCCTACGGCGGCGGATGGCGCGAACCTGTATGACAAGCATACAGGTTGGCATGGGCTGTCCCCGGCAGCTCGTCCCTGGGGGTGGCACGAACCTGTCATACAAGCAGACAGGTTGGCGCGGGCTGCGCCCGGCAGCTCGCCCTTGGCTGAGGTCCACCGTCCACGCCGCTGGACGGTTCATCCACCATGCGGGACCCAGCCCCAGTATGCGGGAAGCGCGCTCTGCGTGTGCGCGCTCGGCTCCCAGGTGCTGGCCCAGGATGTGCTTCACCGCCCGTGATGCGTTCTCACCCCTCATCGCTCCTCCACGGGCTCTTGGAGCTGCTCTACCCGCCCGCGTGCCTGGCCTGTGCGCGGGTGCTCCCGGCCCACGCCTTCTTCTGCGAGACGTGCGACACCGCCTTGGAGCGCGTCCCTCCCGCCTGCTGCCGCACCTGCGCCGAGCCCGGCACCTTCCCCTCAGGCGAGTGCCCGCGGTGCCGCAACCATCCGCCGCCCTTCACCCGAGCCTGGGCGCCCTTCGCTCATGAGGGGCCCGTCTCCCGTACCATCCATCGCTTCAAGTACGAGGACCACCCCGAGCTCGCCCAGCCACTCGCCGAGCTGCTCGCGCACGAGGCCTCCTCCTTCCTCCGACGAGCCCCCGCCCTCCTCGTGGCCCTCCCGCTCCACGCCCGCCGCTTCCACGAGCGGAAATATGATCAGACCCAGCTCCTCGCCGGCGCGCTCGCAAAGGCCACCGGTCGCCGCGCCCCCGCGGGCCTCCTCACACGGACGCGTGAGACGAAGCGCCAGGTCGGGCTCTCGGAGACAGCCCGCGCCCACAACGTCGCAGAGGCCTTCACCGCCTCCCCCTCAGTCACCGGCCAGGCCCTCCTCCTCATCGACGACGTCTTCACCACTGGAGCCACCACCCGCGCCGCCGCGATCGCCCTCCGCTCAGCCGGTGCCGCCCACGTCGAGGTGCTCACCATCGCCCGCGCCTACAGCCTCGCCTCCTGAGCGACAAATCTCACACTTCGCCCTACGGCGGAGTATCCTGCCTTTCCTGATGACCAGGGCTTATGCGACCGAAGGGTTTGGCTTGTTTCCTCAGATTTTAGATCGTATATATTTTCACAGCCCAGTTGTGCATGAGACCGGCCATCACACCCCCCTCCCTCTGATCGAGGTGACCCTATGACACTGGCACTGGTACCAGGGCAGGCCGAGAAGTACTCCACCTTCGTCCTCGGCGGAGAGCACTACGCGATCCCCGCCAGTTGTGTCCGTGAGGCCCTCTCCAACGTGGCCGTCATCCACGTCCCCGCAGCGCCCCGCTTCATGCGCGGCGCCATCGGTGTGGCTGGCAGGCCCGTGCCAGTGGTGGACCTCGGCTCCCGGCTCGGCCAGGCCTTCCGCTCCACCGCCGCTCGCACCGGAGTGCTCGTCGTCGAGGTGCAGCACGAGGGCCAGACGATGCTCCTCGGGCTGACGGTCGATTCGGTGGGCGCCCCCGTCCACTTGAGCTCGCGGGATGTGGTGGCCGCGCCTTCCTTCGGCGCCACCAGCAACATGGACTCCTTCATCGCCGGCATGGGCCGCCATGGCGATGGCCTCGTCCTGCTGCTGGACGTGGACCGCATCCTCTCCGGCTCCGAGCTGCTCGCGGCGGACGAGTTCGCCGCCTGCGCGGAGCTCACCCCCGGCTCGCCCCCGAGGCCGCGGCACCTGCACTCCGTCTGAGCCTGCTCCCTCTCCACTCGGAGGGACAGGCGGGCTCCTCTGTCCTCACGCCCCGGCTGGCGCTCCTCCTTCCCTGGAGAGGTGCCCCGGGGCTGCGGGTTTTTCTTTGTCCAAGGCCGCATGCAGGGGAAGGTGCTCCCCCTGGCGACTGTTCACGGGGTCGCCCCCAGCCAGGGGGCCCCCATGGCCCACCTTATTGAAGGACGAGGGATACGACGGATGTCGCGCTTCACATGGCTCGCCGCAGTCTTCGTGCTCACCTGCCCGCTCCTGGTCCTCGCGAAGCCCGCGGACCCTACCGCCGCGGCCGCTCAGGCGTATGCGGACAAAGCCCTCGAGCTCGCCTCCTCGCCCCGTGGCACCGCCTACCTCATCCGCCTGCATGCGCTGGTAGAGGATCTGGAGGACATCACCCCTCTGGCGAACACCTACGCCACGATCGCCAGCAAGCGCAGCGCTGATCCCGGCACGCGCACCACGGCCACCCTGCTGCTCATGGACCTGGAGCGCGCCCGCGGCCGCACCGTGCGCTCCGCCGAGGTGCAGCGCTCGCTCGGCTTCATCGGGGACTTCTACGTCGTCGGCGGCTTCGAGAACGAGGGCAAGAGCGGGTGTGACACCGACTTCGGCCCCGAGGCGGCCACGGTGGATCTCTCCACGAAGTTCGCCGGCGCCAAGGGCCGCGAGGTGTCCTGGCGCAAGCTCGCCGTCACCCCCACGGATGGCTACGTGGACCTGGCCGCCGCAGTGCGCCCCAACCGCGAGGCAGTCGCCTATGCGCTGACGTGGCTCGAGGCGCCCGCGGAGACGCAGGTGGCGCTCGGAGTGGGCACCTCCGGAGGCTTCCGGCTCTGGGTGAACGGGCAGCCCGCCGCGCGCGAGGATCGCTACAACCTGCCGCGGCCGGACCAGAGCCGCGTGGCCGTGAAGCTGCGCAAGGGGCTCAACCGCGTGCTCCTCAAGGTGTGCCAGGAGACCGGCCCGCTGGGCTTCTACCTGCGCCAGGAGCCCATGGCCGGGCGCGGCTCTGTGCGCGCGGTGCTCCCCGCGACTCCGCCCGCGCTGGAGCGTGGCACGGCCCCGGCCCCCCAGCTGCTGCCCACCGTCACCTCCACGCTGCAGGCCCTGGTGGAGAAGAAGCCGGAGGACGCCACGCTGCGCGGCGAGTACGCGACGGTGCTCTCCTTCTTCCGCACCTATGACGAGCGCGAGCACACCGCCACGGTGGAAGCGGAGCGCGCGGCCAAGGCCGCCCCGAGCGACGTGGGCCTGCAGCTGCTCGCCGCCTCCAACCACCGCGACGACCAGAACCTGAAGCGCCACTTCCTGGAGGCAGCCCTCCAGGTGGCACCGGACTCGGTCTCCGCGCGCGTGGCGCTGGCCGAGCACGAGCTGGATCGCGGCCACCCGGAGCGCGTGCCCCCGCTGCTCACGCCTGTGGTGGAGAAGGTGCCGGAGTCGGGCGGGGCGCGGCTGACGCTGGCCCGCGCGTACGAGGCGCTGGGTGAGACGGCCAGGGCCCAGTTGATGGTGGAGGAGACGTTCCGCCGGCTGCCGCGCGTGCCCCGAGTCGTGCGTACCGCCGCCATGGCCTCGCGCAAGCTGGAGCGCACCCAGGAGGTGCTGGATCGGCTGCGCGTGGCGCTCGCGCTGCGCTACGACGACTCGCCGAGCCGCCGCATGCTGGCCTCGATG
>NZ_DASPHO010000329.1:0-23312 GCF_035629615.1 Hyalangium sp. | reverse complement strand
TGAAGCATCGCGCCTTCTCCCACCGGGCGCCAGCGGCCCGCTCGTCTGCCTGGCTGGCCCGAGCTTCGACGGCGGAGCCTACTGCCCCCCGTAGGAGGGCTCACCAGCGCTGGGGATCAGCAGCGTGCCCGAGCTCGGCTGCGAGGTGGGAAGCGTGACACGGTAGATGTTCTGACCGCCGCCGGCGTCGGAGAGGAAGCCCACCTGGGTGGTGTCCAGCCAGTTCGGGAAGGTGTCCTGAGCGCCTGCCTCACCCGGGTGGTCCGTCACCCGCGTGGGCGGGCTGAAGGGGCTGAGCGGCCCCACGAAGATGCGCGAGCCGCCCGAGGACAGGCGCCCATCCAGCACCACTTGCTGCCCGTTCGGCGAGACCACGGCCCGGTTCACCACCCACAGCACCTCGTTGCCCAGCTCGTTGGTGATGGACGTGACGGTCCCGGAGAGGCTCACCCGCGACAGCTGCGTGAGCTGGGTGCTGCTGCTGCCCGAGGGCGCCAGCACGCTCTGCCCATCCGGGAAGAACGAGGGCGCACCGAAGGAGGTCGAGGGCTCATTGGTGAGCGCCTGGAAGCCACTGCCATCCGTGTTCACCTTGCCCAGGGCGAAGTTGCCGGAGCCGCGGTTGAACGTGAACACGATGACGGAGCCCGTCGAGTTGAAGGTGGGGTAGCGAAAGTTGGTGCAGCCCGAGCACCCCGTCCCAGAAGTGAGCACCGTGGAGGGCTGGGCGCTGCCATCCGTGGGAACCGTGCGCAGCTCGAAGGAAGGGCCCGCCTGCTGCACGAAGACGATGCTGCGTCCGTTGCGTGACACTGCGGGGTAGGCCGCCCCGCCCCCCGTCGTGAGCCGCTTCGGGCTGTTGGGGTCGCCGCGATCGTCCACCACGTAGACGTTACGGTCCTCGCGCACGAAGGCGAAACCCTTGGTGAATTGCACGTTCCCGCCACCGCCGCCGCCACCACCATCATCAAAGTCGATGGGCTCACACGCCGCGAGGCCCGTGACCAGCACCAGCGCGCCGACAATCCGACACATGCGCTTCATAGGATCCCTGCTCCGCTCTTTATGTAGGCGCCCACACTCTGGGGGCATGCCCCTTCGACGTCAACGCGTCTGAGGCATTCACGGGAGGAACGAGCCTACCGGTTGAGCTTCGCCAGCTCGTTGCGGCAGAGGTTGCAGAGCCCGAGCTGCTTGCGGTCGGTGTCCACGGGCGTCTGGGCGAAGAACATCACGCAGCGCAGGTCCTCGCAGTAGGACAGCCCCAGCAGGTGCCCCACCTGGTGCACGCCCTCCACCTGCACGCGCCGCCGGAGCTGATCGGCGTCTACCCCCGCGCGCAGTCGCGCGATGCTCACCACCGCGCTGTGGGACTCGCGGTCCGCCTCACCGAACACGAAGGCCGAGTCCGGCACGAACAGATCCACGTCCGTCACGCCCATCACCATGGCCTGGCCAGGCTCCAGCAGCGTCACCAGCCGGCGCAGGATGGCGTTGCAGTGGTACTGGGCGCGATCCTTGTTGAAGGCGTAGTCAGGACGCGGCAGCGCCGCCTTGCTCACTACGACTGTCACACCCATGTACGTGGCGAGCGGCTCCTCCAGTTCCTTGAGCAGCGTGGGGGACGGACTGCCCACGGAGACGAGAAGGAGGAGCTTCTGCGGCATCCGCACCACCGTCCTTTGTGCACGTCAAGGGCAGTGGAGGCACTCCGCCCGAGAGCGAGGTGGCTGGGGCGCAAGGATTCGAACCTTGATAATCAGATTCAAAGTCTGACGTCCTGCCATTAGACGACGCCCCAGCAAGTTCGCGTTGTCCGGGAGGGGATTGTAGGCCATCCCCGCCAAGGCGGAAACTTCTCTCGCGAGGATCAGCGACGGACGGGGGTATAGAAGCTGACCCCGTTCCCACACCAGGCGTTCATTGGAGTACACCCCTCCCCCATCCCAGAGGGAGCAGCCGGGCAGCAGGTCGCTTGCTGCCCGCCGGGTGACGCCGGGTACTGGGGGCTAGCGAGCGATCTGGCCCATGCGCCCCATCTGGAAGTCCCTGACGGCCTGCATGATCTCCTCCTTCGTGTTCATTACGAAGGGGCCGTAGCGAGCCACGGGCTCACCCAAGGGCACGCCGCCGAGTAACAGGAACTGCGTCGGCTCCTTGGCGGACGGAGCACACTCCAGCCGCACCATGTCGCCTTGTCCCAGGAGGGCGAGCTGCCCCTCCCCCACCGGCCGCGCATCGGCGCCGAGGAGCGCCTGGCCGATGAAGACATAGGCGCAAGCGTTGTACCCGGCCGGCACAGGCTGCTCGATGACAGTCCCCGGCTGGAGCGTCCAGTGTTGATAGAGGATGGGCGTGCGCGTGTCGATGACAGCCTTGGCGCCCAACGCCTCTCCCGCGATGAGGCGCACTTGCGCCTTGCCATCCTCCGTCTTCACCAGGGGGATGCGTGCCGCAGGGAGCTCCTGATAGCGCGGCTTCATCATCTTGTCCCGCGCTGGGAGGTTCACCCAGAGCTGGAACCCATGGACCCGTCCGCCCTTCTGCTGCACGCGGCGCGATGGCATCTCCGAGTGCACGACGCCCGCCCCCGCCGTCATCCACTGCACGTCGCCTGGACCCAGGTAGCCCTGGTGCCCCTCCGAGTCCTCGTGCTCGGTCTCGCCTTCGACGTTATACGTGACGGTCTCGAACCCCCGGTGAGGGTGATCCGGCGCGCCCACCGCCTCCCCTGGCGCATAGTCGATGGGCCCGAGCTCATCGAGCATGAGAAACGGGTCGACCATGTCCAGCCCGTGGGTGGGGAAGGGGCGGCGAACGATGAAGCCAGCGCCTTCACGCTGACGGTGCGCAGTGATGATGTGGGAGACCGAGCGCGACATGACACTCCTTTGTTGGGCCGTGCGCCAACGTAACGCAGATCCCTCCGGGACTGGAAGCCTGCCTTTCAGCCCTTGAGTACCGCGATGGGCGTGAGCCGCAGCAAGGGCGTCACGAGCTCCTCCTCATCCTCCAGGACCTCGGCAATGTCACGGTAGGCAGCAGGGGCCTCCTCGACCAGGGAGTCCGCACGCCCCGAATCGAACACCACGCGGCGCATGGCCTGCTCCAGCGCCGCCGGACGGATGCGAGCTCGCGCCTCCTTGCGCGTCATGACTCGACCCGCTCCATGCGAGCACGAGCAGAAGGCCCGGCGCTCTCCCCTTCCGGCAACGAGGTACGAGGCCGTTCCCATGCTGCCGGGGATGAGGCCTCTCTGTCCAGGAGCCAGGCCTATCGCTCCCTTGCGGTGGACGAGCAACGTGCGGCCGAAGTGGTGCTCGGCAGCGACGTGGTTGTGGTGCACGTCCACGCGTGACCCTGGCTCCGGTTCCCGCCCAAGCGCCTCGGCGAGCACCTCTCCCGCGCAAGCCATGAGCACGTCTCGACTGGCGTGGGCGAAGCGGCACGCCAGCTCGGTGTCCGCGAGGCAGGCGGCGCCCTCGGGCGTATCCGTGCGCAGGCCAGGCAGCGTGCCCTCCCCGCTGGCCTGGGCCACACGCACGTGGTGGGTGGCGATGGCGGCGCCGACTCCCCGTGAACCGGTATGGAGCAGCAACCAGAGGTCTCCCCCCGCGTCCCGGTCCAGCTCCAGGAAGTGGTTGCCCCCTCCCAGCGTCCCGAGATGCCGGGGCGCCAGCCGCTCCCACTCGCGCTGGAGGCGGTGGGTGGAGAGGCGCGCGGCCTCGAGCTCGGGCGGCAGTGGCAGCCCTTGCCCTCGGTGCACCGCGTCTCCCACGGGCACGGCCCGTGCGAGCGCGGCGAGGACGCGCGTGAGCGTGGCTCGATCGAGCGCGGAGGCGGGGTAGTCGAAGCGCATGGCGCTCACCCCGCACCCGAGATCACCCCCGAGCGCTCCAGGGACGATGTGGCGCTCGGTGGCGAAGACGGTGCCCACCGCGACGCCCTCGGCCACGTGGACATCCGGCATGGCGGCCACGTGCTCGACGACGTAGGGCTGACTGGCGATGTGCTGGAGCTGCTTCACCGCGCCCGCCGGCACTGCGCGGGCCCAGGCGAAGATGGGGACAGCCTCCGGCGGACTCTCGAGGAGGCGAGGCATCATGCCTCACCCCCTTCCTCGTGCTCCTCGCTCCAGGCCTGCTCCTCGTCCCAGGCGGGCTCCTCGGCCTGGGGGCCTGGGAGCTCGCGCGGCGCCACGCCCACGTAGACGAAGCGCAGGTGCGGGACGCGCTTGAGGTCCAACCCGAGTGCGAGCTGCGAGCGGATGAAGCCGCTCGCGCGCTTGAGGGCCTCCTCGACTGGGGCGGGCCCGGTGTTCGAGAGCTCGGGCGGGAGGGTGAAGCCGATACGGGCGTTGCGCCCGTCCGGCATGAGCTCGAGCAACGTCACCGAGACGCCCTCGAGCAACGGATCAGACAGCTCTCCACGGAAGAGTCGGGACACCTCCTGGAACAACAGGGACTGGATGCGCAGGTGACGCGCGGGGATGGACTCGGTTTCGGTGTGGCTACGGCGATGCTTGGAAGAAGTCATGAGGACGAACGGTTCCCGTCAGGCCGCACGAGTCCCCGGCGGCTCGGGAACCGGAGCACGCGGGAGACACGTCGGCCGAGTCAGCTCGACAGAACTCCGTGCCGTCGCCCGCGCACCGAAGGCGGCAGGCCCGTTCGTCTCGACTTCAGCGAGGGAGCGGAGCGCGCCCGGTCAGGCGAGCGTCGGCTGGGAGCGACCCGAGACACCGTTCAGCACAGTCCCCATGGCACACCTCCCGCCGCGCAGGATGAAGCGCGATCCGAATGGGGACAAGGTGCCACCGCACCCTGTCCGAGTCAACGCCGAGGACGAACCCTCGCACATGCCTCTGACGGAGGCGGCGGATGACTCAGCGCGGCGCGGCTCCGCGCCTTGTCCTTCAGAACGAGGCTTCTGTCTTCCGTGTTTCAGATGCTTCGCCGCACCTTGGCACGGCCCCACCGCCGGCATACGCAGAGAGGAAGCATGGGGGGACAGCACATGGCGGAAGCATTTGATGTCGTGGTCATTGGCGGTGGCCCCGCGGGCGAGAACGCGGCCGCGCGCGCGGCGGCGGCAAGAGAGCCCAGTCTCTCGGTAGCGCTCGTGGAGCAGGAGCTGCTCGGTGGAGAGTGCTCCTACTGGGCCTGCATTCCGAGCAAGGCCCTGCTGAGGCCCGCGGAGGCACAGTGGCTCGCCAGTCACACGCCCGGACTCCGTGAGGCGGGGAAGAGACCGCTCGACGCGCGCGAGGTGCTCCAGCACCGGGACGCCATGGTCGGTGGTTACAAGGATGACTCGCAGGCGAAGTGGGCCGAGAGCGCGAACCTCCACGTGGTGCGCGGCCAGGGACGCATGAGCGGGCCACGCACGGTTCGCGTGGAGGCAAGGAGCGGCACGCGCGAGCTGACGGCACGCAAGGCGGTGGTGCTGGCCACGGGGAGCCGGCCCCGCCTGCCGGACGTTCCCGGCTTGAGAGACGCGCGGCCCTGGGACAACCGCGGCGGTACAGCCGCGAGGGAAGTCCCACGGCGGCTGGTGGTGCTCGGCGGAGGCGCAGTGGCCGTGGAGCTGGCCCAGGCCTGGAGCTCGCTGGGTTCACAGGTGACGCTGGTGCAGCGTGGCCGACGGCTGCTCTCACGCTACGAGCCCTTCGTGAGCGTGGAGGTGGAGAAGGCGCTGCGCGAGAGCGGCGTCTCGGTGCTTCTGGGCACGGAGGCCACGCGCATCCAGCGGCCCGGTGGCCGAGGAGAGGTGACGGTGGCGCTCGCCACGGGAGACACGCTCCGCGCGGACGAGCTGTTGGTGGCCATGGGCCGCGTGGCGAACACGGAGGACGTGGGGCTGGAGACGGTGGGGCTGACACCCGGTCGGCCCGTGGAGGTGGATGACCAGCTCCGCGCGAAGGGCGTGGAGGGAGGGTGGCTCTACGCGTGCGGAGACGTGAACGGGCGCAACCTCCTCACGCACATGGGCAAGTACCAGGCGCGCCTGGCGGGGGACCACATCGCCGGCAAGGACGTACGGGCGTGGGCGGACGCGAAGGCCACACCTCAGGTCATCTTCACGCACCCGCAAGTGGCGTCCGTGGGGCTGACCGAGGACCAGGCGCACAAGCAGGGACTGCTCGTGCGCGTGGTGCAGTACGCGCTGGGCGACGTGGCGGGCACGGCGCTGCTTGGCCCAGGGCTGGGCGGCACGGCGAAGCTGGTTGTGGACGAGTCACGGCGCGTCATCGTAGGCGCCACGTTCACGGGACCGGCGGTCGGCGAGCTCTTGCACGCAGCCACCATCGCCGTTGCAGGCGAGGTGCCCTTGGAGACGCTCTGGCATGCAGTGCCGTCCTTCCCCACCATGAGCGAAGTGTGGTTGCGGCTCCTGGAGGCCTATGGCCTCTGATTCAGTGCGCCGCTTCCTGAGGCTCTGAAGTGACGCTCGCCACGTAGGCATCCCGTGCCCCGCGCAGCCGCTCCATCTCCACCGCCACGTCCTCGTCCGCCCGGCCTTGCTCCTCGGTGCTCAGCTCGCCGAACTCCAGCACTCCCATGTCCGCGAAGGCACCGCGCAGGCGGGGCCCCCACAGCCCGATGTCCTTCAGCGTGGGCACGATGCGAGAGAACAACATCTGCTGGTACTGCAGCATGATCTCCGACGTCCGCATGTGCTCCGCGCACGCCGCCACGTCCAGGCCCAGCTTCTCGAACACCTCCTGGCCCAGGAAGCGGTCCCGCATCAGGTAGCAGGCCTCCACCGCGAACTGCTCGCGCTCGTCCCGCTCCTTCTCCGTCAGACGTGGGTACAGCTCCTTGAGCGCCAGCCGCCCGAAGGCCACGTGCCGCGCCTCGTCCTGCATCACGTACGCCGTGAGCGAGCGCCCCAGCGGCTCGGTGGCCAGGTCCCGGATCAACCCGAAGGCCGAGAGCGCCAGCCCCTCGATGAGCACCTGCATGGCCAGGTACGTCAGGTCCCACCGCGAGTCCCCGAGCGCCTGCTCCAGCAGTGTCTTCAGGTGCGGGTTGATGGGGTACATCAGCCCCAGCTTCTCGCGGAGGTAGCGCGAGAACACCTCCACATGGCGTGCCTCGTCGAACACCTGCGTGGCGGCGTAGAACTTGGCGTCCAGATCCGGCACCGTCTGGACGATGCGGGAGGCGCACACCAGGGCCCCCTGCTCGCCATGGAGGAACTGGGAGAAGCGCCAGCTGTCCAGGTGGAAGCGCACCTCGCCGCGCGCCTTCGCGTCCATCCGCTCCCAGATGTCCGAGCCGTGGAGCGCCACGTAGAAGTCCGGAAAGCCGAGCGGGTTCTCCGGATCCACCTGCAGCGACCAGTCCAGCCGCGTGCTTGCGTCCCACTGCTTCGTCTTGCCCTTCTCGTAGAGCTCGAGCAACCGGCTGCGGCCTGCGTCGTAGTCCCACTGGAAGACGGCGGAGTTGCCCGGTGAGGCAATGGACCACTGCGAAGCCTCCAGTGGCTCCGTGGACGAGCGCATCTTCATGATCTGGCTCCTGTTCGCCCAGGTCGACGCACCGGGCGCCGTGACGGTGTGTATGCACCTTTGCGTTGGCAACGTGTCGAGGGGAGCCACTGTCGAGGATTGCTCAGGCCGTGTGCAGCGTGCCGTTGGCGGACTCTGCCTCCACGGCGGCGATGGCCTCGGGAGAGGCCCCTTCCGCGAACAGCGGCGCGCTCGTGCGAGCCTTTGGAGGACGCCCCCGGCGACGCGGCGCGCTCTCCTCACTCTGCACCGACGGAGCCTCTAGCGCCGTCGCTCCCTCCATCCGCGGAGCCTTGCGCACCGGCCGCGGCAGGCTGATGCCGTCCAGCTTCGCGCTCAGCTCCGTGTCGTCCTCGGCGAAGATGCGCGCGTAGGCCAGGGCTCGCTGGCCCCTCTGCAGCAGCGCCTCCTGGCTCTCGTACAGCGCCTGGCGTGCTGCCTCCAGCGCCGCCTGCGCCCGCGCCACCTCCTCCGCCTTCTCCTTCACCCGCTCTGCCGCCTCCTCCAATACCGCCCGGTCCAGGTCCGGGAACTTCACCGTGGAGAGCTCCTGGGCGAACAGCTTCAGCAGATCCTGCAACGCGGGGGAGATGGGATCACTTCCAGATGGATCGAACATGGCAGACCTCCGAGGTAGGGCCGCCATCTGCACAGATGTTCAGTCCTATTTCAAGAGGCTCGTTTAGGAGGCCGACAAATCGGCCCTGGCGCGCTTCCTGCCACGCCCGGCCAGCGGCGCGCTCGCGCTCACCAGCGGAGATCCACCGTGAAGTCCAGGTAGGGCACGAACGCCTCCGGATCCACCTCGAGGGTGGCCTGGCACCCTTTGATGCGCTCGATGCCCGCTCGGAACACCCCCGTGATCCAGGAAGGCCCCGAGAGCTCCCCGCGGAAGATGAACCGGCCGTGGTTCTCCGCCACGCGCTGGTACTCGCGCTCGCCAAAGGAGGAGATCATCCGGGCCACGCCCGGTACTTCGGAGAAGCCCTCGTGCGGATCCTGCTTGGCGGCAGAGAGCACCATCTGCCCCATCGACAAGGCAAAGAGGCCATCCGCCGCGCCGTACCCCAGCGCCTCCATGGCCACCGAGAAGCTCCTCCCCCGTGCCATCAAGGCCTGGGAACCCAGCTGCAACAGCCGCAGGTAGTCGGCCGCCGGGTAGGAGAGCACCGGCAGGAGCGAGTCCTGGGTGCACGGCACCTGCGAGCGGATCTCCGCGGCCACCTCACTACCAATGAGCCGCTCCAGGTGCTCCAAGGCCCCCTGGAAGAAGAACCCCATCAGCGTGTGCTCCGGACGGCAGCGCTTCAGCCGGGCCTGGAGGGTCAGCGCTGAGTCCATCCGTGCGATACCTCCCCAGACATCCGGCCCACGCCCGACACTCTACACCGCGACGGCCCTCCTCCAGCGGCCTGTGCGCGGCATGTGGCTCCCACCTCAGTCCACGCGCACCACCGCCACCTCCTCCACCCCCGAGGACGGATCCACATCTACCGCCAGGTAGTGCCGTCCCACACCATCGAAGGTCTCGGGGATGGCGCCGCCGCCACCGGAGATGTAGGCGGGGATGCCAGCGTTCGAGTACGCGTAATACGAGTGGACATGCCCGTAGAGCGTCACATCCACCCCGGCTCGCGACAGCTTGCCCACCAGCGCCGCGGCCTCATTGCGGCTGGAGAACGAGCCGTTGCGCACTCCCACCGGATCCAGCGGCGCGATGTGCATGCCCACCACGTGGACCGCGTCCCGCCCCTCCTCCAGCCACCCGTCGAGCTGCTCCTCCACGATCGGATCCACCGTGCCGTTGCCCGTGTCCAGCAGCGAGAAGTGCACCCCCTGGTAGGAGAAGTGCTGGCTGCCCCGCCCGACGAGCTCCTGGTACTGCACGTCCAGGGTAAACGTCTCGTGGTTGCCCAGCGTGGCATACAGCGGCACCCGCGAGTCCTTCAGCCGCTCCTGGAACTCCTCCAGCTGCTCGCGGCTGCCCGACTCCGTCAGGTCCCCCGAGAAGACGATGAAGCGCAGCGACGGGTCCTCGTTCATCCGCGCATAGATGTCTCCCACGCGCGGGAGCGCCTCCTGCACGTCCGCGAGCGCGGCAAAGCGGAACGGCCGCGGCGACTCCCAGTCCGGCGGCGCCACCGTGAGGCGCGCCTCCCCACTGGGCGGCAGGCGGACGCGCCAGGTCTTCACCGTCGGCACCAGCGAGGGCCCCTCCTCCACCTCCAGCGGCTCGCCTCCGGCCTCCGCCGACAGCACCGCGTCCGGCATGGCGTTGCGCACCACCAGCGTCCACCACTCGGGCGCGCCGGCCATGGCCGTTGCACGGATGCGCAAGGCGGGCGCGTTGCCCCACAGCGTCAGCGCACCCGTCTCCAGGCCCCGCACCGCCGCCAGCCCCTCCTCCACCACCACCGAGAGGCCACCGCCCTCGGCGCGGCCGATCTGCAGATCCTTCAACGCGCGTCCCTCCGCGGGGCGCACACATCCGGCCAGCGGCAGCAATGCCAGCAACAGTCCCAGGCGCCTCACGGCTCACCTCCCATCGTGTACACCGCCGACAGCCGCGCCACGTACGCCGAGCCCGCCTGCACGTCCGCGGACACACCCCAGCGCTCGCTGAGCAGCACGCGGCCTCGCAGGCCGAAGTGCCCGGGTACGCCCGCCCCTGCCTTCAGGCCACCGGCGTAGTCATCCTTGCGGTGATCGTAATAGAGGAGCGCCTCACCCCGCAGCGGGCCCGCGCGCCCCAGGTACACCCCATAGGCGATGGTGAAGAGGATCTGCTGGTGCAGCGCGTCCTCGGAGACGGGGCCGAAGTAGCCGTAGCCCTGGAGCGCCAGGCCCGCGCCCACCTCGGCGAAGGAGCCCTCCAGCCTGGGGCTCAGCCGTGCCATGGCGTACCGGCCCTTCAGGCCTACCTCACCGCTGGCCATCAGGAAGCCCTCCGTGGGGAAGCGGTGGTAGACCACACCGGCCTCGACATCGAGCGCCGTGCCATCCGTCCCACCTCGCGCCAGCTCGGGCTCGCCGATCAGCCGGTACGCACCGCCCAGCCGGATCCGCATGTTGGCGTCGTTCGAGGACAGCCGCGCCGTGGCCTCGAGCCGCACCGAGGACAGCCGGGCGGTAGCGCCCAGCGCCAGGAAGTGGCGATAGTCGAAGTTCGGGTCGCTCACGTGCTGGTAGCCGAAGTCCAGTTCCAGGGGCGGCAGGCGCGGCGCGGCCAGCCCCGGCGTGAAGGCGGGAGACACCGTGGAGTAGATGTTGGCCATGGCGGACAGCATGAAGAGGCTCGCCCCCGTCAATGACACCGCATACAGCGGGCCGATGACGCGCCGGGAAGCCCCCGTCAGACCGATGGGCGCGACGCCCAGCAACAGCAGCCCCAGCCCCGTGCCCTCCATGGCAAAGAGCCGCCCCGCGGTGCGCGTATCCCCCGCGGCCAGCGGCCCCAGGCCATGGAAGAGCAGCCCCGGCACCACCGAAGCCACCACCGGGAGCACCTGAAAGGACGGGCGCGGCTGCCCGAGCGTCGGCACTCCTAGGAGCGAAGTCCTCCCCATGGGGTCCTCGGAGGCCGCGGGGAGCAGTGCCACATCCGCTACCTCCCTCGGCGCATCCGGAGCGCCCGGCACCGGGCCTTGCTCTGAAGAAGCAGCCCCTGGCTCCCCCCCTTCCGCGCTCGCCCGTGCCGACCACAGGGCCAGAATGAGCACCAACCCCAGCCGCAGTGGCAGGGAGATCACCGGGTGTGCCATTGCCTCGCCTCGAGTCCTCTTGGGGGGCACCGGCCGTGTCCTCCCACCCCTGAAAGTCCGAGTCCTAATGAGGGAACAAACCCAGGGTCAGGTCAACCCCCAGGGCCTCTCACAGCCCGGCAAGCCCCGGCTTACCTCCGGCCTACCGGCTTTCCATGGCTCCTGCTTGCTTCCTCTCCTGTCAACTTCCGGATTTCCAAACAGAATCAGGTTATGCTGCGCCGACCTCACCCCCCCCTTCTGCACCTTGGCGGCAACCGGCCCACAGGAATTCGGCAAGTACGTCCTGCTGTCAAAGCTCGCAGCGGGCGGCATGGCCGTGACTTACCGCGCGCGACTGACGGGCGCAGCGGGAGTCACCAAGCCTTGCGTCATCAAGCAGATCCTCCCTCACTTCGCTGACGATCAAGACTTCATCGAGATGTTCGTCAGCGAGGCGAGGGTGGCCGCGCAGCTGACCCACGGCAACATCGCCCAGGTCTTCGACTTCGGCGAGGTCGACGGCCAGTACTTCATCGCCCTGGAGTTCGTCCACGGCCAGCCGCTGTCCAAGGTGCTGCGCAAGGCCGCGAAGATGGGCATGGGCTTCTTCCCCATCCCCCTGACGCTGCACATCATCAGCAAGCTGTGTGACGGGTTGGACTACGCCCACCGCTACGTGGGCGACGATGGGCACGCGATGGGCCTGGTCCACCGCGATGTCTCTCCGGACAACGTCCTCATCTCCTATGAGGGCGAGGTCAAGGTCATCGACTTCGGCATCGCCAAGGCCACCAGCATGGTGGAGCAGAAGACGTCGCCGGGCGTGGTGAAGGGCAAGTACCCGTACTTCTCCCCCGAGCAGGCCCAGGGGCGGCAGGACCTGGACTCGCGCACGGACGTGTACGCCGCGGGCGTGGTGCTCTACGAGGCCGTGTGCGGCAAGCGCCCCTACGAGGGTGAGTTCGTCGCCGTGCTGCCGCGCATCCTCGCGGGCGACTACACCCCTCCCTCCCAGATCAACCCCGCCGTCAGCCCGGAGCTGGAGGACATCATCTCCGGCGCCCTGGCGCTGCGCCGGGAGGACCGCTTCCAGACAGCCAAGGCGCTCAGCGAGGCGCTGGTGGAGCTGCTCTACCGGGACAACCCGCGCTTCACGCCCTCGATGCTGTCGCAGCTGGTGGCGCACCTGTTCACCGAGGAGCTGACCGCCGAGGGCCGCAAGGTGGAGCTGCCGCCCACCTTCGCCGACCAGCTCTCCGCGTGGCAGAACCCGGGGCCCACCTCTTCCCCGGGCCGCGCCCGGACGCCCTCGGCCGCGGGGCCTCGCACGCCCGGCAACGGCAACCGGCCTTCCAACCCGGGGCGTGGCTCGGGTCAGCGCCCGATCAGCGCCGGAGGCACCAAGCCCCCCAGCGATGGAGGCGCGCGTCCGGCTGGCTCGGGCGGAGTCCGAGTGACGACCACGGGCATGCGCAGAGTCCCCAGCACGGGAGGCCCCAGGCGCTCCACCAGCCCAGGCACTCCGACCTCGGGCATCCGCCGGGCCGTCACGGGCGAGCGCCCCGCCCCCCCCGTGCCGGATGCGCCCCCGCGCACCGTGCCGGAAGACGATACGCCGGCCCAGGGCATCCCCTCGCTCGCCGTGCCGAGGGACATGCTGCTCGAGGACAACACCGAGCAGAGCGGGCCCACGGAGGCCCCTCAGCGCACCCGCCTCCAGGCCCCTGCCACCGCGGTCGCCCCCCAACGGAACTCCGACCCGGTGGCTGCCTTCCGCGCCTCCCAGGCCAAGGAGGCGGCGGCGCGAACGGCGAAGACGCAGAAGCTGGTGCGCAACATCAGCCTGGGCATCTTCGGGGTGGTCGCCGTGCTGGTCCTCTTCGCGGTGCTGCGCCCCAAGCCGCCCGAAGCGGTCATCCCCTCGACGACGATCTGGGTCACCTCCACGCCTCCTG
The DNA here is from genome assembly GCF_035629615.1 of Hyalangium sp. Classification (GTDB taxonomy): domain Bacteria; phylum Myxococcota; class Myxococcia; order Myxococcales; family Myxococcaceae; genus Hyalangium. The sequence goes on along the minus strand of NZ_DASPHO010000329.1, from coordinate 10,101 downwards.
GCGCCATGGTGAAGCTCAACAACCGGGAGGTCCGCGGCAAGACACCGTTATTCGTGGACGGCTTCGTCATCAACGAGGCCAACACCCTGGTCCTCACCCTGCCCAACTACCTGGCGTGGACGAAGCGCTTCACCCCCGACGGCCGCAATGACCCACCGCTCCACGCGGACCTGAAGCGCGAGGTGGAGGCGCCGCCACCTCCGCCTCCCACCCCGCCCGTCATCGCCGCGAACCCGGGCACGAGCGCCGCCGACGCGGGCCCGGAGAGCGGCACGGCCACCGATGACTCGAAGATCGACTTCCACGAGGTGATGTACCCCGCACGGCTGCTGGTGCTGCGCCCCGCGTACAACGCCTTCCCCATCTCTGAGTACGAGTCGGCCAGCATCGACCTGAGCCCGGGAGTCTCCTACTCCGTGCGCACCGAGGGCGGCGCGGCGTACACGGAGGATGGCGCCAGCTCCAGCACGCTGGCCTACTTCCTGGAGGGGGACATGGCCGTGGACGACTCCTTCGGCCTGATCAGCAGCGCGCCCCGCGTCATCAAGGGCGCCCGGAAGATGCACGTCTTCGCCATCGACGAGACCCCGCTGAGCGACAACCGCGGCTCCATCCGCATCCAGTTCAGCGAGTCCAAGTGGAAGCCGCCGCGCTACCTCACCTTCGACCCGCAGAAGCACGCGCTCTGGCTCAAGCCCAACCACCAGGTGTGGCTGCACGGCCTCAACCCGAAGTCCACCTACCTCTTCACCGTGCGCGATGCCTTCGCCGAGCTGCGCAAGGACCCCAAGGGGCGCGCCCGCCGCGCGCTGTGCATGGAGCACGACGACGACCCCTCGTCCCGCCCCTCCTACCGCATCCTGGAGACGGGCAAGCGCTACCAGCTCAAGGACCTGGAGACGCTGCGCTGCACCTTCCCCGACACGCGGCTCACCGACAATGAGGGTGCGCTCGAGGTGGATCTGGTGGATGTGACGAACATGACGCGCAAGGAGCGCGAGGAGTACATCCGCAACACCGGCTTCGAGCGCTAGCGTCGGCTCAGGCGTGCGGCCGATCGAGCCCCGGAGGCTTCCCTCGGAGCCCGGCCATGCGCTTCCAGCGGCGGGATGGATTTCAGATCAAGTGCTCCCAGCCTTGGACGCGATGCATACCCTGGGTATGATTGGCTCACGCCGGCAGAGGGTGCTGGCCACCAGGTTCCTTCCGTAAAGGCCCCGAGGGAGCTCCCTCGGTTTGCTCGACAAGGACGGGAAAGGCACGTGGGCGCGGAGCCGAGGTGGGCACCGGGCCCACGGGTCTTTTCAGGGCAAAAAAAAGCCGCACCCAGGTGGAGAGCCCCGGGTGCGGCCCGCGACCCGGCACGGAGGGGTTGGAGACCGGGACACGCAACAGCCTTGCGAGTCCCACGCTAACGGCCGGGTCTGACATGCGCCAAGGATCGCGCAGTGGGCTCAGGTAGGTGCGTGCGGGTGCTGAGGCGGATCCCAGGGGTCGCGGCCGAGCTGCCGGGTCCCGAAGCGCGAGGAGACGAGCGCCAGCACGTACGAGCGGAAGCACCAGGAGAGGAAGTTGCCCACGTTGAGGTCCGGGTGGACGTGGCGCTCGATGCGGGCGTGGGCCGCAGGGAGCGTGCTCCAGTGCGCCCCGGGCTGGGCGTGATGAACGGTGTGATAGCCCGTGTTGAAGATCAGGAAGTTGAAGAGCTTCCCTGTGAAGTTGCGGCTGTGATCGTGCTCGCTCCAGGCGTCCGCATGGACGTGCTGGATGTAGCTGAAGAACGCCAGGGTCCACTGCGCAAAGAGCGCTGGGAGCACGGAGGCCAGGAGCCACACCCTCGCGCCCTCCCACGGCCCGTAGAGTGCCACGGCTCCTCCGAGCAGCAGCAGGTTCGTGCCGAGCCACACGCCGTACTGGGCCATGAGCTGCCGGTAGAGCGCGGGTTGGCTCTCGCGGGCCTCCCGGACGAAGGCCTGGGTAGGCTCGACCAGCTGGAAGGTGAAGAGGGCCGTGGAGGCTGTCCACCATGTGTGCCGGCGGCTGTAGCGCCAGGTGTTGGTCACATCCCCCTCCCGGTTCACGAACCGGTGATGATTGAGGTTGTGGATGGGGATCCAAGAGGATGCCGGGTAGCCCTGGAAGAAGGACAGCCAGAGCGACAGCGCAGCGTTGAGCCCGCGGTGCTGGAAGGTGGGGCAGTGGTGGTGGTGGTGGGCGATGAGCCCGGCCGCCAGCGCCAGGTAGCACGCCACCGGGCACAGGAAGGGGATGAGCCCCGGAGCGCGGTACATCGCCAGGGCGACTGCTGGCATGGCCAGGCACCACAGCAGCGTCCGACGATCCGCAGGATATCTGAGCATCGGGTCCCACTTCCCTTACTCCGCGCCGCGGCGGACCTGGGCGCGGTGACGCTCACGGCCCGCAAGCCCCTGAGCCGGCTCCGGGAGCGCTGCTGCGCCGAGCCGCTGGCGTGAAGTAGGAGCGCCCGGGCCTACCACGTCACATCCCACGAGAGCGTCACGGTGCCGCCCTGCTCGGGGTACATCTCGCCGTGGGCGACAAAGCGGCGGGCTACCGGGTCGAACTCCAGCACCTCGAGCTCACCCGCGCCCTGCTGGAAGAAGTGGTGCTCGCGGTTGCCCAGGATGTCGAGCAACCCTCCTGTGAACCCGGGGGCACGGCTCTGAGGAACCGGGAGCTTCACGGGCGTCCCGCTCACGGGCCCTTGGAGGAAGGCAATGGAGGAGTACCGCCAGGTCTCGATGCCGCCCCCCGCCAGCACGCAGGCGGAGAACCAGATGTCGTGAACACCATTCACCTGGGGCACGGAGGAGACGGCGAGCCTCCACGGCCCCAGGGTGCGGCCGTTGACCGTGACCTCAAAACGCCCGGTGGCCTTCGCGTAGCTGCTCTCCTGGTAGTTCGAGCACTCGGCTTCGCCGACAGGGTCCACGACGTCGGGCTCGGCCGGCAACTCCCCTCCACAGTCAGCACCGGACAGGCAGAGGGCAAGGAGGACAAAGGCTGCGCATCTGGGCAGAGAGGAGGTCTTCATGGCATCGCGCGCGATAGTAACAGGCGCGCCGGGTCTCCCTCTCACTCCGCACGAGGAGCGCTGCGCGCGGCCCTCCCGCGCTCCCCGAGCCCTCGCCGAGCTCGCCCCACGCCTTGAGCCACCGCAGGCGGAACCACCATGCGCGAAGCCGGAGCGGGCAGCGGCACCATCCCTCCAGCGTTGGCGGATGCCACCAGCGCTTCGCGAGCCTGCTCGCGGTAGCGCCCTGGTGGCACGCCGCGCACGCGGTGGAAGGTGCGGTTGAAGGCGAACTCTGAGGCATAGCCCACGCGCTCGGCAATGGCGGCCAGGGGCTGCTCACTGTCGCGCAGCATGCGCGCGGCCAAGTCCATGCGCAGGCGAGTGAGGTAGACGAGCGGCGGCTCACCCACCAGCTCCCGGAAGCGCCGCGCAAAGGTGGCACGCGAGCAGGCTACCTCGGCCGCGAGCGACTCCACCGTCCAGTCCCGCCGGGGCTCTTCGTGCATCAGCGCGAGCGCGCGGCCCACCTGTGGATCCCTCACGGCCCCGAGCCACCCGGCGCTGCCATCGGGCTGGTGCTCGAGCCAGCCTCGGATGATGTGGATGAAGAGCACGTCCACCAGGCGCGCGGTGACGGTGACGGTGCCGGGACCTGGCTGGGTGTACTCGGCCACCAGCAGTCGGAGCACCGCCTCCACCGGCCCGGACATGACCCCCGAGTCCGCGCGGAGGTGGATGAGGGGCGGCAGCAGCGACAGCAGCGGGTGGACGCCGTCGTGCTCGAAGCGGTAGGCGCCGCACAGCAGCAGGGTGGAGGGCCCCTTCCCCTCCAGGCTCATGTTCATGCCGTGAGGGCCTTGGGAGACCTGGCAGCGCGCGAGCAGCTTCGGGAAAGGCAGAGGCTGGACGTTGGGGGCGCTGATCAGGCTGTGCCCCGCGCCGTGCGGCAGCAGGACGACGTCGCCTTGCGCGAGGTGCACGGGCTCATTGCGGCCTCGCATGCGCAGCCAGCACGAGCCCCGCGCGACAATGTGGAGCCCGGCGCGAGGGGCGGGCTCGAAGAGCATGCCCCAGGGAGCCGGCAGCTCAGATCGGGCGAAGACCGTGCCTCCGATACGGGTGGAGGTGAGCACGTCCGCCAGCACATCCATACCGGTGGGTTGTGAGCGCTGCATGGTGAGCCGCAGGCTACCACGTGCCTCCCACATGAGACGAACCGGCCCCGGATCACCGGGAGGTCTCTCCCAGCGTCCGGGGCCGTCATCGCTCTTGCTTGATCAGCGCGAAGGAGCCGATGTGGGCACCTGCGCTCCTCAGCTCAGCGAGTGAGCCCTACAGGCCGGCGGCCTGCTGCAGGTCGGCCAGGGTGCTCGTGTTGCCGTGACCACCCGTCACGGTGGTGACGTCCAGGCTGTAGGTCGTCGTGATGGCCGTGTAGAGCTCCCTGGGGCCGTTGCCGAAGCCGCCCTGGCCCGGGTTGAAGAGATCCGAGGCGAAGGCGATCTTCTCGCTGGGCAGGTAGAACAGCAGCATGTCCGCGGCGTGGGTGTTGGGGAGGTGGTACGCGACGACCGGGTGCGCGGCGTCGTCGAGGCGGATCGAGCCGCCGACGGGCACCGTGACCAGGCTGGGCACGGCGGGATTGCGCGCCAGGGAGTCCGGCCGGACGGTGGACGGCGCGCGGAAGAGCTCCTGGTAGAAGCTGGCGCTGGACTCGTGCACCACCACCTTGGTGCCTTCCGGGACGAAGGAGCGCAGGCCGCCCGCGTGGTCGCTGTGGTGATGGGTGGCCAGCACGTGGGTGATGGGCTTGCCGGGGAACTGCGCCTTGATCCAGGTGATGATGGCATCACCGCGCTCCGGGTAGAGCGGCGCCTCGAGGACGACGATGCCGTTGGCCTGCTCGACGACGATCGTGTTGTGGGAGAGGCCTCGGATGTAGTGCACGCCGGGGGCCAGCTGCGTCGCCGTCACGGTGAGATCCTGGCCGTCCATCGGGATGCCGAAGGAGGCGAACATCTGCTGGGCCGAGTGGTTGGCCTCGCCGCGCGCCGCCTCCTCGGCGTTATAGGTAGGCGTGGGGCTGCCGGCCGGGAACTGGAAGAGCGAGGCCGCCAGGGTTCCGTTGACCGTCACCGTCTTGCGCGTCTCAGCGGCGAGCAGATGCCCATCGAGGCCGATGTAGACGTGCTTGGGGAAGAGCAGCCCGCTCGGCGTCGCCTCCCAGCCCTCGTAGAAGATCTCGAGGGGCACGTCGCGGTGCAGCGGCTCGTTCTCCAAGGTGACGAGCTTGGAGATCTTCCCCGTCTTCGCATTCACATAGAGGGTGATGGGGTGGACGGAGTCGGTCACCACCAGCAGGTTGTGGAGGCTGCCATCGAGCAGCGCCGCGCCGCCGTCCGTGGCACGGCTCGGAGTGGCGGCGAGTTCCTTGAGGATGAGGTGCGGGTTGAGCAACCGCTGCTGCCGGCGGATGGAGGCCGTGCGATCCGAGAGCAGGGGACCACCGGGGATACCGAAGAGGCTCTCGGTGCCCTCCAGGAAGCCCAGGTTGCCGTTGATGATCTCCTTGTAGTCCTGCGGGACGTTGAACCCGAAGATCCGAAGGGCGCGCTTGTGATGGATGGCCAGCTTGTCGCCCGCCAGGTCATAGCTGATGACGGTGCCGTCAGAGGTGCTGCCCAGGAGAGGGGCATCCTCCGGACGGAAGCCCTCACCGGCGGCGTAGCGCGTGCCGGACGTGGTGAGCTCGAAGTTCTGCAAGCCCTGGATGGCGGTCTTGCCACCGATGCCGACGAACGCCTTGTCCACGGTGCTGAGCGAGGGGTCGACGGTGGCGGAGGTGCCGGGGTCGCCCTTGGGGCCGGCTTCGCCTGGGGTGCCTGGATCGCCTTGGGGTCCCCGGTCGCCCTCGCAGCCGACGGCAATGAGGGCGAGGCTCAGGGTGGCCGCGCGAAGGGTGCGCAGCGGCGTCCAGCGGGTGGGGTTCAGCTTTCTCATGGGTCAGCTCCCGGGGAATGAGTGAAGCGAGACGGGTGACGACAGCGGGGCATTGAGTAGCTCTGGTGAGGCCCGCCGGACCATGCCCGGGAGAATCAATGTTTTGTCCGTTCGTCTCACGGGTCCCAAGCCGGGATCCGTATGCCCTGCCTCAAGTATCCCGCTCTCGCATCAGCGCACCGACGGCGCGTTGCTCGGGCTCCTCGCTGCGCTCCAACAAGCTCATGACAGCGCGGCGATCCTCGGGAGCACGGTTCTGGTTGAGCTTGAACTTGCCCTCCACGCGCGAGAGGCGGAGCTCGAAGGCGGCGATGCCGGGCAGGAGGCGCTGGGCGTAGTCGCCCACCTGCTCGAGGCTCCAGGGCTTCTCGAAGCCGGACTCGTACGTGGCGACGGACTCCCGGAGGATGCGCAGGCACTCCTCGGGCTCCTCGATGACGCGGGGCCGGCCATAGGCGTGGACGACGGCATAGTTCCACGTGGGGACGTTGGGCTCGGTGACGTACCAGGACGGGGACACATAGGTGTGCGGGCCCTGGAAGACGACGAGGACGTCCCGATCCTGGGAGAAAGCACGCCACTGAGGGTTCGCCCGCGCCATGTGGGCGAGCAGCCGCCCGCCCGGGCCTGCCGCGCCGGGCTCGACAAGAAACGGCAAGTGGGTAGCAAAGGGGACGTCGTCCTCCATGGTGACGAGCGTGGCGAAGCTGTGGCGCCTCATGAAGGCGAGGAGGCGCTCGGGGTCCTGCTCCTGAAACAGCCGCGGGAGGTACATGGGACACGGACGTGCCCCAAGCCTCCCGCGCCGTCAACCCTGGGAGCCCGGCCGGCGGCTGGTTCCGTAGCTACCTGTTCGAAAATGTCGGGACTTTTCAGGACGCAAAACCCCCGACATTTCGGAACAGGTACCTGCCGCCCAGCACCTGCGCGTGTCACGGGCCACCCTGTCACTCCCTTCCTCTCGTGCAGTATCGACGGTAGATCGCCATACTCTTGGTAATGGGGTTCACCGAATACCTCGAACAGGTACGGACCGAGACCGAGGGCGATGCCTTCTTCCGCCTCCTCAAGTCGCATCTGTCCGCGGGGCACCGCGTGCAGAAGGTGTCCTTCGTTCCCGCCGAGGGCAACCAACCGCCGCGCTACCGGTTCCTGCTGGCCAGGTTGGGCACGTTGACGACGGTGGATGTGCCAGCAGGCCAGGAGGCCGTCGAGCACTTTCTTGCCCAGACGAAGCAGCAGCTCGCCTCCCGCGAGGACGAAGTGCAGCGTTGCTACCTGCGCCTGCGCCGGGTCGTCGAGGACCTCTCTCGAGTGCTCGGGAGCGAGGCCGGGAAGGATGCGGCGGTGAGCGTCTCCCGTGACGTTGGCGGGCCTGAGTCAACGCGGTTTGCCACGGCAGCGACACGCACCACTGCTAGCACTGCGTCGCGGCTGGCCGCAGACCGGTTGCGGAGCGCATTCGACGCGAACATTCGGGATCTCTACGTGGAGCGGGGTTACCCGCTGATGGAGGCAGGACGCATCGCAGACGAGGCGCTGGCGCGGCTCATCGAAGCTGGGTGAGGAAGTCCGCGAAGCTCGGGCTCACCTTCGCCAGAGCCTTCACATCGAGTGACTCGGCGAGGGGGAGCGCGGCATTTCGCATGGTGTCTCTGTCGGGGTGCTCCACCCCGTAGAGCAGGCGCTTGAGCTTGGCCCGACCAGAACCATCACGCCCTAACGTTTCGCTCTCGCCCTTGAAGTCGTACCCACGTGCGAGAAGCAACCATGTCTCAAGCGTCTGGACTGGCACCGCGAAGAGATACCGCAGTGCAGGCAGCCCATGACGGGGCCAGGAGAGTGGCTCGTGAACCCGTGCGGCGGCACGCAGCTCACAGAGGGGGCAGCCCTCGGTGCCATCCTTGTGGGCTGTTGAGTGTGTGGAAGCAGCCCCATCGTTGTCGATTGCGAAGAGCGCCCCATCGAGCCCCTTGTTGTACGCGTCCTTGGCAATGAAGGGGGCCAGTCGGAGAGCATTGGTCCATCCCCCGCGAGGGAAACGGTATGCAGTCTCGCTCGGAGTAACCTCCGTCCCCAGAATCCGCGTGAGCAGGACACGGAACACGTCCTCGTCGGTATCATCCTCGACGCAGAAGGCGAGCTTCATCGGCCCGGCACGCCCCCAAGAACTCCCGAGTACCAGAGTTCACCGAGGGGTGCGCCTTTGAGTTCCTTGGCCCAGTCTGGTCGATCCGAGAGCCGTGTGACGTGTGTTCCCTGCTCGTCCCGGTCGAAGATGAGAACACTGTCAGGCGAGTCCCGGAATTCATCGAGCAGCGTCGGTGAATGAGTCGTAAGCACTACCTGCATCCCAGACTTCGTCAGCAGGAGCAGGTGATCCACAAGATCGCGCAAGCGCCGGGGGTGAATGCCACGCTCAGGTTCTTCGATAGCAAGAACGCCCCGGGTGTCCGCCTTCAGTTGCGCGGCAGCCGCCAACCCAATGAAGAGCAGCAGGCCATCCGACATGTCTTCAGCTCCATAGACACGTCCATCCCTTTCCTCGATGCCCAGCACCTTGGTCCCCGGCTGAGGACCAGGCCGGGTGACGATCCGTTTCACTTCGTGCGCTGCCCTTCGAACGGTCTCGTCAATGGCATCTCGAAGAGATGGGGCCTCACCTGCCATGTTGTCGAGCACGGCAGCTACATCCCGACCATCTGGCCCCAATACTGCCCCCCGTTGGATGATGGCCGGAGCGCGTAGTGCCGCGACGGAAAGATCGTGGACGGATATCGCATTGATCAAATGCGCCAGCTCGCCTTTGAGCCGACCGAGAAACTGCCGATCCCCCATGGCCGCCAAGTCACCGGGCGACTCCCCTCCGCTGACCATGGCTTGGCCACGAGTGCAGGTGAGATGTCTCTTGAGGGTGTATCCTTCCAAGAACACTGACGCCGAGACGCGCATTACATCCGCCGCATCGCGACTCAGGATCGACTCTTCTCCCCCCAACGCAGCCATCGCCATGTTGGGAGTTTGTCTCTCTGCTTCCCTTAGCAGCTTGAGCACCGCGAGCGCGTTGGACTTCCCACTGTTGTTCGCGCCCACCATCACCGTGATGCCGGGAGAGAGCGGGATCTTCACGTCCCGGAGGGTCTTGAAGTTCTTGACCTCGATCTCGGTAATCAAGCTTCGACCCTCCCCTCACCCCTCTCCTAGCCTCAGAGGGGCTCCTGGTTCCCTGGCTCAGATGTCCAGGTTCTGCACGTCCAGCGCGTTGCGCTCGATGAACTCGCGCCGCGGCTCCACCGCCTCGCCCATCAGCAGCGAGAAGATCTCGTCGCTCTCCACCGCGTCCTTGAGCTGCACCTGCAGCAGCGTGCGCGTGGCCGGGTTCATCGTCGTGTCCCAGAGCTGCTCCGGGTTCATCTCTCCCAGCCCCTTGTAGCGCTGCAGCCCCAGCCCCTTCTGCGCGTCCTTGCGCACCGCCGCCAGCACCTCCTGGACGGAGTAGGCCGTCACCTCGCCGGCATCCACCTTCACCGTGTACGGCGGCCGCCCCAGCGACTGGAACGCCTCCCGCAGCCCTACCAGCTCCAGGTACTCCGGGGACTGCAGGAATGCGTGGTCCAGCACCGCCTCCCGCATGCTCCCGTTGACCTCTGTGTGGAACACCAGCTTCTTCGTGTGGTGCTCCGGATCATCCCGGCGCTCGTGCTTCACCCGGCCCAGCACGTCCGGCATCCGAATGCGGAAGTAGCTGTACATCCGCTCCACCTCCGCCGCCAACGCCACCTCGTCCGACAGCATCTCCGCCGTCACCCGCCCCGCCTGCACCAGCGCGTCCACCACCCGCGGATCCCGCCGCTTGGCCTGCTTCCCCAGCCGCTCCTCGTAGGAGATGACCTTCTCCAGCATCGCCTTCAGCTCGCTGCCGCCCAGCTCCCCGGCCGGCGTCGCCACCCGCGAGTGCTCCGAGGCGATCTTCAGCAGGTACTCGTTCAGCGCGCGCTCGTCCTTGACGTACATGTCCTTCTTGTTGCGCGTCACTTTGTAGAGCGGCGGCTGGGCGATGTAGA
>NZ_DASPHO010000328.1:0-17079 GCF_035629615.1 Hyalangium sp. | reverse complement strand
CTTTCCCCCCACCTTCATCTCCCGCACCAGTTCCAGCTCGCCCGTGTCGGGGTTCAGCCCCACCGGCAGGCGGCCGGGCAGGTGCACGAGCCGGCCCGCCGAGGGCAACGGGATGGGACGATCCTGCGGAGGGACGAGATCCTCCCCGCTCCGCAGGGTGGCAATCAGGTACGGATGCTCCAGCACCCGCCCCTTCGGATCGGCGAACAGCAGCTTGGGGCCCGACGTCATGACTTCCTTAACTACCACCGCCGCCCCTTCCCTTCGACGATTGCCTACCAACGGAGGTGCCTGTCTTTGCCGCCCTGCGTCATCAACGCCGCGACGTAGCACGCTCGTCTGCTTCCAGGAGCCATGAGCCGCGCTCCGGGGGGTGCCTTGATTCCCGGAGGTCCGCTGGTATGGTCCGCCCGCTTTTTTCCCCTGGAGGCACGTCTTGATCGTCGGAGTTCCCAAGGAGATCAAAACCCGTGAGTACCGCGTCGGCATGGTGCCCGCGGGCGTCCGCGCGCTGACGAGCGCCGGCCACACCGTGCTCGTCGAGCAGAATGCCGGCGTTGGCTCTGGCATCCCGGACTCCGAGTACGTACGCGTCGGTGCGCAGATCCTCAAGACCGCGGACGAGGTCTGGTCGCGCGCGGAGATGATCGTCAAGGTCAAGGAGCCCATCGCCCCTGAGTTCGAGCGCATCCAGCCCGGCCAGATCATCTACACGTACTTCCACCTGGCCGGCGTGGATCCCGAGCTCACCAAGACGCTGGTGAAGAAGAAGGCCGCCGCGGTGGCCTACGAGACGCTGCAGCTGGACGACGGCAGCCTCCCCCTGCTCAAGCCCATGAGCGAGGTGGCCGGGAAGATGGCCATCCAGGTGGGAGCCACCTGCCTGGAGAAGGCGCATGGCGGCAAGGGCATCCTCCTGGGTGGCGTGCCGGGCGTGCGTCGCGGCCGCGTCGCCATCATCGGCGGTGGCGTGGTGGGCCTGTGCGCGGCCAAGGTCGCCGTGGGCATGGGCGCCGAGGTGACGATCCTCGACGTGAACCTGGAGCGCCTCACCTACCTGGATGACGTGTTCCTCGGCCGCGTGGCCACCCTGGCCTCCGACACCGAGTCCATCGCCCGCGTCGTGCGCGAGTCCGATCTCGTCATCGGCGGTGTGCTCATCCCCGGCGGCAAGGCCCCCAAACTCGTCTCCGAGGCGCTGATCAAGGAGATGCAGCCCGGCTCGGTCGTCGTGGACGTGGCCGTGGATCAGGGCGGCTGCATCGAGACGTGCAAGCCCACCACGCACGACAACCCCACCTACACCGTGCATGACGTCGTCCACTACTGCGTGGCCAACATGCCCGGCGCCGTGCCGCAGACCTCCACCTTCGCCCTCACCAACACCACGCGCCCCTACGCCAAGAGGATCGCTGACCTGGGCCTAGTGGAGGCCGTGAAGGCCGACAAGGCCCTGGCCCGCGCCATGAACACCTACGACGGCAAGATCACCTACGAGGCCGTCGCCAAGGACATGGGCTACGACTACGTCCCCATCATGGACGCCCTCGGCGCCAAGGGCCGGTAGGCCTAGCCCGTACCTTGGTACACCAAGGGAGGTAGGGTCCCCTGCTCCCCTACCTCCCTGAAAGTCCTCCGGAAATAAACGTTGCCGCCGTGTGTCTCCTGCCTTTAGGGGCGACCATGCGAACGGCAAGGAGAGGTGGAAGGTGTTGTTGACCTGTCTGTTCCCGTGCATACATTGATGGGCAGACAACGACACCTTCGCCTGTAATTTCGGGCCTTTGGGAAGGCGGGACATGTTGGACTTCAGGCAACCAAACCGAACGAAGCAGGAATTCGAGGAGCTGGCCCTGGCCCACCTGGACCCGCTGTACTCGGCTGCTCTCCGACTGACCAAGAACGAGCGGGACGCCGAGGATCTGGTGCAGGACACCTGCATGCGGGCCTACCGCTTCTTCGACAAGTTCGAGCGCGGCACCAACATCAAGGCGTGGCTCTTCAAGATCCTGACGAACACCTTCATCAACCGGTACCGGCGCAAGGTGAAGGAGCGCACGGTGGTGGAGGGTGTGGAGCGCGAGGCCGTCCACGAGCGCTTCGTCAGCCGCGACGCGACGGACTTCGCAGCCAACCCGGAGCAGTACTTCTTCGACCGGCTGCTGTCGGATGATGTGCTGCGCGCCATCGACTCGCTGCCCATCGACTTCCGGCTGGTGGTGATCCTCGCGGATCTGCAGGAGTTCTCCTACAAGGAGATCGCCGAGATCCTCGAGTGTCCGGTGGGCACGGTGATGAGCCGGCTGTTCCGCGGGCGCAAGCTGCTCCAGAAGACGCTGCGCGAGTACGCCGAGGGCCAGGGAGTATTCCGCCATGAGGGCGAGCCTGTGGCAGCGGCACCGGCGAATCTGGAAGAGTTTCGCCAAAGGAAGAAGACTGGGTAGCTGGAGGTTGACGGGCCCGAGGGCATAATTGCCCGAGGGCCCGTGGCATCCCCGCCCTCTTCAGAGCGCTCATGACCTGCCAGGAACTCGATCGCCTGCTCTACCCCTACCTCGACGGCGAGTTTCAGCCCGAGGAGCGGTTGGACGTGGAGACCCACCTCGAGACGTGCGCGGCCTGCGCGCACCGGGTGGAAGAGGAACGGGAGATCCAGCAAGCCCTGCGACGCGCCGCGCGTCACGCCATCCAGTCCCGTGGAGCCCCGGACTCGCTGCGTCAGGGGATCCAGCTGGGCCTGCGCCGCCAGCAGCGCCGGGCCTATCAGCTCCAGTGGCTGCGCATGGGCGCCGCCGCGCTGGTGGTGGTGGCCGTGGGGGGTGGTTGGATCTCGCTGCGGCCCGACGAGCGCCAGCGCCTCGTGGACGACGCAGCCCGGCGCCACGCCAAGAAGCTGCCCTTCGAGATCTCCAACACGGCTCCGGAGCATGTGGAGGCCTGGTTCCAGGACAAGGTGGATCACCGCGTCCGGGTGCTGCGGCTGCCCAATGCCCAGCTGTCCGGCGCGCGAATCTCCAACGTGAAGGAGCGCCCCGCGGCCTACATCAGCTACGAGACGCGCCCCGAGAAAGAAGGCCAGGCGGGCCGCCGCATCGGCGTCTTCGTCATTGACGACAAGGCCCGTGAGCTGGCCGCCCCGGCGCTGCCCGCCGTAGAGGTGGACTCGAGCCAGGGCTACAACGTGGCCGTCTGGCGCGACGGCGAGATCGTCTATGAGCTCGTCTCGGATCTGAGCGAGGCGGACATCCGCAAGATGCTCCTGGAGAAGGAGCGCTCCGCGCGCGTGGCCAACGCGCCGCGTCCCGCGGATCCGATCCTCCCCATCATCCCCGTGTCCGACGCGCCCTGAGAGGGGCTGTCCCCGCCCCCAGGCGCTACAGGGGGGTCTTCACCCCGCTTGCCCGGCTGCCTGCCGGGGGATCACCATTGGACAGGGGCCCGGCCCGATCATTGACGGTCCTGGGTATGGCCGATACCCTCGCGGGAGCAGTTTCGCATGCTGCCGCTCGCGCGTGGCCCACCGGCCGCGCCGCTCCTCAGGTCGGGCCGTCCGTTCATGTCCAAGAAAATCCTCGTTGTTGAAAGTGACACAAACCTCTCTTCCACCCTGCGCGAGGCGCTCGAAGCCAAGGGCTTCACGGTGGAGGAGACCACCGACGGCAAGAGGAGCGTGGATCAGATCCGGGCGGAGCGACCGAACCTGGTGGTGCTCGCGGTGGATCTGTCCGGCGGGCAGAACGGCTACCTGATCTGCGGCAAGCTGAAGAAGGACGACGATCTCAAGAACATCCCCATCGTCATCATCGGCAACCCGGACGGCTTCGCCGCGCACCGCAGGCTCAAGGCCCACGCGGACGAGTACGTGGCCAAGCCGGTGGACTCGGATCAGCTGGTGGATCGCGTGGGAGCGCTGATCGGCTTCCCGGACGTCGTCGTCGGCGAGGTGGTGGAGGATGAGGGCCTCACGCTCGACGGCCTGACGGATGATGAGCCGCTCTCGGAGGACGAGCCGCTCTCCGGTGAGGACAGCGGGGGCGAGGAGCTCTCCGTTGACAGCGAGCCGCCCGTGTCCGCGGGCGAAGATCTGGACATGCTCGACGAGGCCTTCAGCGACATCGCCGGCTCGAGCGCCTCCGAGGAGGAGGAGCCAGTGGTGGCTCCGCCGGAGACGGCGGGCGGCGACGAGGATCTCGACGCGCTCGACAACCTGGGCAAGGACGCCGAGGACGCGCTGGACTCGCTGGGGGACGACGACGAGAAGACGCAGATCGGCTTCGTGGCGCCCGTGCTGACGCCCGTGCCGGTGGCGGATCCGCCGAAGGCGCCCTCCCGGCCCGCAATGACGCTGCCCGCGGTGCCGCCGCCAAGCACCAGCTCCGTCTCCAAGTCCGCGTCCCCCGCGGCAGCAGTGACCTCCGCGGCGGACGCCGCCGAGCTGCGCAACCTGCGCGCGAAGGTGGCCGAGTTGCAGAGCGCCCTGTCGGACGCGCAGGACAAGACCTCGTCCGCGGAGAGCCGCATCCAGGAGCTCGAGACCCGGCTGGAGAACCAGTCCACGGAGCTGGAGACGGCGAAGTCCGTCGCCGGCAAGAGCGACAAGGACTCCTACGCGCTCAAGGACACCGTCAACAAGAAGGACAAGGAGATCCTCCGGCTCAAGAGCGAGCTGAACCTCAAGGAGCAGGAGAAGGACAAGGAGATCTCCCGCGTCAAGAGCGAGCTGTCCCAGAAGGAGCACGACTTCGTCGAGCTGCAGGACAAGCAGCTGGAGCTGGAGCGCCAGGTGACGGAGTCCGCGGCGGAGATGGCCCGCCGCGACTCGCAGATCAAGACGCTCACCGGCAAGGTGGACCAGCTCACCTCCGAGAAGAAGAAGGTGGAGCTGCAGCTCACCACCGCCAAGGAGGAGGCGCGCAGCGCCAGCTCGAAGCTCACCGCCCTCCAGGCCGAGGTGGACGCGCACAACGAGCAGCAGGCCTCGGTGGAGGCGGAGCTGGAGGAGCTGCGCGGCAAGGTGGGCCAGCTCGAGTCCGAGGCCGAGACGGCCCGCGGCGAGGCGAGCGAGCTGCGCAGCCAGGCCGAGAGCGCCCGCGAGGAGACCAGCGAGCGGCGCGGCCAGCTGGAGGCAGTGCAGTCCGAGCTGGAGACGGCTCGCGGCGAGCTGGAGACTGCCCAGAGCGAGCTGGAGACGGCCCGCGGCGAGCTGGAGACGGCCCGCGGCGAGCTCGAGAGCCAGGCGGCCAGCGCCTCCGAGGAGGCAGACGGCCTGCGCAAGCGCATCTCAGAGCTGGAGGAGACGGCGGTGCGCAACGAGGAGCGCGTGACGAAGCTCTACACGCGCATCAAGAACGACGAGAAGCTCCGCGAGCGCGCGAAGAAGGCGCTCGGCATCGCCCAGCAGCTCCTGGAGGAGGCGCCCTCCGCCACGGAGGATGCGGACGAAGCGGCTGCCTGACGAGGCCTACTTCTCGTCCTTCTTCGGCTGCGTCTTCTTCTCCATGAGCTTCCTGGCGAACATGGACACGCCCGAGGGCACGTTGCGGTCACGCGCCAGCTCCTTCAGCTCCCCGTCCCGCAGCGTGCCGAGGAACTTCATCACCACCGTGAGCGGCACCTTCGGGTTCTTCACCAGCGCCAGCTTGATCTTGTTGTGCTTCGTCCACTCGCGGTTGCCGTAGATGATGCGCAGCACCTCTTCGTTCGCCGCGCGGTTGGTGGCGGTCGCGAGCACCTCGCCATCCGTGAGGCGCGGGCTGCGGATCACCGCCGTGCACACCAGCTTGTTGGAGTCGCGGAGCAGCAGCGTGCGCGCCTCCTTGTTGCCCAGCGTCGCCAGCTTGATCTTCTCGGCAATGCTCATCTTCATGATGCGCTGGGTGAGGTTGAGCTTCTTGCCCTCCTCCATGGGCGCGGCGCCCTCGTCCTGCACCTCCTTGAAGTCCTGGAGCACCTGCTCTGCGGTGGGACCCGGATCTGGCGGAGCCAGCGCCGCCTGCGGCCCGAAGAGGCGCACCCGCGCGGCCATCATCTGCGGCACGTCCGCCAGCGTCACTCCGCTGCGCACCGCGAAGTCGCACACCGAGTCGATCAGCGCCTGGCCGGCGTTGGCGTTGGTGCAGAGCTTGCGGATGATGTCCTCGTGGCGCAGCAAGCGCAGCTGGTTCTGGCCGATGATCTCCGCCAGCTTCGCGCTGCAGGTGGCCGCCACGTCCGCCACCGCCTCGTCCGGAGTGGTGGCGTTGAGCACCAGCATCTCCGCGTAGGTGTCCTTCTCCTTCAGCAGGCCCAGGAACCACCCCAGCACGGGGGCCTGCACGCCCTCGTCCCGGAGCGCCGAGCCGAGAATCTTGTCCGGCAGCCCCGCGGCCGTCTTGGCCGCCGTGTCACGCACGTTCTGCTCCGCGTCGTACGTGAGCATGTAGAGCGCGCCCAGCATGTCCGAGGGGCTCAGTGGCACCAGGCTCTTGGCGGCCATCATCCGCAGCGGCACCGGCGCGGCCGGGTCCACGTGCTTGCGCATGTTGGGCGGCAGGAACTCTGAGTTGAACGGACAGCCCGCGGGAGCGGGAGCCACGGGAGCAGCGGTCGTCATGACGCGTGATTCCTTCCGTAGATGATGCGCAGGCCCTCGAGCGTGAGGAACTCGTCCACTTCCTGGATGGCTTTGGACTCGCTGGCCACCAGCGGCGCCAGGCCTCCGGTGGCCACCACCCGCACTGTGAAGCCCAGCTCCGCCTGCATCCGCTCGCAGATGCCGTCCACCAACCCCACGTACCCGTAGACGAAGCCGGACTGCATGGAGTGAACCGTGTTGCGGCCCACCACGTGCGGCGGCCGGGCGAACTCCACCCGCGGCAGCTTGGAGGCGTTCTGGAACAGCGCCTCCATGGCGATGCTGATCCCCGGGCAGATGGCCCCGCCCAGGTACTCGCCCTTGGGGGACACCGCGTCGAACGTGGTGGCCGTGCCGAAGTCCACGACGATCAGCCCCGAGTGGTGCTTCTCGTAGGCCGCCACCGAGTTGACGATGCGATCGGCGCCCACCTCGCGCGGGTTGTCATAGAGGATGGGCATGCCCGTCTTCACACCCGGCCCGACGAACATGGGCCGCACCTTGAAGTAGCGCTCGCTCATCTTCTCCAGGTTGAACTGGAGCGGCGGCACCACACTGGAGACGGCCACCGCCGTCACCTTGTCCGAATCGATGCCGCTGTGCTGGCAGAGCTGGCGCACGAAGATGCCGTACTCGTCATAGGTGCGGCGGGCGTTGGTCTCCATGCGCCAGTGCGCCAGGAGCTTCTTCCCGTCGTACACCCCGAGGACGGTGTTGGTGTTGCCGACGTCGATCGCGAGGAGCATGACGCGCGCACTCTAGCGCGAAGGCAGCTCTCGGGGGCCTCTTCAGGGGCTGCCCGAGCGCCGGGGCCGCAGCCGCTCCACATCCCCCGCCAGCACCCGCTCGACCGAGCCGTCCTCCGTCCGCACGAGGAGTGCGCCCGAGGGGTCGATGTCCTCGGCCAGTCCCCGGAATTCCCGGCGATCCGTCCGCACCAGCACGTCCTGCCCCAGCGTGGAGGAGAGCTCCTTCCAGCGCTGGCGAACGGCGTCGAAGCCCATCTCCAGGTGCAGATCCAGCCACTCCTCCAGCCGGTTCCACAAGGAAGCCGCCAGGGGCGCTCGCGGCACGCGGTGCCCACGGACCATCGCCAGCGAGGTGGCCGTGGGGCGCAGTTCCTCGGGGAAGTGCTCAGGCTGGGCGTTGAGGTTCACCCCCACGCCCAGCACGACGAAGTGCACCCGCTCGGGCTCGGCGGACAGCTCCGTGAGGATGCCCGCCACCTTGCGCCCGTCGATCTGCACGTCATTGGGCCACTTGATGAAGGCCTCGGCGTCGGCCTCGCGCAATACCTCGGCGAGCGCCACCGCGGCCACCAGCGTCAGCTCGGGCGCGCGCTGGGGCGGCAGCTCTGGGCGGAGGATGGCCGAGAAGTACAGGTTGAGCCCCGGCGGTGACACCCAGACGCGCCCCCGGCGGCCCTTGCCTGCCGTCTGCTGCTCCGTCACGACAATCTCGCCGTGCTCGGCCCCATCCTGCGCGAGCCGGAAGGCCAGCTCGTTCGTGGAGCCCACCGTCTCGTGGAAGTGGAGGGTGCGGCCAAGCTCTCGCGTGGAGAGCAGCGGAGACAGCTCCAGTGCCGTCAGTCGATCCGGCACCTCCACCAGCCGGTAGCCACGCGCCGGCACGGCCTCGATGCGATAGCCCTTTCCCCTCAGCGCCTCCACGTGCTTCCACACGGCGGTGCGCGACAGGCCCAGCTTGCCGGAGAGCACCTCGCCAGAGGTGAAGTCCTCACCGCCATCGGCGAGGAAGCTCAGGATCAACTCTTCCTGTGTCTGCTCGGATGTCTCAGGAGCCACGGCAGCCTCTTCGAAATGGAGGCTCAGGGTACGGAGCGCCGCCGTGGCGCGCAACGGACCCTGAGCTCCCAGAGGAGCGCCCCGCGCCCACCTGCCCTGCCGCTAGCTTCGGAGGACCGCGGGCCCCTCTTCGATCCGGATGACCTGGGTAGGAGCGCGTGTGCTACGCAGCGCGTCAATCCACTGCACGGCCGCCTGGACGTCATGCTCGCGGGCGGAGTGGGTGAAGACGACGATGGTGGCGTGCGGATCCTCGGGCCGGGATGGACGCTGGATGACAGAGGCCAGGCTCACCCCCTTCTCCCCCAGCACGGTGGCGATGCGCCCGAGCACGCCCGGCTCATCGCTCACGGAGAAGCGCAGGTAGTAGGGGCCGCGCCGCTGGTTGGCGGGGATGCGGGGCACTTCCTGGAGGTACGGCGAGCAGAGCATGGGCAGCTTGCCCGACACGCCGGCTAGCAGGTTGCGGCAGATGTCGATGATGTCCGACACCACGGCGCTGCCGGTGGGCAGCGAGCCCGCCCCCAGCCCGGAGAAGAGCGAGGCGCCGAGCGCCGCGGACTGGAGCAGCACCGCGTTGAAGGCGCCGCGCACGTCCGCCAGCGGACTGGCCTCGGGGATGAAGGCCGGGTGCACGCGCACGTCCAGTCCCTCGGGCTGGCGCCGGGCGGTGGCCAGCAGCTTGAGCACATAGCCCGCCTCGCGGCCCAGGGTGATGTCCACCGGCCGCAGCGAGGTGATGCCCTCCACGTGCACCTCCTCGGGAGACACGCGCGCGGCGAACGCCAGCGAGGCCAGTAAGCAGAGCTTCTGCGCCGCGTCCATGCCGCCCACGTCCAGCGTGGGATCCGCCTCCGCGAAGCCCAGCTGCTGCGCCCGGGCGAGCGCGTCCTCGTATGTGGCACCCTCGTCCGCCATGGCCGAGAGGATGAAGTTGGTCGTCCCGTTGACGATGCCGTGGATGGAGGCCACCCGGTCCGAAGCAAGCGCCTCGCGCAGGGTGCGGATGATCGGAATGCCGCCACAGACCGCGCCCTCGAAGTGCAGATCCACGCCGCGCGCGAGCGCCTGAGAGAAGAGCGCCTCCCCATGGGCGGTGAGCAGGGCCTTGTTCGCGGTGACGACGCTGCGCCCGGAGGCGATGGCGCGCTCCAGATAGTCCTTCGAGGGGGACAGGCCGCCCATCAGCTCCACCACTACCGCCACCTCGGGATCCGCGAGGATGGAGGCGATGTCCCGGGTGATGAGCGCCGCGGGGACGTCCTCGGGCCGCGCCCGGCCCCCGTCCCTCACCAGGATGTGGCGCACCCGCACCCGCGCGCCCAGCCGCCGCTCGATGTCGCGGGCGTGATCCGCGAGGATCCGGTACGTCCCGAGCCCGACGTTGCCCAGGCCCAGCAGCGCGATGCCGATCTCTCTCATATGCTCTCTCAGCCCTGCCCAGGCTTGACCTGGTAGGACGTCAGCTCCAGCCACGTCTGCGGAATGCGCTGACCGTTGCGCTCGGCCTCCACCTGGATGCGCACCAAGCCTACGCCGGGCGCGAAGGTGAAGGTGTTGATGAGCGTGGTCTCCGCGTCCACCCGGTTGCGCCCCTCCACCTGGACGCAGTCCTGGAACACCCCCGCTCGCGACTCGCAGGACACTCCCGCCTGGAGGATCTGGTAGCGCTCCGTGGAAGAGACGGACACCACGTTCGTCCACGTGCGCCCCGGCTCCACGGGCCCGCGCAGCAAGTAGCGCTTCTGATCCCGGATCCCGAAGCTGTCCACCATGAGCTGGCCGCCCTGGCTGTCGTGGAAGAAGCCGTCCTCTTCCTTGAGGATCTGCACGTCCACGCGCTTGTCGCCCCGGCCATTCACCAGGTAGCTCCAGCTGTTGCCCACAGCCAGCGGGTAGTAGTCCCCCAGCCGGGCCGAGTCCCGCGGCGTCTCGTCCACCGCCGGCTTGCTGCTCGCGCAGCCACCCCACCCCAGGGCCGCGGCCACCAGGGCCAGCCCGCCCACCACAGAAGAGAGCTTCATCTCAGTTCTCCGCGTGGTTCGTCCCACGCGCCTCCGGTGAAGAGTGCTTGCGCGATGCGTAGAGCGTGTCCAGCGCCTGCTGCGCCGCGGCCTGGATGGCGGGCTGATCGTGCCCCTGAGCCACCGTGTAGAGGTAGGCCTCCGCCTCGATGCCACCGATCTCCCCGAGCGCGAAGACGATCTCCTGCAGGAAGCCCACCTCCTTGCCTCGGGCCAGATCGATGAGCGCGGGCACGGCGCTCGCGGCGCGCATCTCCACCAGCGCCCCGATGGCCCGCCGCACTGTGTCCGCGTCGCTCGACTTGAGCTGCTCGAGGAGCAGCGGCGCGGCCGCCGGGTGCCGACGCTCGGCCAGGGTGCGCAGGGCGAACTCGCGGATGCGCAGATCCGTGGCCTGGAGATCCTGCACCAGCGCGTCGCTCTCCCGCTCCACGGCGGAGAGCTGCAGCACCGCCGACTCGGACACCTGCCGCAGCGCGGCCTCGAGCGCCTCGCGCAGCGCCGTGCGCCGGGCCTCGGGCGTCTCCCCGCGCATCCGGATCTCGCCCAGGCCGACAACCTCATAGCGCTCGGGCAGATCGCCCCCGAAGCGCTCGAGCACCAGCGTGGCGCCGACCTCGGCATAGGTGTGCTGGCCGTCGTCCTTCAGCACCTCACGGGTGAAGGGCAGCTCCAGCGTCATCCGCCACGGGCGCTGCGGGCCTGGCGGCTTGCCCTGCGTGCCCTGGTCGGTGAACTCGAAGCGCTTGCGCGTCTCCAGCGCCTGACGGAGCAGGGCGCGCACCTGGTCCGGCCCCAGCGCGAGCTGGGGATTGTCCGTGACGGTGGAGCCCGAGAGGCGGACCTCCTCCACCGGGTAGCGAGACCCCTGATTGCGGCAGGCGCCGAGCAGCAGGACGCAGGCGGTGAGGAGCAGGGCCGACTTCATGGCCCTCTTAAGGTACTCCAGTCCACCCACCCGCGTCCCAGGCTGCCTCAGGTAGGACTCCCCTCGGGCGAGCCGCTGCTCGGTGGAGGTGGGGGAGGCTCCGACGCGCGGGCCTCTTCTCCGCCCGAGCCAGGCGCACTGTCACCCCCCGAAGGTGGAGCGGAGACAGGCGCGGCGCCCTCTGTGGCAGCCTCTCCTGGGGAAGCCGCAGCGGGGGCTCCGGGAGCACCGGGTGCGCCCCCCTCAGCCCGACTGCCACGGCCGCGACGGCCCCGGCGGCGGCGGCGGCGGCGCTTGCGATCACCCGCGGCGGCGCCTCCCTCGGCGGGAGGAGCCCCCTCGGGACGACCGGCCCCGCCCACGAAGGCGCTGGCGGCCTCGAGATCCTCGTCATCGCCCTCCTCGTCCCCCTCCTCGTCCTCCTCTTCGGATGCGGACGGGGACTCGGCGGGCGCGGCAGAGGCAGCAGCCGGGCGGCGCTCCTCCTCCTCCTCCACCTCGTCCGCCTTGGACTCCTCGATGGAGGCCTCCTCCTCGGGCTCCGTCTCGGCGACACGGGCGGCCTTCTTGCGAGGTGGCGGCTCGCCTCCCTCGTCACGCGCCTGCTTCTTCTCACGCTGGCGCTCCTCGCGGCGGCGCTGCGCCTCCTCGGCGTCCAGCCGAGCGGCCTCGAAGAAGCGGTCGTCCACGTCGAACAGCTCTACCTGGGTGACGGTGACGGCGGTCTTCGCCTCGAGGAACTTCTCCCCGAGCGCGTCTCCGCACCACAGCATCACCAGCGCGCCGCCCGCCTGGGCCTCGGAGCGCGCATCGCCCCGCACATCCGCCGCGCTCACCAACAGGCCCACCTGCGCCGAGTAGTGGCCGAGATCCCGCCGCAGCTCCTGCACCATCTTGCGGTCCACGGAGGCCGAGCCCTTGAGCATCCTCACGGCGTAGCGCAGCTCCACGCTGCCCTCGCGCTTGCGGGCGGTGAGCAGCGGCCCATCCTTGGAGCGCTTGGCCACCTTCAGCTCGCGGAAGTGCAGCGAGTGCATCATCTTGACGACGGACTTCTCAAAGGTGCCCACGTCCAGCTCGCCCAGGCGCTTGCGCAGCCCGCGGGCCACGGCGCGCCGTGCGTCCTTGAGTGACGTCTTGAGCGTGGCGAGCAGCACCGGGTCCACCATCGGCTCGGCAGCCCCCGGAGCCGCGACGCGCGCCAGCACCGGGCGCCCATCCTCCAGCGGGATGCCCAGCGCGGCGGCGAAGGCGGCCTGCAGTTCCAGCGGCGGCGGCTCGCTGGGCGCGCCCGCGCGCTCCAGGGTCACCACCTCGCTCGTCTGCTTGTTGAAGGCGAACTGAGGACGGCGGCCCGCGTCGATGCGGCGCTGGTTGTCCTCCAGCAGCGCGGTGAGCACCGCCTCCACGGTCGTCTCCTCGGCGCACAGCTCGCGCCCGCGGGCCCGCTCGATGATCTGCTCGGCGCGAAGGCCTCCTTCGCCCTCGCTGAGGATCTCGAACACCACCTCGGGAAGCGGCGGGAAGCGGCGCTTGCGGCCCTTCTGATCCTCCTCGTCCTCGCGGCGGCGCTTGCGCTCGCTGCCACGGCCCGCCACGCGGACATTGTCCCCGCGCGAATCCGGGTGGCGCTCCACCGGCCTCAGCGGAGGCAGATCCTCCTCTGGATGGGGCTCCACCACTCCCGTCTGAGCCAGCGCCTCCGCATCCTCCGGCAATGACCAGTCCGCCAGCGCGAACGTGTCCTTCGCCGTTACGATCACCTTGCGATCACGAGTCCTTCGTGCCATCGCCGCCAGCCGCGACAGCATGGTCATCTCAGGTGTTTTTCCGACGTGGGACAGCAGGTTCTGGGCGATGGACTTCTCGGTGATTTCCAGAAAGTGGAGGGGACGACCTTCGCTCTCCAAGATGCGGAGCGCGGCCTCGTAAAATGTCATCGACTATTCCCCAAGAATTTCGAACGGTTACAAAAATGTAGGTCCGTATGGGCGGCGGATGGTAGCCACCGCTATTCTGGCTTGTCAACGAATGGAAAACGAAGGGAAAGGATGACCCGCTTCCGACTCGGACAGCGCTGGAAACGCGAACCCACGGCCCACCCGGTGGATTCCATCGCCTTGGAGCTGGACGGCGTGAATCTTCTGGCGGGTGCGGTGGAGGAGCCGCTGGCGGAGGTAGTCCCCTCCTTGGTAGGGGCTGCGGCGGCGCTGCGTGCGGGGCGGCGGAGGCTGGCGCAGGTGTCGCTCTCCGAGGCGAGCCTGGAGCTGGTCCTGCGGCGTGCCGGAGCGGAGGTGGAGCTGTCCGTGGCGAGCCTCGGGCGCCCGGCCCGCCTGGTGCGCCCCCCGGTCCGGGTGGAGCTGAAGGAGCTCGCTGAGGCGGCGCGGGCCTGCGGAGAAGGTTTCCTGGTGGACATTTCCCAGGCAACCCCTCGGGGGCTCCCCTCCTCCTTCGCCAAGGGACTCAAGGAGTCGCTGCGCCTGCTCAGGGGCCCCGTGAGCTCGAGGCGTGAGGCGCCGCCCGAGCCCTTCACCCGGCGCGTGGAGCCCACCGAGGAGCCAGGCTTCGGCTTCGAGCTGAAGGATCCGGTGGACCTGCTGCGCAGCAATGAGCGCAGCCAGGGCGCGGCGCTGGGCTCGCTGCTGTGCTCCGGGGAGGTGTGGCTGGCGCTGCCAGGCCGCTCGCAGGTGTGGCGCGCGTCGGGCCCTCCGTTCCTCACCGCGCTGGAGCTCTCCCGGCAAGCGGTGGAGCTGGCGCGAGCGGTAGAGCTGGGGGAGAAGCGCTTCTCCTTCGAGCCCGGCGGGGTGCGGCCCGCGCTGGCGCTGGAGCTGGACAAGGGCAAGGCCCGGCTGGGCCCGGGCGCCCCTTTCGCGGTGGACGGCACGGCGCTGGCGGGGGCGATGTTCCACCTGGGGCAGGCGCTGGCGCTCGCGATCGCGGAGCGCGACAGGAGCCAGTCCAGCAACCCCTACCTCGTGGAGCTGACGGAGCGGTGCCGGGAGGGCCTGTCCCACCTGCGAGGTGCCGTCCAACCCCCCGAGGGCGAGGGAGAGGCTCGAGGGCGTGCTCGCACCTCGCGTCGCACGGGGCGTCCCCTGCCGGTGCCTGGACGGCTGCGCCGGCTGCGCTTCGAGAAGCGCTGGGAGCAGAAGGGGCTGACGGGGGCCGAGTCCGGGCAGCTGCTGCTGGGACGGCAAGGGCCGGTGTTCTGCTCGAAGGAGCAGGCCCGCACCTTTGCGCGCAAGGACGGGCAGGAGCTGTGGCGGCGAGAGGCGAGCCAAGGCGTCGCGGCCACGGCGGACGGGTACGTGGTGACGGCGGACGCGGATCGTGTCTGCTGCTTCATCGGTGCGGGGGCGAGCGCGCGGTGGCTGCATGATCACGATGGGCTCCCCCTGGGCCCGCAGCTGCTGCGGCAGGATGGGCTGCTGCTCACGGTGTCGGATGGGCGCACGGTGCTGGCCTTTGCCGAGGTGGTGGGCCGCGAGGTGTGGCGCTTGGCGCCGCCTCGGACGCAGAAGAGCTGGCTGGCCGTCCAGGGGCACCGGGCGCTGCTGGCCACGGACGCGGGATACCTGTACGGGCTGGACATGGCGGACGGGCAGGTGCGCTACCGCATGCGCGCCCCCCTTCCCTTTCATGGGACGCCGGTGGCCTGGGGCAAGCGCTTCGTGACGCTGCTCGGCCGGGGCGATCACCACGCGCTGCTGCTCGCGGACGCCCACAGCGGGGACGTGACGTGGACACGCGAGTTCCAGCTCGCCCTGCCCTCCGCGCCGCTGCCGGCCCGCGCGCGTGTCTACGTCGCCGGAGAGCAGGAGCGAGAGGGCATGCTGGTGTGCGTGGACGCTCGAGGGAAGCAGCTCTGGGAGCGGCCGCTGCACCTGGGCCCGGGACCGTTCGCGCTCACCGCGCTGCCTCGCGGTGTCATCGTCACCTCCGCCAGCGGCGCGGCCGCGCGAGTGGACACGACGGGGGAGCTGGAGTGGCGCGTGGGAGCCGTGGGTGAGCCCCTGGCCCGCGCGCTCCCCGCGAAGGTGTCGCGCGGCGTGGTCCTCATCCCAGGAGAGCAGGTCCGCGCGGTGGAGCCGCGCGGAGGCCAGGTGCTGGCGGAGGTCCGCGCTGGAGCCGGGCTCGTGGCGCTCCAGGTGGATGCCCGGCTCGGGCTGTACTTCCTGGACGAGGCCGGGACGCTCTCCGCATACCAGCTCACGTCCCACTTCACCGTGGTGGAGGGGTGAGCTAGTTCTTCGCCGACTTGGAGGGATCGATCTCCTCCTCGGAGCGCTCCTCCTCGGTGGCGCCCTCCCACTTCATGCCCGCGCCGAGCTTCCAGTCCGTGGGCACGTCCAGCTTCCACAGATAGTTGGCATCCGCCGTGCCCCCCGAGGCCGCGCGCGAGCTCACCTTGAAGGAGATCTCCATCTTCGCCACCTCAGTGGGTACCAGGTCCATGTCGTAGTGGCCCAGCAGCATCTGCGGGGGGAACTCGGCGATGTAGCGCTCGGGGAAGTCGATCTTGTTGGCGGGATCCGCGCCGCGCATCTCGCCGAAGAGCTTGCCCTTGGCGTCCGTGAGCTTCCACGCCGCCTCGAAGGAGGCACTGGTGACCATCTTCTTCACCTTGCCGTCGTCCTTCAGCTCGCGCTGGGGGCCCCACAAGGCCAGCAGGAAGCGCACCTGCGGCTGGCCCTGCACCATCACCACATCCGAGGAGATCACATCCAGCCGCATCCCCTTGTCCGTGGCCGTCCACACGGGGCTGTACTTGCCCTTGCGGAGCGCGTCGAACACCTTGCGCGTGTACTCGTAGGCCGCCTTGCGCTCGGCGATCTTGTCGTCCTTGCCGCCCTCGGCCCGGCGCTCCACCTCGGCGATGTACGAGTCGAACTCCTTGTTGCCCTTGAACTTCGTCAGGTGGGCGTCGACCTGCTCGAAGTAGGTCTTGAAGAAGGGGCTCAGCTCCTCCCGGTAGGTGGTCTCGTCCGGGTTGGTGCGCATCCACCCCACCCGCTCCAGATAGTCCTTCTGGATACGAGCAACGTCCGCCTCGCGCTGGGCCTCCAGCGTCTGGGCGCTCAGCCGGCGGTAAAACATGATTGAGCCGGCGAAGACGCCGGCGACGACAACAAGGACACCGAAGTAGCGCATCAAGCTGAGACTCTCCTTAGGCGTTCGGGCGCACAGTGATAGAAGAATTCCCCTGAGTGATCCAGGCTACGGGAACCCACCTGCTGACAGTACCGCTCCCTCTTGAGGAGGGCGGCCTGCTAGACGGCACCCAAGTCGCCTATGAGACCTACGGGGAACCGTCAGGCGAGAACTCGGTGGTGTTGCTGCACGACCTGGCCCAATCCCACCGAGCGCTCGGTCCCCTGGAAGACTCACCGTATCAGCCATCCGGGTGGGGGCGGGAGCTGATCGGCGAGAAACGCCCGCTGGATCCCTCCAGTGTTCACATCATCTCCATGAACCTGCTGGGGAGCCCCTTCGGCACCACCTCGCCCATCACCGAGGACCCGTTCACGGGGCAGCAGCTGGGCCCGGCGCTGCCGCTGTTGACGACGGGGGACATGGGGCGCACGGTGTCCGCGCTGCTGCGAGGCATGGGGCTCAAGCGCGTGCGCGCGGTGGTGGGCGTAGGGCTGGGGGGCCTGGTGGCGCTGCGGCTGGCGGCCCTCTTCCCCGAGCTGATGGCGGGCGTGGTCG
>NZ_DASPHO010000327.1:0-12009 GCF_035629615.1 Hyalangium sp. | reverse complement strand
AAGACCCTGCGCATCCCCAAGATCTGAGAGAGGGCGTTCTCCAGTGCACGGCCGCGCAACTTCCATGGGTGTGTGGTTGCTCGCCCCAACGTGGGTGCCTAGCTTCGCCACCTGATCCTCCAGACTCCCAGAGTGGGTGATGGGAGTACCTGGCGGTGTGGGATGGGCGACGGTGTGGGGGTAGGGACCATGAGTGCGCGCTGGGGCCTGTGGGCCCTCGTGGTGGGGCTGCTTGTCGGGTGTGCTGACCGGGAGCGTGCATCGATGGCGGATGGCCGGTTGACGGCGACGCCAGCGGGCATTGATTTTCAACGCGTGGCGGTGTTCGACGGACGCGAGACAGCGGTGACGCTGCGCAACGTGGGCCGCTCGCGCATCGAGGTGGGTGACATCTGGGTGGAAGGGCCAGAAGGGCAGTACCTGGCCAGCTTCACCCATGAGGGGCCCCACAGCTTGCAACCCGGAAGCGAGTGCGGGCTGAAGGTGCGCTTTGCGCCCCTGGCGCCTGGGAGCCTCCCGGCCACGCTCGTGATCCGCTCGGATGCGAAGCGTGAGCCCATCCTCCGGATTCCCCTGAGGGGCGCGGGCGTGGATGCCTGGGCGCGGGTGTCGCCGCGCAAGCTGGACTTCGGCCGCATCGAGGCCGAGTCCTCGAAGACGCTGAGCGTCAGCCTGGAGAACCCCACGGACATGCCGGTGGAGGTGTCCGCGCGCCTGGTGGGCGTGGACAAGGACGAGTTCTCGACGGTGACCGTGGCGCTGGGGGCGAACGAGAAGCGCGAGCTGCCGCTGACGTTCAACCCGGTGAAGGTGGGGCGCAAGAGCGTGGCGCTCGCGGTGGCGCCGTGCCGCGGCTGCGCGGACGTGCCCGTGCAGGTGGTGGCCGAGGCGCTGGATCGCGCCGTCATCGCCGAGCCGCCCGAGCTGGACTTCGGGGGCGTGCCCATCGACAAGGACAAGCGGCTGATGTCGCGCATCCGCAACATCAGCACCGAGCCGATGCAGGTGACGCGCCTGGATCTGGAAGGGAAGGATGTCTCTTTCAGCCAGGCCGCCACGGACTTCCCGCTGGTGCTCCAGCCCGGCGAGGTCCGCGAGTGGGAGCTGCGCTACAGCCCAGGCCACATGGGCCCCGCGGAGGACACCGCGCGCTACCACGTGGTGAGCCGGCGCAACCCCATCACGCCGGTGAAGCTGCTGGGCCACGGCGGCGCGGCGGAGCTGTGCGTCTCGCCGGTGGCGCATGACTTCGGCCGTCAGCCGCTCGGCTCCAAGCTGGCCGTCATGGTCAACATCAAGAACTGCGGCTCGGAGAACGGCGGGCCGCTGAAGCTCACGGGCCTGGAGTTCCAGGCCGATCCCTCCGGCCCGGTGCAGTTCAACGCCTCGGCGCTGCCGCTGCCGCACACGCTGGGGCCCGGCGAGGAGCTCAACCTCAAGGTCTTCTACGAGCCCACGCGCGAGGGCCCCTCCACCGGCGCCCTGGTGCTGACGACCAACGCCTTCAACGCCGCCTCGGTGCGGCTCGACTTCCGCGGCCAGGCTCAGCGCCACGAGCCCTGCCAGCTCGCCATCACCCCGACGGCGGTGAACTTCGGCACGGTGCCACCGAGGCGGGGCGCGGTGCTCGGAGTGAAGGTGGAGAACCGCGGCCGCGATCTGTGCGCGGTGAAGAACGTCCGCATGCGCGATGACGGAGGCGGCGTGTTCCGGCTGCCGGGCCGCGAGCTGGATGGCCTCATCGTGTACCCGGGCAACTGGTTCAGCTTCCAGGTGGCCTTCAACGCGCCGCCCGCGGGTGGCTCGTTCCTGGGCTCCGTGCAGCTCGAGCAGGCGGATCCGGCCAACCCGCTGCTCCTCGTACCGCTGCAGGCGCACTCGCAGGACGCATGTCTGGTGCCCACGCCACGCTACGTGGACTTCGGCATCGGCCGCAGGGACTGCCCGCCGGCGCCTCGCCAGGTGAACTACATCAACGGGTGCCCCAGGCCGATCACCGTGTCCGGGGTGCGCCTGGGGCCGGGCACCACGGACAGCGAGTTTGCGCTCACCTCGACGCCAGACCCGCTGCCGCTGACGCTCCAGCCGGGCGAGGCCTTCACCGCGGGGGTGGAGTACTACGCCCAGGTGACGGGGATGAACCTCTCGCCCCTCTTCGTGGACTCCAGCGAGCTGCCCGAGCCGCTCCTCGTCTCGCTCCTGGGAGAGTCCTCCGATCGCGTGGACAAGACGGACACCTTCGTCCAGCAGGATGGCACCAAGGTCGACGTCCTCTTCGTGGTGGACAACACCGCCTCCATGGTCGAGGAGCAGCCCCGGTTCACCCAGGCGCTGCCGGCCTTCGTGAACACCGCCCTGGACAAGCGTGTGGATCTGCACGTGGCGGTGACGACCACCGGCATCCACCCGGAGTCGGACTCCTGCCCGGGCGGCGCGCGGGGCGGCGAGGCCGGCCGCTTCTTCCCGGTGGACGGCAGCCGCCAGCGCATCCTCACGCACCAGACGCCGGATCTCGCCGGCAAGCTCCAGGGCAACGCCCAGGTGGGCCAGTGCGCCTCCGTGGAGCAGGGCTTCGAGGCAGTGCGCCGCGCGCTCTCGGATCCGCTGGTGAGCGGGGCGGACGATCCGCGCACGCCGCTGCCCAATGACGGCAACGCGGGCTTCCTCCGCGACGAGGCCGCCCTGGTGGTCGTCTTCGTGGGCGACGAGGACGACCACTCGCCGGACAGCGTGGACACCTACGTGCGCTTCTTCCAGGGCAAGAAGGGCGAGTTCCAGCCTCAGCGCATGACGATCTACGCCATCGCGCCCACGGCAGCCGCCTGCTCCACGGCGGGTGGCGCGGGCACCCGGTACGCCGAGGCAGCCGCTCGGACGGGAGGCGAGGTGGTCTCCGTGTGTGCCCCGGACTACGCCCCGCTGCTTCGCTCCGTGGCCACCAAGGCGTTCTCCCCCCAGGACCGCTTCCCGCTGAGCGAGCTGCCGGATCCAGGCTCGGTCTCGGTGC
This sequence comes from Hyalangium sp., assembly GCF_035629615.1. GTDB lineage: Bacteria > Myxococcota > Myxococcia > Myxococcales > Myxococcaceae > Hyalangium. The sequence goes on along the minus strand of NZ_DASPHO010000327.1, from coordinate 9,002 downwards.
GTGTCAACGGGACGCCTGGCTCCACCGGCTGGAGCTACGACGCCACCACCAACAGCGTGGTCTTCGCACCGGGCCCGGCTCCTGGCGCGAAGGTGGAGATCTCCTATCGGCGTGCCTGCCAGTAGACGGCGGGATGGGCTTCGCAAGGGGCCGATTTTCAGGCTCCAGACAGAGGATGTCGGCCCTAGGTGCTACAGGGCTGCATCACCCTGTGTGGATGACCAGAAAATTGGAGGACCCCACGTGCTGAGTACCCTGAGCCCATCCCCGCCGCAGCCGAGGAGGCGTCTGGTGAGTACCCGTCAGCACAAGCAGCCCCTGTCCCAAGAGCCTGGCGCGTCCTCGCGCAGCTCGGGCGCAGGGCTGCGCGTCATCCGTGGCGAGGGTCAGCGCCGGCCCGATGAGCCGCTCACCTCCCGGGACGCCGTCGCCCGTGTGCTCATGGCGGCCGGGGCGGATCTGCTGCTGCGCCGCATCTCCCCGGATCGTGCGGCGGAGATCGAGCGCCAGGTCGACCGGGCGCTGGACCTGTTTGACCGGGTGGACGCCAACCCCTTGCTCCTACCCGTCCTCCGACGCCACCTGGACGCCCTGGAGGCGCTCATGCGAGAGACTCGCGAGCGGCGCTCCGCCCGCCGGGGCGGCTGAGCGCCCGTCCCCTCGGCTGCTGGGGGCCCCCCTTCTCCTGAATGCTGCACCAGAGGTTTGACCCCTCTGGCGGTGGCGCTTACGCTCGGGGTCTTTGTAAGCCTGGGCACCCCCAGCGGCCGCGCCGATGGTGGGTCAGACCGTGTCACTCGAGAACTACGGCAACTACCAGCTGCTCAAAAAGCTCGCCACGGGCGGGATGGCGCAGATCTACCTTGCGCGCCGCAAAGGGCCGGAGGCCTCCGACGAGTTGGTAGTCGTCAAGCGCATCCTTCCTCACCTGGGCGAGAACAAGGAGTTCGTCCAGATGTTCTTGGACGAGGCCAAGATCGCCGCGCGGCTGGCGCACCCCAACATTGTCGCGGTCTACGATCTGGGGGCTCAGGACGAGAGCTTCTTCATCGCCATGGAGTACATCCACGGCGAGGACGTGCGGCGCATGTGCAAGCGCGCGAACGCCCAGGGGCTGGAGCTGCCGGTGCCGCTGGCGTGCCGGATCGTCATCGACGCGTGCGCGGGCCTGGACTACGCGCACAAGAAGACGGATCCCACGGGCAAGCCGCTCAACATCGTCCACCGGGACATCTCTCCGCAGAACATCCTCGTGTCCTTCCAGGGCGAAGTAAAAGTCGTGGACTTTGGGATCGCCAAGGCGGCGGACCAGGCCACCGTGACGCGCTCGGGAGTGCTCAAGGGCAAGTACTCGTACATGTCTCCGGAGCAGGCCGCCGGCAAGCGGGTGGACTGCCGCAGCGACGTGTTCGCCCTGGGGGTGGTGCTCTATGAGCTGCTCACCGGCACGCGCCTGTTCAAGCGCGCCAGCGACATGCAGACGCTGTCGGCGGTGGCCGAGTGCAACGTGACGCTGCCCTCCCAGGTCAACCCGCGCGTGCCCGTGGACCTGGATCCCATCGTCATGAAGGCGCTGGCCAAGGAGCCGGAGCAGCGCTACGCCGAGGCCAGCCAGCTCCAGGACAGGCTCGAGGAGTGGCTGCGCACCCACCAGCTCGCGTCGACGCCCAAGGAGCTGGCGGGCTTCCTGCACGAGGTGTACGAGGAGCGGCTCGCGCGTGAGCAGCGCTCGGGCAGCATCGTCGTGGAGGACGAGCCTCCCACCACCGGCCAGCGCACCGCCGTGGGAGGGCACCGCCGCTCGGGGACCCACTCTCCTCCCGTCTCCTCGAAGGAAGTGACTCGGGCGGATCGCGGGGAGGCGCTCTCCGCCGCGGCGGATGAGAAGTCCGAGGCGACCGATCCCACGGCCCAGCAGCGCCCCTCGAGGAACAACAGGGTCGTCGACGTGCGCCGTGAGACGGAGCCGGAGCGCCCGCGCGTGGAGCGTCAGGTCTCGGGCTCCCGGCCCGTGACGCCGGCGCCCGCCCGTCGCCTGGACCCTGCCGAGATGCCGACGCAGGCGCTGGATGAGCAGTCGCTGGCGCTGTCCATGACGGGGACGACCCAGGCCCCGCGCCGGGACCGTGCCCGCCGCCGGTGGATGGGGATCGTGGCCGCAGTGACAGCTGCGGCGATGGTCATCGTCCTGGGGATCTGGCTGTGGCCCTCGGGCCCTCCTCCGGCCACGGTGCTGCTGGAGACGGTGCCTCCCGGCGCCAGGGTGGTGTTCGAGGGCGATGCGCTCACGGGCATGACGCCGCTGACGCTGCCCGCCATGCCCGCGGGGACCTACCAGGTGGTGGTCTCCCGGGAGGGTTACGAGGAGCTGCGCGTCTCGGTCGCCATCCCGGCCACGGGGAGGCTGCCGCTGGCGCCGTTGACGCTGAAGCCGGTGTCCGCGAAAGAGCCGCAGCCCCCCAGGGTCAAGCCACCGGAGGTGACGCCTGCTCCCAACCCGGCGGCAGCGGCGTTCGTGAAGCTCACCCTGGAGACCGAGCCGGTGCAGGCGACGATCTTCGTGGATGGGAAGGAGCGTGGCCTCTCTCCGCAGGTGTTGGAGGCGAAGGCCGATCAGGAACTGGAGGTGAAGGTGACCGCTCCTCAGTTCCGCTTGCTAGAGCAGAGGGTGAAGGTCAAGGCAGGCCCCGCGCAGGTGGAGATCCTCAAGCTCGAGCCGCTGCCGAAGACTGCGCCCACCCCTCCCATCAAACCGATCCGCGTGGATCCGCCCAAGCCGCCGCCGCCGGAACCGGCCGCGACCAAGGCGCTGGTGCGCTTCGCGGTGACGCCGTGGGCAGAGGTCTCCTGCAATGGACGCAACCTGGGCTCTACACCGTTCCAGGACGTGGCGCTCCCGCTGGGCACCTACCAGTGCAAGTTCCACAACCCCGATCTGGGACGGACGATCAGCCGCAGCATCGAGGTCAGGGCCCTTCCCCTGAACACGGTGAAGGTGAAGTTCTAGCCATGGTCTGGACGCTCCTGTGACGCTCGCCCCAGGCACCCAGATCGGCAAGTACGTGGTCATCAAGAAGCTCGCCGAGGGGGGGATGGCGGAGATCTACCTCGCCACCTCGCAGGGTGCGGAGGGCTTCGAGAAGGAAGTCGTCATCAAGCGGATCCGTGCCTTCATGGCGAGCGATCCCGGCTTCGTGGACATGTTCATCGCCGAGGCGCGGCTGGCCTCGCGGCTCAACCACGCCAACGTGGTGCAGATCTTCGACTTCGACAAGCACGAGGACTCGTACTTCCTGGCGATGGAGTACGTGCGCGGCTGCACGCTCTCGGACCTGCGCAAGAAGTGCAAGGACCTGATGGAGCCCATGCCGCCGGTGCTGGTGGCGCACATCGGCGCGGACGTGGCGCGCGGCCTGCACTACGCCCACCGGCTCAAGATCAACGGCGAGCCCCTGTTCCTCGTCCACCGCGACGTCACCCCGCACAACGTCCTCATCTCGTTCGACGGGGCGGTGAAGCTCACGGACTTCGGCATCGCCAAGGCCGGCAACAAGCTGACCTCGCCGGGCATGCTCAAGGGCAAGTTCGCGTACATGTCGCCCGAGCAGTCGCGCGGCGAGAACGTGGATGCGCGCACGGACGTCTTCGCGCTCGGCATCGTCCTCTGGGAGATGCTCACGGGGGGCCGGCTGTTCGACGGGGACTCGGACCTGGCCGTGCTGCGCGCGGTGCAGCAGAGCGCGATCGCTCCTCCGTCCCGCCTCAACCCGGACGTCCCCGAGGAGCTGAGCGCCGTGGTGATGAAGGCGCTCGAGCGCAACCCCGACGCCCGCTACCAGACGGCGGGTGAGCTCGAGCGGGCGCTCGTCCAGTTCGTGCTGAACCACGCCCAGTCCCCGGACGACACGGACGTGGCAGCCTTTGTGCGCCGGGTCTACATCGGCATCCTTCCCTCCGCGCTGGCGCTGCCCGCCATGCCCGAGCGCACCCAGCAACTGCAAGGGGTGCAGCCCGAGGCGGAGGCCGAGCCCGCGCGCCGCGAGCCCACCGCCGTGCTGCCCGGCCCTCGGGGGCGCCGGGGCTCGACGGCCGGAGGAGGGGAGGAGAGCCGGCCCGAGCCCTCGCCCGACGAGGATGTCCACGCGCCCACTCACCTGCTGCCCGCACGCGAGAGCTCCCTCGGGGGGAAGGTGCCGCCGGCCTGGGTGACCACCCCTGGCAGGCCTCTGCCGGCCGTGCAGGGCAAGACGCCCACGCCCGGCGCGCCGACTCCGGCTGTCTCCCAGGCCGAGGGGGATGCCTCGTTCCGGCCCACGGAGGCAGCGCTCCCTTCGGTGAGGCCCGTGAGCCAGCGCCTCCCCGCCGTCTCCAGCCCCGCCGAGGCCAGCTCCGAGCCTCCCCGGTACGAGCCCACCGTGTCGCTCCCGGCTCCTGCGCCCTCCGCACCTCCCGCGGCCCAGCCGAGAGCCTCGTCCGGAGCCAGGCGCATGGGGATGTGGGCCGGGCTCGTGCTGATGGCCCTCTTCGCCATCGTGGGGATCGACTCCCTGGTCCGCTCACGGCCCCAGCCCCAGCAGCCGGCTCCCAGCACGTCCCAGGACACGGAGGCCATGGCGGCGGGCGAGCCGGGTACGCCTCCTCCCGAGACTTCACCGCTCGCTGCCGCGACCGCGCCGCCCGCAGTCGTGACGCCTCCTCCTTCTGTCGTGACGCCCCCGCCCTCGGCGGCCACCACGCCTCCGGAGCCTGTCCCGGCGGCCCCGGATGCCGGCAAGCAGGAGGCTCCTGGAGCGGTGGCGGTGGTCCCCGCGGGAGGCTCTGCCCGCGCTCCGAAGGGCACCCTCACGCTCCGTGCGACGCCGTATGCCACCATCCTGGTAAACGGGAAGTCCCACGGGGAGGCCGTGGGCCAGCGGGTCCTCAAGCTGGCTCCGGGCAGCTACGAGCTCACCTTCCAGCACCCGAAGAAATCCGAGACGAAGCGCTTCACCCTCGAGCCCAACGGCACGGTGAAGCTGGAGTTCCGCGCCCCTCGTTGAGCGCGCGGCCTCGCCTGTTTCCGCCCCGCCTGACCCCGCCTCGCGTCGACGCCTGAGCCCCCGCCGGCCCGGGATCCGCCCGGCGTCCACTGGCTCTGTCCGCTTTTGAACGCTCCCTTTCGCGCTTTTCGGGCTTGACATGCGCCGCCGGTTTCTGGCACTGAATAGATTATCTTCAATAGATTGGCTTGAGTATCTTATATTGAATGGAAGCGATGGAACTGCTGGGTCCCGAGGAGATTGAGCGGATCGAGCGCGACCACGCAGGCGGTCTGCCGGTGCGCGCAATCCTCGAGATCTTTCGGCCCCGGGGCGTGCAGCTCTCAGAGGCGACGTTCCGCAAGTACGTCCAGGCGGGGCTCCTGCCGCGCAGCCGCCGTGTGGGCCGCAAGGGCAAGCACCAGGGCAGCCGGGGGCTCTACCCGGTGGAGGCCGTGCGGCGCATCAACGCCATCAAGAAGATGATGGCGGAGGGGCACACGCTCGAGGACATCAAGCGCTCGTTCCTCTTCCACCGCAACCACATCGACCAGCTGGAGCGGAACTTGTCGTCGGTGCTCGACGGCTTCCAGTCAGAGCTGGGGGACCGTCCGTTCGGTGGGGAGCACCGTCGGACGCTGGAGGAGCAGTTGGGCGCCCTGCGGCGCCGGGCGCAGGACCTGGTGCGCGACGTGGCACGTCTGGGCAGTGCCGTCACCGCTCACGGAGACGAAACGCCCGATTCGCAATAGGATGCTACAGGCCTGGACAACCGGATAGATTGGGAACATTCGGAGGGGACATGTCGGAAGTGAAGCAGCTTCAGGGCGAGGAGGAGGGTGGGGAGGGAGAGGAGGGACTGCCGGCGGAGCGCCGCCGCTCGAAGACCATGTCGCGCAAGGAGATGGCGCGCGACCTGCGGCGCCGGCGGCTGACGGGGCAGGTGGATCCCGAGGAGGGCGAGCTTCTCAAGACGATTGACTCGCAGCGGCCGCGCACCCGCGCCGACTGCGTGAACGGGCCGAGGCCGTGCCTGTTCGTCTCGTGCAAGCACAACCTCTACCTGGATGTGAACCCGGAGACGGGCTCCATCAAGCTCAACTTCCCGGACAAAGAGATCCAGGAGCTGGAGCACACCTGCGCCCTGGACGTGGCGGAGAAGGGTGGCATCACCCTGGAGGAGGTGGGGGAGATCATGAACCTCACCCGCGAGCGCATCCGCCAGGTGGAGACGCGGGGCCTGATGAAGCTGCGCGAGGCCACCGAGGCCGAGCCGCCCATCTCGGCCCGCAAGCCCTGAGCGTCCGAGCGTCAGGTGGGATGCGCCGGCCCTACGCGGCGCGTTGACACCCTGGGGGGCGGTTGGTAACAGGGCCGCCACCCTCTCACCACAAGGCGCTCCCTCGTGCTGGCTCTCCTCAGCGTTTCCGATAAACGCGGGCTGGTCCCATTCGCGCAGGGCCTCGTCCAGCGGGGCTTCCGGCTCCTCTCCACCGGAGGCACCCTGGCGGCGCTCCAGGCTGCGGGTGTCCCCGCCACCAAGGTCTCCGAGCACACCCAGAGCCCGGAGATCCTCGGCGGCCGGGTGAAGACGCTCCACCCCCGCATCCACGGCGGCCTCCTGGGGCGGCTGGAGCAGGAGGGCGACCGGGCGGAGATGGCGGCTCATGGCATTGAGCCCATCTCCCTGGTCGCGGTGAACCTCTACCCCTTCCGGCAGACGGTGGCCTCCGGGGCGAGCGAGGCGGACACCCTCGAACAGATCGACATCGGTGGGCCCGCCATGGTGCGCGCGGCGGCGAAGAACTCGCGCCACGTCACCGTGGTGGTGGATCCCGAGGACTACGAGGCGGTGCTGGCGGAGCTGGCGAAGGCCGGTGGGGTGGGGGAGGAGACGCGGCGCCGGCTGATGCGCAAGGCGTTCGCGCATACGGCGGCGTATGACGCGGCCATCGCCGGGTGGCTGGCGGGCCAGGCCCAGGAGCCCTTCCCCGAGGAGCTGTCGCTGCCCTTCCGCAAGGCCCAGGGCCTGCGCTACGGCGAGAACCCCCACCAGCGCGGCGCCTTCTATCAAGAGCACTCCGCGCCGCATGAGCCCACGGTGGCCTTCTCCAAGGTTCTTCAGGGCAAGGAATTGTCCTACAACAACATCCTGGACCTGGACGCGGCGCTCGGGCTCGTCCTGGAGTTCCCCGAGCAGCCCTGCGCCGTCATCATCAAGCACAATACCCCTTGTGGCGTAGCGGTGGAGGCGGAGCTGGTGAATGCCTACCGCACGGCGCGGGCCGCGGACGAGGTGTCCGCCTTTGGGGGCATCGTCGCCCTCAACCGCGAGGTGGACGAGCCGACCGCCAACGCCCTGGCGGAGACGTTCCTCGAGGCGGTCATCGCTCCCGCCTACTCGGCCGCCGCGCTCCAGGTGCTGGGCACGAAGAAGAACCTGCGGCTGCTGGAGGCAGGGCTCGGGCTGGCCTCGCCCCAGGCCCGGCCGCGCGTGCAGCTGGATGCCCGGAGCGTGTCCGGGGGCCTGCTCCTGCAGGACAGGGATGCGGCCGAGCCGTCGCTGGAGTGGAAGGTCGTCACGAAGCGTCACCCTACGGCCGAGGAGGAGAAGGCCCTCCGCTTTGCCTGGAAGGTGTGCAAGCATGTGAAGAGCAACGCCATTGTCTTCGCCTCGGCGGATCGGCTGCTTGCGGCGGGAGGTGGACAGACGAGCCGAGTGGACTCGGTCAAGATTGCGGCCGTGCGCGGTGGGTCGGCCCTCCAGGGCAGCGCGGTGGCCTCGGACGCCTTCTTCCCCTTCCGGGATGGGCTGGACGAGGCTGCCCGGGCAGGGGCCTCGTGTGTCATCCAGCCTGGTGGCTCGGTCCGCGACGCAGAGCTCATCGCCGCCGCCGATCAACATGGACTGGCGATGGTACTGACGGGAGTGCGACACTTCCGGCACTGAACCATGCGGATCGTCTGCCAGAAATGTGCGGCTGCCTACGCGATCGATGATCGGCTGATCTCGCCGAAGGGGGTTCGTGCGCAGTGCCCCCGGTGCCGACACCTCCAGCTCGTGAAGCGGGACGCCGTGGGCCCCCCGCCCGAAGCCGTTGCGCCCGCCGCTTCGGCGCCCCAGCCTCAGAGCGCCCCACCCGGTCCCTCGCCACGCCCCATGCCTGCGGCCCACCCGGCGGCGGGCAACTCCGCGTTGGCCGCGGATCTCTTCAGCGAATTCAGCTCCTCGCCTGAGGAGGCGCTGCCACCGGATCCGCTGTTCGATGGGCTCGTGGATCCGCCGCCGCCGCGCGCCGCCGCGGCGCCTCCCCATGGGAGCTCCGGGGATCCGCTGCTCGACTTCCTCGGTCCGCCGCCCGAGGCGCCGCCTCCCCCCGTGATGCAGGCTCCTCGCCGCGCACCGGGGCCCGCGGGTGCCGCGCCGGGAGGACCCGGGATGCCTCCTCAGGCCGCTCGGCCCCAGGCGCCTGCGCCCGCGCCGAGCGCTCCCGTGGAGGCCCCGGTCGGGTGCCGTGAGTGCAACAAGGCGCTCAGCGATCCTTTCGATCAGGCGATCGGCACCTGCGAGGACTGCCGGAGGAAGCTGGATCAGCCGTCGGTCCCCACGCAGGCCACGCCCGCGGGCGCGAGCAGCTCGGCCTCTGCGTCGGGCTTCGAGCTGCCTCCACTCGAGGCCATCGACGTGTCCGGTATCTCCTCCGAGGCGCCGGCGCTGACGCTCGAGCCTCGCAGCGGTGTCCGCTCCAATCCTCCCCGGCCCTATAGCTCCGGCGTGTCCGGGCCGCAGCCCCCGCAGCCCTTGCAGATGCGCAGCGCGGGCGGAGGCTTCCTCAAGGCGCTCCTGGTGGTGCTGCTCCTGCTGCTCGTAGGAGGCGGCGCCGGGTACTACTTCCTGGTGATCAAGCCCCAGGAAGAGGCCGCCGCGCAGCTCGATGTGCCGCCCGTGCCGCCTCCTCTCCCTGCGGCGATCAAAGACGTGCT
>NZ_DASPHO010000326.1:0-2734 GCF_035629615.1 Hyalangium sp. | reverse complement strand
CTCCGTGCCCAGGAAGTAGATGCTGCCGCCGAAGAGCCCGAAGTTCACCCCCACCTTCACCACGAGGCTCAGGTCGAAGAAGGCCAGCGCCTCGAAGGCCGCGATGAAGGCGCCCAGGTCGACCTTGGACAGATCCTCCGGGTAGGCGATCTTCCCCAGCCCTCGTGCCGAGAGCTGCTTCAGCCACGAGAACACCTGCTCCCGGTACGCGGCCGTGTTGCGCTCGTCCCCGTAGCGGAAGGCGGGCGCGGCAAGCCACTCGCGGATCTGGGTGCGCACGGCGGGGTAGGTGCGCTCCAGCACGAGGCGCAACTTGTCCACGTCGAAGGAGGCCGGAGCGGGCGGTGTGCTGCTGCGGGGCGCGGCGGAGACGAGGCTGCGCACGGCCTCGGTGCCCGAGAGGCCCATCGCCGTCTCCATCGGGGCCAGGGTGCGCGCCAGCTCGGGCATGGAAGCGGGCAGGGAGTCCTTGCCGCCGAGCACCTCGGCGAGCTGTGCGCCCAGCTCCGCGAGGCTCTGCTGCCCGCTGTACTCCAGGCGCTCGGCGGTGCTGCGGATGTGGTCACGCAGCTGCGCCAGGGCTCGAGGAGAGGGAGGGGTGAGCGGATCCAGCCAGCGCGCCAGCACCGCGCTGGAGCGCAAGTCCAGCCACGGCTGGGCGCGGGCCGCGGTGCCCATGGCGCGGATCTCCTCGGGGGTCAGCTCGCCATCCGTCCAGGCCACGTAGAGCATGGGGACGAGGGGTGCCAGGCGAGGCAGGGACAGCAGCTCCTGGACGGAAGGGCCCTGCACGTCATCGATTCCCATGGATGTCTCTCCGGAGAGCAGGCGGACAGGCACACTTCGCCACGGCGTGAGCGTCGGGGCAATGACAGGTTGCAGCGTCGCGGGGCCGACAGGTGGGAGATGCGCCCAGACTGTTCGAGACACCGTGCGTCCCTACCTTGGCAAGCCATGGACATGGATGTGACAGATGGGCTGCTCCCGCAGCCAGGTGCGCATGGCTGGGATGAGGACGCCCCCCAGCGGCATGAGATGAAGGGGCCGTTCCACCTGCCCCCTGGGACAGACGCCTTCTCCTTCGTGCTGTACCAGTCCACGGGGGTGTGCCTGGACGAGGGACATCGGGCGGAGCTGCTGGAGAACGGGACGGTCTTCGACCGGATGCTGGAGGACATCCGCCAGGCGCGCGAGAGCATCCACATCCTCGTGTACATCTGGCGCCCTTGCGCCCTGTCCGACCGGTTCGTGGAGGCGCTCCGGGAGCGGGTGAGCGCGGGCGTGCACTGCCGCGTGCTGGTGGATCCGGTGGGGAGCGAGGAGGTCTCGGGAGACAAGGACTTCGACCAGCAGGTCGAGCGGAGGCTCGTCGAGTGTGGGGTGGAGGTGCACTACTACCGGCCGCTGGCGGGCAAGATGCTGGGCCGACTGCTGGGGCGCACCCACCAGAAGCTCGTCATCGTCGACGGGCGCATCGGCTACACGGGGGGCTTTGGCATCTGGAAGGTGTGGGAGGGAGACGGCCGCGCGCCCGAGCAGTGGCGAGACACGCACATCCGCGTGGAGGGCCCGGCCGTGTGCCGGATGCAGCTGACGTTCTCTCGCTCCTGGCAGGAGTCGGGCGGGAGCCTGCTGCACCCGAAGGATCTGCCGGCGCCGTGCCATGTCGGGCCGGTTCGCGCGGGCTTCGTGGACAGCATCGGCAAGCTGGGGATGACGGACGCCGAGCGGATGGTGCGCATCGTCATCGCCGCGGCGCGGAAGCGGCTGTGGATCGCCAACGCGTACTTCACTCCACCCAACGCCATCATCGAGCAGCTCGTCCACAAGGCGCACGAGGGCGTGGACGTACGGGTGCTGGCACCGGGACCGGTCCACGATGTGCCGATTGTCCGCGCATCGCAGCGCTCGACCTACGAGCGGTTGCTGGAGGCTGGGGTGCGCATCTGGGAGTACCAGCCGTCGATGATGCACGCGAAGACGCTGCTGGTGGATGACTGGCTCAGCACGGTGGGCTCCACCAACATGGATGCGCTGTCGCTCAACAAGCTGAGCGAGGGCTCGTTGGTGCTGGCGGACCCGGAGTTCGCGCGGAAGCTGGAGCGGTGCTGGGAGAGGGATCTCGAGGTCTCGCGGGAGATCACGCTCGAGGCGGGCGGGCGAACGAACCCGTGGCGGCGCCTGGCGCGGCGGGCCACGCAGCTCATGGGGCAGGACCGGTAGCACGTCAGCGCGGATCCTGGACGCCAATCTGGCGGCACATGGAGAGCACGGGGCACGTGGAGCACTTGGGACGTGTCCCCGTGCAGACGTGCTTGCCGAACGGCACCAGCAGCCGGTTGAGCTCCACCCAGTACGTTCGGGGGAGCCGCGCCTCCAGGGCCGCCAGCGTCTGCTCCGGGGTGCGCGCCTGCACGTAGCCCCAGCGGTTCGTCACCCGGTGCACGTGGATGTCCACGCTGATGGCCTCGTGCCCGCAGGCGATGCCGAGTGCGAGGTGCGCGCACTTCGGGCCCACGCCCTTGAAGGACTGAAGCACCTGGGCATCGCACGGGAGCGTCCCGTGGAGCTCCTTCACCGTGCGCACCGCGATGGCGTGGATCTGCCGGGCCTTGGGCTCGGGGAACGTCACCGGGCGGATGAGGGCTTCTATCTCCTCAGGCGTGAGCCGGCTCATGGCCTCCGGGGTGCTGGCGCGCTTCAGGAGCGTCAGGGACGTGGGCAGGCTCACCTC
>NZ_DASPHO010000325.1:0-11914 GCF_035629615.1 Hyalangium sp. | reverse complement strand
AGTCCGCGCGCCGCCTCGAGCACCTCGGGGCCGTACGCACGAGCGAGCGCCTCGTCGGAGAGGAAGCGCATGTCCCCATCCAAGGGCTGGGTACGAGGCTCCTCGCTCTGCTCGCGCGCCAGCTTCCCGAAGGCGCCGAAGTCACCGGGCGGCAGCGCGTGGACCTGCTTCATCAGCGCCTCCGCCCGCGCGCGGACAGCGGCGACCTGGGAGGCGTCCCCCCGGGGCGCGGCCAGGAAGAGGTGCGAGAGGCGCACCTGGGCCGGCCGCGAGAAGCTCTCCCGCTCCTTCTTATAGGCCTCCGTCACCTCGGCCTCGGTGACGGTGAGGGGCGTCTGCTCCAGCTGCTGACGCGTGAGCCGGTTCACCAACGCCCGCTTGAAGCTGGCCAGCACCTCCGGATCATCCTGCAGCCCCCGGGCGAGGGCCTCGCGTGCCAAGAGCTCGAAGCGCACCACGCTCTCCACGTACTCGCGCCGGGCCTCCGGCGTCTGGTAGCGCTCGCGCAAGGCGGGGCTCATCTCCAGGAAGCGCTGCTCCAGGGCCTCGGCGGTGAGCATGTCCCCCTGCCAGCGCGCCACCGGGGTGCCGCCCTCCTGCCGGGTGTGGCGCGCGTCCACCACAGCGCGCCCCGGGACCGGAGGGCGCTCGCACGCCACGAGCGTCAGCGAGAGCAGAAGCAGAGAACGGAGGACAGAAGGCATGGAGGCGGGCGCTCGGGCTAGCACGGCGAGCGGGCCTGGACAACCGGAGCCAGCCGGCTTCAGGCGCGGGTCGCTTGCGCGGAGAGGAACGTCTCCACCAGCGGGAAGATTTCGTCCGGCGCACGGCGGCCGAGCACCAGATCCGCATGGCCGTAGTCCTCGGAGAAGCCGTGGGCCCGGCCCGCGACGACGAGCTTCACCGGCCCCCCGAGGTGCTCCTTCGCCCGCGCCACCGCCAGCGGAGGGGCCAGCAGATCCCGGCTGCCCGCCAGCAGCAGGAAGGGCATGCGCACCTCGGACAGCGGCACCTGGTAGTCGAAGCTCCCGTCATACGAGGTGAACGCGTGGGTGGTGATCCACCGGGCGAACTGCCGCACCACGCCCCCGGAGAGGTCCGCCGGAACGTTGGCCAGGGCCTTGCGCACCACCTCCGGATCCATGTTGTCGGCCAGCATCATGTATCGCGTCATCGGCCCCGGCGGCGCGCCGAAGACGGCGATGCCGGTGATGCGCCGGGTCGGAATGCTCTTCAGCCGAAGCAGCGGCTCGATGCGGCGCATGAAGATGCCCAGGCCCGGCTGCACCGCGAAGGTGAAGGGCGCGCCCAGGGTCGCCGCCGCGCGCACGGGCGCTTGCGGGTTGCGTGCCAGGTGGGCGTAGAGGGCGAGCCCACCCTTGGAGTGGCCTACCCAGAGCACTTGCTTCGCCCCGGTGGACACCACGGCGCGGATGGCGGCGCGCACGTCGTGCTCCGCCTGATCATCGAAGGTGTACTCCGCGGCCTGCCCCGCCAACCCCCGCCCGCGCAGCTCCAGCACCCACGCCTCGAAGCCCGCGCGCGCCAGGTACCGGGCCAGGCTGTAGCGCTCGTCAAAGTCCATGTGGAAGCGGTTGGCACCCAGCCCGTGGCAGAGGATGACGGGCTCGGCGTACCGGCGCTCCCCTCGGGCGTGGTAGCGCCCCAGCGCGATGCGCGCCCCGTCATCCGTGGGGACCCGGTACAGCTCGTCCGGCTTGAACGGCAGCGTCAGCAGTCCTTCGCCGCCGCGACTCACCGCCCGGGAGAAGAGATCCGCCATGCGGACCAGCCTCGGCGTCTGGGTTTGCCTCACACCGCCGATCCTACCGCCCTGGCACGTCGGGTTCTGTTGAAAAGTGAGCAACCATGTTGGACGGCAGGCCGGTTGCAGTACTCCTCCGCAGAAGAGGATTGGGAGGCCTGAGATGCAGCAGTGCGGCACGAATGAGGAAACGGCAGCACCGGTCACTGTCACCGTTTTACCCACAGATACCCTCCTGTGTGCCCTGAGGGTGATGGAGCGGCACCAGCTTCGCCTGCTCCCTGTCGTGGAGGAGACGGGGGCGCTCCTGGGGCTGATCAGCGAGACCCACATCCTCGAGGCCTGGGGGGAGGATCCGCTGCGGCTCGTCTCCGAGGTGATGGCCGAGTGTGGCCAGCCTGGAGGAGAGGAAGCGGAGGAGGCGCTGGGGTGGTGCCAGGCGGCCGGGCCGGGCTGGGGTGAGCAGGCCTACGGCAGTTGAGCGGCGCGCTCTTGCGGTACAGTCGCGCGCGTGTCGGACGCCTTGCGCGGTTGGACCGTCTACATGCTGCGTTGCCGGGATGGGACGCTGTACACCGGCGCCACCAATGACCTGGAGCGTCGGCTGGCCACGCACGGGCGGGGCAAGGGCGCCGCGTACACCCGGGCCCGCCTGCCGGTGACGCTGGTGTGGAGCGAGCCCGCCGAGGACCGGAGCGCCGCCCTGCGCCGGGAGGCTGCCCTCAAGCGCCTCTCTCGGGGAGAGAAGCTCCGCCTGATCGCACCCTCGAGACGCCGCCGCCGCCCCACTCCGCTCGCCTGAGGACGCTGCGGCCAGGGCCTCCCCCAGTTGCTGCTCGCCTGACACCCCTGCTTGGGGGCAGGTGCCGGTGTGGGAGCCAGCGACTAAGGTGGAGCCCCATCCAAGAGCCGTGGAGGGCCGGTCCATGTCTGTGTCTTGCTCACGCTGGGGTGTCGCGTCGCTGCTGCTCGTAGGAGCGCTGGGGGTGGGTTGCGGGCTGGGGGGGCCCAACAACTCACCGGTGGTCACCGAAGGCCCCGAGGTGTCGCTGAAGAACGTGGCCTCTGGCACCGAGGTGCAGATGCACCTGGTGGTGACGGACGAGGATGGGGACCCGCTGATCTACAAGTGGGTCCAGTCGCCGCCGGAGCCCGCGGGGACGTACAGCGACACCTCCGTCAAGGAGCCGAGCTGGATTGCGCCCGAGGTGACGGAGGCCAAGAGCTTCCTGCTCCAGGTGAACATCCGGGATGGGGAGGGCAGCTCCCTGGTGAGCTGGACGTCGATCCAGGTCCACCCGCGGTAGTCGCTCGAGCCAGAGCGGCGTCATCCCTCCGCGGGGGTAGGAGCGGGGGGTGGCGGGGTGGAAGCGGGAGGCGGCGGAGCGGACTGCTTCTTGGCGCGCGCCTGGACGTACACGGTGCCCAGCACGAGGAAGAGCACCACGCCGATGCCCGAGCCGATGAACTGGGCTCGGATGAGCTGCGTGGTGACGTCGTGCACCACCTGCGGCAGGTTGCACATCGTCTGCGAGGCCAGCGGGGTGGAGTTGTACCACTCCATGAAGCGGGGGGCCGTGAAGGTGGCCACCAGGTTGCCGAGGAAGGCGCCCGCGAGCATGAAGGTGAGCACCGTCTTGAGCTTGGCCATGGCAGGGGTACCTCGGAGGGGTGGCGGGTGAGCATCATTTATATGCGCTTGGGGCCGCCGCAAAGCCTGGACCGTGTTATCTGTGGCCCATCGTGCCGCTCCTGCCGCTCGCCGCCCTCTTCGGGCTCGTCACGCTCGTCTGCGCCGTCTTCCTGTTCCTCCACGCGTTCCGCCGCAGCGTGGGTACCGGGATGATGGTGCTGCTCATCCCCTTCTACATCCTCGTCTACGCGTTCAGTCAGTTCGAGCACCCGCGCAAGAACCTCATCCTCGCGGGCTTCTTCGGCTGCTCGGTGCTGGCGGCCGTGTTCCTGGGACTGGGCGCCCACGGCCTGTCCCGGCTGATGGTGGGCCTGCCGCCGGAGTACTGAGCTGGCTGCCTCCGCTCTTGGCCTGGAGGTGGTGAATTCTCGCGCCTGAGCTCGCTGGCGCGCGCTGCGCGAAGCACCCGGAGGCCGCCGCGGTGGCGCCCTGCGTCCGCTGCGGCACCTTCCTGTGTGGCGCCTGCACGGAGGTGGTGGGGGAGGCGGCTTACTGCGAGGATTGCCTCGCCTGGCTGCACAAGAACGGCCCTCCCTCCCGGGCGGTGCAAGGCCTCATCGCGGTGGGCATCGTCGGGATCCTCGGCACGCTGCTGTGCGGCCTGCTGGCGCCGGTGCTCAACCTCCTCGTGGCTGTACCGGGCCTGTGGCTGTCGACGCGCGAGCTGCGCCGCATCCAGCGAGGGGAAGGGCCCCTGCGCGGCGCGCTGCAGGCGAAGGTGGCCCGGGTGCTGGCCGGGTTGAACCTGGGCCTGGTGCTGCTGTGGGTGGCGATCATCGTCTACGTCTGGGTGGGGCGCAGAGGGTAGCGGGGTGAGCGCCCTCACACGCCGCGCGCGTTCGGGTCCCACACGTACTTGTGGAGCTGGAGCTGGAAGCGCACGGGCAGCCGATCCTCGATGATCCACTCGGACAGCTCTCGCGGGTGGAGCTTGCCGAACACGGTGGAGAACAGCAGCCCGAAGGGCTTCTGCAGCAAGCGGTGCTCGGTGATGAGCGCCCGGGCCCAGTCGTAGTCGGCCCTGTCGCCGATGACGAACTTCAGCTCGTCACGGGCGTTCATCGAGGTGAAGTTGCCCAAGTCATTGCGATCGCTCTCGCCCGAGGAGGGCGTCTTCATGTCGACGATCTTGTGGACGGCGGGGGGCACGAGCCGCACGTCGATGGCGCCGCTCGTCTCCAGCAGCACGGTGAGGCCCTCGGCGAGCAAGGCCTCCATGAGCGGGTACACGCCGGGCTGGAGCAGCGGCTCGCCGCCCGTCACCTCCACGAGCGGGGCCCGCAGGGCCTTCACCTGGGCCACCACCTCTGCGTTCTTCATGCGGCGGCCGCCCCGGAAGGCGAACTCGCTGTCGCAGTAGGTGCAGCGCAGGTGGCAGCCGGTGAGGCGCACGAAGGAGCACAGCAGGCCGGCGTGCGAGGACTCGCCCTGTACGGAGAGGTAGATCTCCTTCACCACCACCGAGTCAGCGGTGGGGGTGCGGCGGGGCTGGAGGTGAGGACGCGCGGCGAGCATGGGAGGGGCGGGGCCGCTTTAATCACAGCATCCGCCTCCCTCCAACGGGTCCCTGCACCGGGACGTTCCGCCTGCGCGCCGGGCGGGCGCTCCCCCTCTAGGGCCCCGAAGGACCCGCGCTCCCCTTCACCCTCTCTAGAAACGAGTCGATGAGGTGGCGCGCGATGCTCAGGCGCGGGGGAATGCGAGGGAGGGTGTCAGCGGTGAACCAGCCGGCCTCGGCGATCTCCTTGTCATCCACGCGCAGCTCACCGCCCGCGTACTCCGCGGTGAAGCCCACCATGAGCGAGCGCCCGAAGGGCCACGGCTGGCTGCCGAAGTAGCGCAGGTTCTTCAGCTCTACGCCCACCTCCTCCTTCACCTCGCGGTGCACCGTCTCCTCCAGGGACTCGCCCGGCTCCACGAAGCCGGCGAGCGTGCTGAAGAAGGCCTCCGGGAAGTTGGAGGAGCGCGCCAGCAGCATGCTGTCACCCCGGGTGACGAGGACGATGACGGCCGGGGCGATGCGCGGATAGAAGGGCGTGCGGCACGAGGGGCAGCGGCGCGCGCGCTCACCGGAGACCAGGTCCGTGGGCGTGCCACAGCGGCCGCAGAAGCGGTGGGTGATGTCCCACTCGGAGATGGCCAGCGCCCGGCCTGCCACCCCCAGCAGCACCTCGTCCACCTGCCGGAACAGGTTGCGTCCGCCCACCAGCTTCAAGCCCGCGGGCGGCTCCTGCTCCTTTGGCCAGGCGACAGCGTAGCAGTCCACCCCATCCAGGGCACCGATGAAGTGCCCCTCCGCGGCGAGCCCTGGCAAGGCGGCTCCCTTGGGGATGGAGACGGCGCCGTCGCGCTCCTCGATGAGAAGCTCCAGTCCGTGCGTGGCAAAGAGGAGGGCGTCCTCGCGGCCGCGGTCAGGGGGCTCATGGCCAGGGATGAAGCGGGAGGTGCTCACAGTACCCACCATACCGAGGACCCTGGCGGTTTGCAGGCCCTGGCTTCGGACCTGATAGATTGTTGATGAGCGGGCAGATTCGCCCACGCGGGGACGGGGCTGCGCGTCGCAGTCGGGCGCGTTATCACCGTTACCACCGGGGGTGGGTCGAGCCTGAGGCGGGCGACTCGGGGGGGCACACATGCAACGACTGGGGTGGATGCTGTGCGTGGTCCTGCTGTTGAGCGGAGCAGCGAGCGCGCAGTCCAAGCCTTCCTCCACGCCTCCCCCCAAACCTCCCACCCTGCCTCCCATTGTCCTGGGGCTCCACGCGGACATGAGTTCCGGCTCGGCCATGTCGGGAGAGGCCATCCGCCGGGGCGCGCTGCTCGCGCTCTCGGAGCTCAACGCCCAGGGCGGCCTGCTGGGAGGACGCAAGCTGCAGCTCGTGGTGAGAGACCACCACGGCGTGCCAGCCCGGGCCACGGATCAGCTCCAGGAGCTGGCGAGCACCCCCAACCTGGTGGCCGTCCTCACGGGCAACCACAGCGCGCCTTTCATCCAGAACTTCGGCTTCATCCTTGGGCACCAGCTCATCATCATGAGCCCGTGGGCAGCCTCCACGGAGTTGATCGACAACGGGCTGAAGCCCAACTACGTCTTCCGCGTGTCCGCGCGGGATGAGGCCGTGGGCCGGTTCCTGGTCCAGAAGGCCTTCGAGCGAGGCCACAAGAAGCTGGGCTTGCTGCTCGAGAAGACGGCGTGGGGCCGCAGCACGGAGAAGGCCCTCCGCGAGGCGCTGGCCAGCCACCAGCAGGCGGCGGTGGCCGTGGAGTGGTTCAACTGGGCCGAGGAGGACATGGAGCCCCAGCTCGCCGCGCTGGAGAGTGCGGGCGCCCAGGCCGTCCTCATCGCGGCCAACGCTCCGGAGGGAGCCCTCATCGTCAAGGCCATGGCGCGGCGGCCCCCGGACAAGCGGCTCCCGATCTACTCGCACTCGGGCATCACCGCGGGAAACCTCCCCCAGCTGGCAGGCCCGAGCCTTGCCCAGGTGGAGCTGCACGTCCTGCAGACCTTCTTCTTCGTCGGGACGCGCGACGCGCGCGCCCAGGCCTTCATTGCGCGCTACCACGAGACGTTCGGCACGAAGCGGGCCGAGGACATCTCCGCCCCCACGGGCACGACGCAGGCCTATGACGCCGTGTGGCTGCTGGCGCTCGCCATCGAGAAGGCCCAGACGACGGATCGCCCGAAGGTCCGTGACGCGCTGGAGCAGCTCGGCCCGCACCGGGGGCTGCTGCGCACCTACCGCCCGGCCTTCACGGCCTCCCGTCACGAGGCGCTGGATCTCTCCGACTACAAGCTGGCCACCTTCACCCCCGAGGGGGTCCTGGTGCCTTCGCAGCCATAGGGTGGTTCGTGCGCTTCTTCCGAAGCCTTCAGGGCAAGATCCTCCTCTTCTTCTTCCTCATCGATGTGGCCACCGTGGGCGCCCTCGTCGCCACCGTGTCCGGCAACGCCAGAGAGGCGCTGGAGCAGAAGATCGAGCAGCTGCTCCAGCTCAAGGCCAGCGAGGCCTCGAACGACATCGAGCGGGAGCTGGCCTTCAAGTGGTCCTTCATGCAGTCGCTTGCCTCCAACACGTTCCTGGTCAACAGCGTCATCGACCCGCAGGGACGCGGCGAGTACCTCGAGCCCTTCATGCAGAAGCTGCAGCTGCCGGGCCTGGGCGGGGAGAAGGCGGATCTGTGGCTGCTGGACTTCGCGGGGCGCGTCATCACTCGGAATGGGCTGCACCCCACGCACGCCGAGCACGAGAGCCACTTCGCGCAGGAGAGCTGGTGGTCCAAGGTCCGGGAGGGCAAGCCCTCCGTCATGGTCACTCAGCGGGGCGGGCACTCCCACCTGCTGCTCGCCTTTCCCGTCTTCTACCACCAGCACATTGAGGGCGCGGTGGTGGCCGAGTTCGACGTCGCCCTTCTGCGGGGAGCTGAGGCAGAGGGCGGCCTCGGGATGACCCTGCTGTCTGCCCAGGGGCCGCTCTTCGGGTTCCTCTCCGTGGACGCGCTGAGTCAGGTCCGGCAGCTGAACCCCGCGCCCGGACAGCACCCCACCTTCCTGCTGGGGGACACCTTCTATTGGGTCCAGCCGCTGGGGGGCTTCTCTCGCGAGCACGGGCTGGGCTGGTCCCTGGTGCTCTCCGAGCCTGCCGAGAAGCTCTTCCTCCCGCTGCGGGAGCTGCGCCAGCGCATGCTCGGCACGGGCGCCTTCATGGCAGTCGTGTTCGCGGTGCTGGTCGTCTGGGGCACCGGCAGCCTGCTGCGCCCGCTCGAGCGCATCGAGGGCACCATGCGGGGCATCGTCGACGGAGGAGACCTGGGCCAGCGCATCCGGCTCCAGTCCCGGGACGAGCTGGGCTCCATCGCCCGCACCTTCGATCAGATGCTCGAGCGGCTGGAGCACCGCACCTTGGAGCTGGAGCGCTCGCGAGACAAGGCCTCCCTGCTGGCACACATCACCTCCGCCTCCCCGAGCGCCATTGCCATGCTCGATCTGCAGGGGCAGGTGCGCGTCTGGAACCAGGCCGCCGAGAGCCTCTTCGGGTGGAGCCTGGAGCAGATCTCCGAGCGCCCCTTCCTGGCGAAGGTGGTGCCCGCGGCGGCCCAGGAGACCGTCTCCGCGCTCCTCACCCGTGCCGGTGGGGGAGGGTCCGCGGAGACCGAGGTCAGCCTGATGAGCCGGGAGACGGGGCCTGTCCTCGTGCAGCTCCAGGTGACGCGCATCGCTGACGCAGTGGGTCAGCCCCTGGGGCATGTCTTCATCATGCGCGATCAGCGCGAGGTGAAGCGCCTGCGCGAGTCTCTCGTGCAATCTGAGAAGATGGCGGCCATGGGCACGCTCGTCGCAGGGCTCTCGCACGAGCTCAACAACCCGCTGGGCATCATCATCGGCTTTGCGCAGGGGCTGGAGCGGCGGGGCACACTGGACGAGAGCACGCGCGGGGCGCTGGCCTCCATCGAGCGGCAGGCTCAGCGCTGCGCCCAGCTCGTCCGGGCCCTGCTGGACTTCTCGCGCAAGAAGATCCCCCTGCGCGAGCGCGTCGCCGTGTCCACCCTCTTCGAGCGGGTGGGGGCGCTGGTCGGAGGCCAGGCCCAGCGCGCGGACATCTCCTTCGAGGTCCTCTCCCCCTCCGCGGAGCTGCCCGAGCTGGAGGTCAGCGTGCAGGAGATCGAGTCCGCGCTGCTCAACCTCATCACCAACGCGCTGGATGCCACGCCGGGCGGCGGCGCCGTCACGGTGAGCGCCCAGCCGGCGGCCCAAGGCAACGGCGTGGAGCTGGTCGTGGCGGACACCGGCAGCGGCATGCCCGAGGAGGTGCTGCAGCGGGCCTTCGATCCTTTCTTCACCACGAAACCTGTCGGACAGGGGACAGGGCTCGGGTTGTCCATTACAAGGAACATCGTCGAGGCGCACGGAGGCGCCATCGACGTGAAGACGGCCCCGGGAATAGGAACCACGGTCCGGCTGTGGCTCCCGGTGGCAGGCGCGCCGCCCCAGGCGCACCGGATGGAGGCGACCGCATGGAAGTGAATCCAAGAGGCCATCCGCCGGAGGCTCCTGGGACGGGTCTGCTCGCCTCCAGGGAGGAGAGCTCCGCGGGAGGAGTGCCTACCTCCCGCGGCTCGCCCTCGTCCCTGCCCAAGCGCAGCGTGCAGGAGCTGACCCCCGGGGGCGGCATCTCCGTGCTGGTCATCGACGACGAGCCGGACATGCGGGAGATGCTGGTCTTCTCACTGCCTGCCAACGAGTTCGAGGTGGTGACGGCGGACGGGGGCCGGGCGGCGGTGACGTTGCTGGGCACGCGCCGCTTCGACGTGGCCATCACGGATCTGAAGATGCCCGGCATGAATGGCGTGGAGACCGTAGCGGCGCTGCGGGAGCTGGACCCGGACATGGAGATCATCGTCGCCACCGGCTACGCGAGCCTGGAGACGGCGCTGGCCTGCATGAAGCAGGGGGCCTACGACTACATCCGCAAGCCGTACGACATCGCCGAGCTGCGGCACCTCATCCTGCGCGCGGTGGAGAAGCGGCGCCTGCGCTCGCTCGTGCCGCTGTATGAGGTGAGCTGCGCCCTGCTCTCGCTGCGGACCCGGGCCGAGGTGCTCTCGCACCTGGGCGAGCTGACGCTGGATCTGGTGCCGCACCAGGCCTTCCGGCTGCTGCTGCCGGTGCGGGGCCAGAGCGAGCTGGATCTCTGCGCGTCCACGGATGGGCTGGAGGTGCCGGAGAGCGCGCTGAGGGAGCTGGCGAAGCGGACCCTCCAGAGCCAGGGGCCCGTGAGCGTGGTGCGCACGGCCCGGGACTGGCCCTTCTCGCCGGTGGATCGGCTGGGCTCGGCGCTGGCCTACTCGCTGCAAGTGGGCGACGCACCCGCCGGCTGCCTCATCCTGTTGCGAGGGGTGGGCCAGCCCGGGTTCTCGGTCTCGGAGCTGCAGCGGGGCAGCCTCTTCGCCGCGCAGCTCGCGCTGGCGCTGGAGACGGCGCGCCTCAATGGGGAGCTCGAGGGGCAGGTGAAGGATCTGGAGGCCACGCGCGAGGAGCTGGTGAAGGCCGAGAAGCTGGCCACCGTGGGCAAGCTGGCCGCCGGCATCACCCACGAGCTGAGCAACCCCCTGGCCTTCACCAAGGCGGGACTCCAGGCGCTGTCCTCCTACTCGCGGGACGTGAAGTCCCTGTGGAGGACGGCCCGCGAGGTGGCCGGGGAGCTCACTCAGCGGGGCGAGCCTCACCTGGCGGAGCTGGCTCAGAGGCTGCTCACCGCCGCCGGCCACGAGACGGAGGCGTCCATCCAGGACGTGGAGGACTCGGCGCTGGATGCCATGGACGGCATCCGCCGTGTGGAGTGGCTGCTCGAGGAGCTGCGCGCCCTGTCCGGCGGCAGCCCTGTCTCGCCGGCCGAGCGGGTGGACCTGGTGGAGCTGCTGGGCACGTATGCGCGTGGGAGGGGCCTGTGCCGGCCTCTCCTGCTGGAGGCGCCCGAGCCCGTCTTCACCCGGGTGGGGCTCGAGGATCTCGAGTCCAGCCTGAAGCGCATCTTCACCTTCGTGTGCGAGGCCACGTCGACGCCGGAGGGCCAGCCGCCCGTTCCGGTGAGGCTCCGCGCCGTCTACGAGGGAGGCCTTCCCGTCATCCAGCTGGAGGATCCCCAGCTCCAGCTGTCCGAGGCGCGACACGCGGAGATCTTCGATCCGCGCATCCAGGTCGACTCCCAGAGCGGGCACACGATGCGCCTCAACTTCGGGCTCGCGCTGGCCTGGAGGCTGCTGCGCCGCATGGGCGCCGATCTCACTGTCTCACCGGACACCTCGGGAGGCAGTATCTTCCGGCTGGTGCTCCCGGCGGCCGAGTAGGGGCCCACGCGCCATGCCTGGACAGATCCTCATCGTGGATGACGAGCGGGACATCCGCCAGCTCCTCCGGGAGATGTTGTCGCTCGAGGGGCACGAGGTGACCGAGGCAGTCAACGGCGCCGACGCCCTGGCCAAGCTGCGCGACGCCTCGTTCGACCTGGTCGTGACAGACGTGCGGATGCCGAGCCTGAGCGGCATGGAGCTGCTGCGCCGCGTGCGGGAGGTGTCGCCCTCCACCGAGGTCATCGTCGCCACCGCCTACGCCGAGCTGGACACGGCCATCGAGTGCATGCGGGCGGGCGCGTTCGATCTGCTGCGCAAGCCGTTCAACCTCCAGGAGCTGTTCACCTGCGTCTCCCGCGCGCTGGAGAAGCGCCGCTTCAATGTCTCCACGGAGCTGGTCCGGCTGAGCCAGGCCCTCTTCGAGCAGAACGCCATCGAGCAGCTGCCGCGCGCCATCGTGGAGAGCGTCCGCTCGTTCATGTCCGCGGACGCAGTGCTGCTGGCGCTGCCGGACACGGATGGCAGGCTCCAGGTGGCGCACGCCCTCGGGCTGGCGGGCGAGCAGGAGAGCGCGCTCAGCCTGGCGATCGGCGAGCGGATGGTGCGCA
>NZ_DASPHO010000324.1:0-12839 GCF_035629615.1 Hyalangium sp. | reverse complement strand
CTGGGAAGAGGCCCGCCTTGCTCGCGTGCTGGGCCAGCTCGGCGGGGGTGATCTTCTCCGCGAGCTGCTCGACCTGCTGGAGCTGGTCCACCGCCTCCGAGAAGCCCGGCGCCTTCTGCCCCTTGCCATACTGGATGGCGCCGTTGCTCAGCCCCTTCACCGCCGCGCCGGAGTTGGCGAAGGTCTTGGGGTCCACCTGGCGCTCGCCTCCCGTGGCGAGGAGCTCCATGTTCGGCGGCTTCGTGGAAAGGTTGGACTGGAAGATCACGCCCTTCTTGCCGTCCTCCCCCCTCACCTGATGCCACTGCTTGTTCTTCGGGTCCGCGCCCAGCCACGTGACTTTCTGTCCCGGCTGGAGGATGGCCACCACGTTGGCCGTGGGAGCGGAGCTGGCCATCAGCCGTGTGTTGCGCGCCTTGACGTGCAGGAACTCTCCCGGCTTCGCCGCCAGGGCCGCGCCTGCGGTACACAGGGCCAGCGTCACCATCAGCCATCGTGCTCTCTCGTGCATTGCGTCCTCGGCTCCTCTCACTTGTCCAGGCTCGTGACACCGTCCCACGAGGGTGGCGGGGGTGTCTCTGTGTATTCCTCGCAGCGCTCGAGCAGCGCCGCGGTGGGGCCATCGTTAGGATCCTTGGCCAGTCGCGCCGCCAGCACCACGGCTGCCTCCGCGAAGCGCGCCTGCTGGTACAGGTCGAGCGCGTAGCGGTAGGCCTCCACCGTCTCGCGCTTCTCGGCGGACAGGTCGCCCTTGAGCGCCAGCAGCTCGTACACCTTCACGGCCTCTGTCTTGCCCGCCACGCGGATCCGGTCCAGCTCGCGCACCTCGATGTGGTCGCACGCCAGCTCGTAGGTGCGCGGCCCGATCATGATCAGCGAGCCGTAGGCCTTGTTCGCGCCCTCCAGCCGCGACGCCAGGTTCATGCCGTCGCCCATGGCCGTGTAGTCGAAGAGCTGCTCGCTGCCGAAGTTGCCCACGAAGAGCTTCGCGGTGTTGAGGCCGATGCGCGTGTACATGTCCGGCAGGCCCTGCCTGCGGAACTCCGACCGCAGCCGCTCCACCTCCGCCTGGACCGCCAGCGCGCCCCGGCAGGCACGCACGGCGTGGTCCGTGTGGTTGATGGGTGCGCCGAAGAGGCACACCACCGCGTCGCCGATGTACTTGTCCAGGCAGCCACCCTCGTACAGCAGCGCCGAGCTCACCCGGGTCAGGTACTGGTTGAGCACGCTGACCAGCTGCCGAGGATCCTCCCGGAAGCGCTCGGAGAAGGTGGAGAAGCCGCGGATGTCGCTGAAGAACGCGGTGATCTCCCGCTCCTCACCGTCCAGGCGCGGCAGCTGCCGCTCCTCGATCATCTGCTCGATGAGCCGGGGCTCCATGTACCGGCTGAAGGCCTGGCGGATGAACGCGGCCTCGCGGTTGGCGAAGAGGTGGTTGGAGGCCATGGCCCCCAGGCTGGCCAGCAGGCCCGCCGCCGCGGGCATCGCCGCCAGGGGGTGCACCTGCCCCACCGCCAGGGAGAGCCCCACCACCACGAAGACGACCGAGAGGATGACCAGGAGCCACGCATACTCCAGCACCGGCCAGCGCAGCGTCATCAGCACCACCACCGAGAGGACGGCCAGCGCCAGCGCGAACAGCAGGCTCAGCCAGTACGGGGCCGCGGTGATGAAGCGGCCGGAGAGGAGGTTCTGCAGCACCGCCAGCTGCTTGCTCACCCCCGGCGCGTTCGCCACGAACGGCGTGGCCTTGTGATCGCCCAGCCCCAGCGCCAGCCCGCCGACGACCGCAATCTTCCCGCGGAACAGCTCCGGATCGATTCCCCCAGGCTTGCCCTCCTGGCGCAGGGCCCAGGCCTCCAGCAGCGACAGGAGCGCGACGATCCGGAATCGCTGATGCATCGTCCCGCCGAAGTGGATCTCCGCGCTGCCATCCTCGCTCAGCGCGAACTCGCGTGAGCCCAGCTGCATGGTCCGGCCGGAGAACACCAGCTCCTTCGCGCCGAACAGATCCGCCGCCAGCGCCACCGGGAGCGTGACGTAGGCGTTCGCGCCATCCGTGTACGCGAAGCGGGTGCGCCGCATCCTCCCGTCGGGATCCGGCTCCACCTCCACCAGCCCGAAGCCGCCCGCCTCCGCCCGCAGCGCTGGGATGGGAGGCACGATGTGGCTGGGCGTGCGCCGGCCCGGCGTGGGCTCGGACTCCAGGCTTGGCAGCGCGTGCCTGTCTGTCCGCACCGGGAAGGCCAGCACCCGCGCGGTCTGCTCCAGATCCTCGGGTGCCTGGGTTGGCTCCTCCTGCTCCTCGAACGCTGCTTCCTCCACGGCTCCAGCGCCAGGCTTCACCGCGGCGGGCTGGGCGGGCAAGCGAGGTGCCCCGGGTACCCGGGGGATGTGGACGGTCTCCACCTTGGGGAGGGGCTGCGCACTCGGGTGGGTGGACATGCCCAGGTAGAAGGGCAGGCCGGTGGTGCGCAGCGCCTCGGCGAAGGCGAGATCGGCGCTCTCATCCGTGCCGCGCTCGTCCATCACCATGTCGAAGAGCACCGCCCGTGCGCCTCGGTGCGACAGTTCCTCCACCACACGCGCCCACAGGCTGCGGGCCCATGGGTAGTTGCCGAAGTTGCGCGCGTACGAGGCGTTGTTGCGCACACCATCGAGGCTTGGCTGGTCGATGGCCACCAGCACGATGTCCGACGACAGCGCTTCTTCCCGGGTGAACCGGGTGAGGGCGCTGTCATACAGGGCGCGCTCCAGGTCCGGCAGCCACAACCACCCCAGCTGCCAGCACCCCGCCGCCGCGGCCGTGGACAGCACCGCCAACCCCAGCATCATCGGCAGGTGGTTGCGCAGGCGCAGCCGTAGGATCTTCCAGGTTTCACTCGCCAAAGCACTTCCCCATGAACCCTGACTCTACGCCACCTCTCCTTCCTCGTGCGAAGCGGCCCCCTCGGGTGCATTAGACTGGGGGCAGCCAGCGAGGACGGGCGTGGAACTCGAGAAGCAGGGGCGTGAGAAGTTCTCCGGCAACACCTTCCGGGCCTACCTCCAGGGGCTGGAGGCGATGGGCCTGAGCTCGGTGGTGCGCGCGATGGTGCCCGCGCAGGTGCAGCGGCTGATGGACATCCCGCCGCTTCCCACCGCGTGGCTCGTGGGCGACGAGCTGCCGCTCCTCTTCGACGCGGTGAGCAAGCTGCAGGGCCTGGAGGGCATCCGGACGCTGGGCTACGTGGCGATGAAGGGCACCACCGCTCGCTTCCTCAAGCCGCTGATGCAGCTGACGCTGTCGAAGCACGGCCGCGATCCGGGAGCGCTCTTCACCCACCTGAACTCCATCTACCGGCCCTTCTTCCAGGGGCTGGACTTCCACTTCACGCCCCAGGGGCCTCGCTCCGGAGTGCTGCGGGTCCGCTCCGCCACGGCGATGGGGTCCGCGTCCTGGACGGCCTTGGAGGGCACGCTGCGCATCCTCTTCGACGAGTGCGGCGTCACCACGGGTGTCATTGGCACCAGCCGTGTCACCGAGGCCGGCTGCCTGGCGACCTTGAAGGTGCGCTGGTAGCGCGCTTGGGCTCCAGCCAGGAGGCCTTGCTCCATTGCCGGAGGCCGTCACGCGCCAGAGCTTTAGCCGCGACTCACTCACCCCTCCGTTCAAAGGAGTCAGACGTGGCCCTGGATCTCTTCAAGGAGAAGGGGGTGGCGCTGGATCGCCAGGTATTCACCTGGAAGGACCTGGTACAGCGCCCCTACAGCAAGCTGGATGACGATGCCTTCACGCGTGTGCGCGTCATCTTCATGAATGGCATCGAGGCGGATGCGCTGCGCTTCAAGCACATCGCGGCGCGCATGAGCCGCCAGCTCCGCGAGCCGCTCGCGCTCATCCGGCGCGTGGAGCACCACCAGCAGACGATGATCAACTGGCTCAACCCGCCGGACCAGAACCCCCTCGAGACGACGCTCGGCTTCGAGCAGGTGGCCATCGAGGTGACGGCCAGCGTGGCCCAGAAGGAGCCGGACCCGTACATGGCGCAGGCGTACCGCTTCGGGTTGCTGGAGGACTTCGACCACCTGTACCGCTATGCGGCCTTGTATGACCGGCTGGAGGGCAAGGACCCGAACTGCCTCATCCAGTCCTACTCGGACATCCGTCCCGGGCGGCCCACCGTGGTGGAGCACCGTCACCCGCTGGATGACCTGCGGCGGCCGTATGACATGCGTACGGCGCACCCGCTGACGAAGATCCACGCGCTGCTCATCACCGCGGCCGAGTTCCAGACGCACGACTACTACATGACGGTAGGCCCGATGTTCGCCGATCCGGTGGCGCGCCAGCTCTACGCGGAGATCGCCTCCATCGAGGAGCAGCACGTCACCCAGTACGGCTCGCTGCAGGATCCGGACGAGTCGCTGCTGGAGAAGTGGCTGCTGCATGAGGCGATGGAGCTCTACTGCTACCAGTCGTGCATGGCCTACGAGGGCAACCCGCGCGTGAAGGCCATCTGGGAGCGCTTCGTGGACTACGAGCTGGGCCACCTCCACTTCGTGATGGAGCTGTTCCAGCGGCTCGAGGGGAGGGATCCGGCCGAGGTGCTGCCCGCCACGCTGCCCGAGCCCGTGGACTTCAAGAGCCACCGCGAGTTCGTGCGCCGCGTGCTGAGCCAGGAGGTGGATCTGCGCGCCAAGGGCACCGAGTTCGTGGACAAGGCGGAGATTCCGCCAGGGCACCGCTCGCTCATCTACCGCGACACGCTCAACGCTGACGGCTCGCCTTCGGAGATCGCGGCCGCGGGCTACCAGTGGATGCCAGGCACCGAGCTGGCCGGGCGGGTGCAGGGCGTGGGTGTTGGGCCGGAAGGGAGGCTTCAGTCATGAAGAAGACCACCAGTGACGTGGGGCTCAACCGCACAGGCATCCAGACGTCGCCCATTGACAGCAAGGAGACGCTCGAGGGCGCGCAGCAGGGAGTGCCCAGCTCGCCGGGCAGCGGGCTTGGCATCCTCGAGGTGCGCGCCCTCTACGCCAAGGAGAGTGAGGGGTTGGGCACCGTCCCCGT
This sequence comes from Hyalangium sp., assembly GCF_035629615.1. Lineage (GTDB taxonomy): Bacteria > Myxococcota > Myxococcia > Myxococcales > Myxococcaceae > Hyalangium. The sequence goes on along the minus strand of NZ_DASPHO010000324.1, from coordinate 7,786 downwards.
GCCGGCCACGCTCAAGGGCATGTTCACCACGGCGAAGGAGCTGCTCAAGGGCAACAAGCCCACGGTGTTCATCGACAAGCTGGGCGAGCGGCTCGGCTTCGAGCGCACCGGGGTGAGGCTCTACGAGGCGGCCCTCTGCAAGTTCGACATCCACGGCCCGTGGCAGGGCGGGCCCTCGCGCGAGCAGCTCGAGAAGATCCTTCGCGACGAGCTGTCCCACTTCATCCTCGTCCGCGAGGCGATGGAGAAGCTGGGCGCGGATCCGACGGCCCTCACCCCCTCCGCGAATCTGGCGGCCGTGGCGTCCAAAGGCATCCCGCATGTGCTCGTGGATCCGCGCACCAACCTGGTCCAGTGCCTGGAGGCGCTGCTGGTGGCGGAGCTGACGGACAACGCGGGCTGGGAGCTGCTCATCGAGCTGGCCCAGGGGCTGGGGCAGGCGGAGCTCGTCGAGCAGTTCGAGCAGGCGCTGGGTGTGGAGGCCGAGCATCTGATGCTGGTGCGCCGGTGGCTCATCGCAGGCGTGACGGGCGAGGCGGGCGTGCGCGAGGAGGCCGGCGTTCCCGCCCCCTGAGCCCACGCTGACTCTGGGAGAGCGGACGAGGAGGGGCCGCTCTCCCAGGCGGGCGCTGGAAAATCCCCGGAAAATTCCGCCGGGAAGATCGGTGGGGGCCAGCGTTCCTGGAGTGTATGAACGCGGTTGCCCTACACCCCTCTCGCTTCCTGTCTGCTCCCCCAGTCGCTCCGGGCTTGACTGGCCGTGGGTGGACTGACAAGGGTGGGCTTCGCGTGGAATCCCGGTCTCTCCCAGCGCCCACTCTCGACAGCAGGTGGTTCGCCGTCTTCATCCGGGAGCACGAGTCCGTCCTCCAGGCCACCGCGCTGCGGCTGTGCGGCAACCCCACGGACGCGAGGGATCTCGTTCAGGACACCCTGGAGCGCGGGCTGAAGAGCCTGGCCCGCTACAAGCCCGGCACGGACGGCCGCGCCTGGCTGCTCACCATCCTCCACCACATCTTCATCGACCGGTGCCGCTCGCGCAGCCGGGAGCGACGTGCGGACGTGTCCGCCGAGGATGTGGAGGAGCGCGTCGCCGCCCCCGAGGCCGAGGCGCTGCCTGCGTGGGCCTCCATCAGCCCCGAGCAGCTGCGCGAAGCGCTGGACAAGATCCCCGAGGAGTTCCGCCTCGTCTACCAGCTCCACTCGCTGGAGGGGCGCTCCTACATCGAGATTGCAGAACGGCTCGGAATTCCCAAGGCCACCGTGGGCACGCGGCTCATCCGCGCGCGCCGCCGCCTCAAGGAGCTGCTGATGCCCACGGCCACCGGAGGCGAGGCATGAGCGGCATGTCCGACATGGGCGACGACATCCATGACCTCGTGCACGCGTTCGCGGACGGGGAGCTGGAGCCCGCGGAGGCCGAGGCCTTCCGCGAGCACCTGGGCGCCTGCGAGCAGTGCCAGGCCGAGCTGGATGACATCCTTCAGCTCCAGGCGCTGAGCGGACGGCTGGCTTCGGCGGAGGCGAAGCCGTCCTCGGCTCCCGTGGAGATTGCACAGCCGGTGGAGGCTGCACGGCCGGTGGAGGCTGCACGGCCGGCAGAGGCGCCTCGGTCCGCGGAGGCGGCACCGTCTCGCGCCTTCCGCCCCGCCTGGAGCCGACGGAAGCGCGCCGGGCTCAGCCTCGTCCTGGGAGGCGCGCTGGCCGCGGCCTTTGCCCTGGCGGTGCTGCGGACTCCTGGCGTCGGCTCGGGCGGGGTGTCGCCCGAGGCGCTCGCGCTGGCGCCCACGCGCTCCACGGAGGCCCGGCTGAGCTACGGCGGCGCCAGTGGCTGGCGGCCTTATGGGGTGAAGCGCTCGGGCAGCGAGCGTGCGCTGGAGATGGTGCCCCTGGAGACGCAGGCGAAGCTGGAGAAGGCGGGCGATCTGCACGGCCTGGCCACCACCTTCCTGCTGCGAGGGGAGCGGGAGCAGGCCGCGGACTACCTGGGCAAGCTCTCCTCCTCGCCGGACGTGGACAGCGATCGCGCCGTGGTGGCGCTCTCGAAGGGGGCGCTGGAGGAGGCACTCACCTTGCTGGAGGGCGTGCTGGAGCACGCACCGAACCACGCGCCCGCGCTGTGGAACCGGGGCCTGGTGCTGCGCGAGCTGGGGCTGGAGCTGCTGGCGGCGGAGAGCTTCGGCAAGGTGGCTGCACTCAACGAGCCCGGCTGGAGCGATGAGGCCCGCGAGCGCAAGACCCAGCTGGAGCGGCAGGGGCTGGAGCGCCACAACCGCTGGAAGGCCGTGTGGGACGCCGGCAAGCTCATGGTGGAGCAGGGCACGCTCCTGTCCGACAGCCAGGTGCGCGACGCTCCGCCCATGGCGCGCCGTTACCTGTACCTGGCCGCCTGGTCCGCGCCCACCGCCGAGCGTGTTCGCGCGCTGCGGCCCGTGGCCCGAGCCCTGGACGCGCACTACGGCGGCAACGCGCTGGAGTCCTATCTCGAGCGCACCGCGAAGCGGGACTTCGCCAAGCGCGCCCCCCTGGCCGCCACCTTCGGCCAGGTGCTCGCCGGCAAGCTGGACGCCAGCGCCGGTGAGGCCTTCGTCCGCCACCTGCTGGCCGCTGGCGAGCAAGACATCCTCCTGGGCGCGCTCTCGCTGCTGGGCCTGCTGCCGGAGCGGGTGGAGCTCTACGAGGCCGCCGCGCGCGCGGTGGGAGATCCCTGGTTCCTGATGAGCGCACAGCTGCAGCGGGCCCATGCCCAGCTTGCTGCCAGTGAGCTCGGCCAGGTGGAGGCCACGCTGCACGCCGCGGTGCCCACATGCGAGCAGCAGCGGCTGGACTACCGCTGCGCCGAGCTGGAGCAGATGCTGGCTGAGCTGTACACGGCCGAGCACCGGCTGGCCGAGGCGCGCAAGCACGCGCGGCGGGGGTTGGAGTGGGCCAGGCGGGTGAACGACGCGGGGCTGGAGGTGCGGTTGCTGCAGAACCTCGGCCAGATCGCCCGCTTCCAGAAGGGCTTCGCCCTGACGCGGGCCTACCTTCGGGAGTCCGCTCTGCGAGAGCCGGAGTACTGCCCCACCCAGATCCACGTGCAGGAGACGCTCGCCGTCGTGCGCATGTTCGAGCTGCGCACGGCCGACGCCCGCGCCGAGCTGGAGGGGACGCCCCGCTGCGGCGCCGCGCCGACGCTCCTGAGCGCCTTCGTCCTGGCGGATCTGGCGCGCATCGACCCGAAGCCTGGGGACGTGGAGAACGTGCTGGCGATGCTGGACAGGCTGCGCACCTCCGGGACGCTCCGGGTGGGCACGAAGCTGGTGGCGGACCACCTCGAGGGCCGCGTGCGGCTCCTCCAGGATCGCGCCGCCGGCCAGCGCATCCTCCGAGAGGTGATCGCCGCCTCGGAGAAGCTGCCGCGCGAGGAGACGGCGGCTCAGAAGGCGCGGGCGGCCAGCTACTCCATGCTCATGCTCGATGCGGGCAAGGCCCAGGAGTACGGCCCGGCGCTGGAGCTCTTCACCCAGGAGGTCCACGCCCCCTCGCCCTCCCGGTGCGTGCTGGGCGTGGAGCTGGCCTTCGAGCGCACCCTCGTCGCCGCCCGAGGCGCAGCGGGCGAGGTGGTGGGCGCATATGACGCGAACCGTCGCAGCCTGGACTTCGACGTGGAGAAGCTGGTGCCCGAGCCGGTGCTCGCCGCGCTCCGCCCCTGCGAGCAGGTGCAGGTGTTCGCGCGCTATCCGCTCCACGGCCGGGCGGGGCTGCTGCCTTCCTCCCTCGCCTGGAGCTACCGCTGGGGGCCCGAGCACCCGGCGCCAGCGGTGACGGGGACACTCCGACGGCTCGTCATCAGCGATGTGGAGGCGCCGGCCTCGCTGGGCCTGCCGCGGCTCAGCCCCTGGGTGCCCGCGCCGGAGGCCACCTCCCGCACCGTGCTCAGCGGTGCCCAGGCCACCCCCTCGCGCGTGCTGGCGGAGATGGTGGACGCGGATGAGATCGACATCCACGCGCATGGGCTCGTCAACCTGGGCGTGTCGGACGCCTCACTCGTCGTCCTCTCGCCGCAGCCGGATGGACAGTACGCCCTCACGGCGGGCGAGGTGCGCCGCCAGCGCCTGAAGCGCTCGCCGGTGGTGTTGCTGGCCTCGTGCCGCGCGGCGCAGACGGTGCCGTACCTCCATGAGCCCTGGAGCCTGCCCACCTCGTTCCTCGACGCCGGGGCCCGCGCGGTGATCGCCTCGCCTGCAGACATCCCGGACGCCGAGGCCGGTCCTTTCTTCGAGGCGATCCGGGCACGCCTCCGAGCGGGAGAGTCACCCGCGATCGCCGTGCGCAACGAGCGCATCGACTACCTGAAGCGAGATCCCCAGAGCTGGGTCGGGACCGTCGTCATCTTCGAGTAGCCGCCACCGCAGCACCCACCACTTGAACAGGAAAACCCCATGAAGCGAGTCATGTCGCTGTTGGCCGTCGTGTGTGTTGTGAGCTCTCTTGCCTGCGCTGGAGCCGGGGAGGAGGCCTGGGAGCCGAGCCTGGCTCCCGAGCTGCAGGCCCAGGAGCAGCGCCTTAGCACCACCTGCCCCCCGGTCCTGTACCCGCCCACGCCATGGGTGCCCACGGCGATCAACCTCGACACGTGGGACTTCGCCGGCACTCCGCTCCTGCCCACCACCTCCACGACGCGGAGCCTCTACCTGATTGCCTTCGAGTCACCCGTGGATGAGACGCGCCTCTACGTCTACGGCATCGACGTGGTGGCCAGGCGGTTCATCTTCACGGGCACGATCGCCAAGTCGTTCGTGGGGCGCCTCACCCAGCGCGCTGGCATCGACATCGGCCAGTTCCACCTCACTGGAGGCTCGCGCGCCGGTGTCGGGATCGAGATCGAGGGGCCGACGCCTCCACCTCCGCCGCCCGCCATCGACGAGACGGACCCGGAGGACTACGGGCCCACGGCCTTCAAGGCGGCCGTGGACATCGACAAGGTGATGGGAAGCCTGCGCCTCTAAGCCCGGAGCGCTCAGTTCCGGAAGCGCGTGGGCTTGAGGGGATTGAGGGCCAGCATCACCGCGAAGTAGCGAGCCTGGACCTCGTTGGCGCAGTGCACTTCCTGGATGCGGCCGGCCATCTTCACTCGAATGAGCCAGCCGTCCTTCTCGCGAGTCAGCGTGGGGGTATCGGTCGTCATTGGGTCCATTCCTGGTGTGAGCCTCCAGGCATTCCAGAAGCAGCCTGCATGCCAGCTCTCGGAGCGTGGGATTGCGGGCGGTTGGAGGCGGGAAGCGAACACCCGCGGACATCCGGGCCGTCATTCTTGCAGCCTGCCCTGCAAGAACTTCAGTGTACGGCGTGGTCCGGGGCCTGCTCGAGCGGCGCCTTGGCTTTCTGGAGTGTCGGGAGGGCCACATAGAATGTGGAGCCCCGGTCCACCTCGCTCTCCACCCAGATGCGGCCTTCGTGGCGCTCGACGATGTCACGGCAGATGTAGAGCCCCAGCCCCAGGCCGCCGTAGGAGTCGGTGGAGACGTTGCGCGCGCGGAAGTAGCGCTCGAAGAGGTGCTGCTGCTGATCGGCCGGGATGCCAATGCCAGGATCGCGCACGGACAGCAGGGCCATGTCGCCGCGCTGCTCCAGCGAGACGTGGACGGTGCCGCCGCTCGGGCTGTACTTGAGCGCGTTCTCCAGGAGGTTGGTGACGACCTGCTCCAGCCGGTAGGGATCGCCCCGCACCTGGAGGGGCGTGGTGGTGGAGGAGTGGAAGTGGATGCGGTGCCGGGCGTTGTAGAGGCCCTCTGTCACCTGGATGACGTGCTCGATGAGGACGTCCAGCTGGAGGGGCTGGGGGCGCAGCGCCAGCCCGCCGGACTCGATGCGCGAGGCATCCAGCAGATCGTTGATCAGCGTGGTGAGGCGCAGCAGGTGCTGGCGCGCATGGCGCAGGGCGGAGGGATCCACGGGCTCGCCGCGCTCCAGCCTGCGCTCGAGGTTGGCCAGGCGCAGCGAGAGGGGGGTGAGGGGTGTCTTCAGCTCGTGGGAGGCGACGGTGAGGAAGTCGTCGCGCACGCGCACGGCCTCCTGGGCCTCGCGGAACAGGCGCGTCCGCTCCTGCTCGGCCAGCCTGCGCTCGGTGAAGTCCTCCACCACCGCGCCGACGCCCATCAGCCGCCCGTCGCTGCCGGGCACAGGGTAGAGGCTGGCGATCCAGTAGCGCGTCTGCCCCGGCTTGCCGAAGTCCTCGCTGCTCATCTCGAGCTGCTCCAGCGGGCTGCTCGAGTCGAGGACCGTCTGGAGGAGCTGCTCCAGCCTGGTGCCTCCCGCGCCGAGCACCTCGTGGGGCTTGCGCCCGATGTGCTCCTCGGGCGGGTGGCCGTTGATGCGCGCCAGCACATCGTTGATGCGCACGTAGCGCAGCTGGGGGTCCAGGAAGGCCATGCCGATGGGAGCGGTGCGCAGCAGCGAGTCCACCAGCATGGTCTGCGTGGCGCGCTCTTCCTCGATGCGCCGCTGCACGGTGACGTCCTCGACGAGGCCGACGCCGCCGGCCACCTGGCCGAGCTCGTTGTAGCAAGGGGCGAAGTGGATGCGCACCGGCGTCACCTTGCGGGCGGTGACGGAGGTGTAGTCACCCTCGTAGTGGGCGTGCTCGCCGCCCAGTGTGGCGCGGATGCAGCGCATGATGCGGGGGTCCCGCAGGGTCAGCAGGTTCAGCCCGATGAGCAGCCGCTTGGACGAGCCGATGATGCGGACGAAGTAGTCATTGCAGGTGGTGATGGCGGGCGTCGTGTCGAAGAGGAAGATGCCGAGCGGGGCATTCTCGACGATGAGGCGGTAGAGCCGCCCGGCGACGCCTCTCCTGCGAGCGGCGCCCAGGTGTCCGTGGCGCTGGAGCTTGAGGGAGGCTTCACGCTCGAGAGCCTCAGGGATGAAGCTGGGGGCCTCGGGGACGCGGCGCAGCGACAAGGTGATGCGCTCGTGCGGGCCCTCGCTGGCGTGGCCGGCGGTCATCTCCAGCAGCAGCTCCTCTCCGCCCCGGCGCTGGAGGGGCAGGAGGGTGGGTTGGCCCGCCTGCTGCTGTTGCCGCTCGAGCAGGTAGTGGAGCAGAGAGCCTCCTCCGACGGTGTGGAGGCGCTGGGGAATGAGGGTGGTGAAGGGCTGGCCGCGGAGCTCCTCGTCCTTCCAGCCGAGCAGACGCTCCGCGGAGCGGGTGAGGTGGACGATGCGCTCCTGGCCGTCGCACGCCACCAGCGGATCGGCCACGGCCTCGATCAAGAGCTTGAGCTCGTCCGCTTCTGGGGGAAGCACCGGTGGCATCTCCTCGCATGCGCGAGGCTGCCCGGGCGGGCCGCCATGAGGGCTCGAGCGAGCCTCCTCACCCAGGTACACGCCGCTTGGGAAGGACGCGCATTCCTCCTCGATAGACATAGGCACTGCCGAGGTGGGCGGCTGGACTCCAGAGCGGAGAGACGGCGGAGGGCCACTCAGGGGACACGCGAGCGGGGGAGGGCTTGCGGGTGGAGTGTGAGTCAGCGCCTCCGGGCCTGGGGCTTGGGCTTCCCGGTCCGTGGAGCCGCTCTGCGCACGCGAGGGGCCTCGAGCTCCACCTGGAAGCGCTCGCAGTTGGCCGTGAAGGCCTCGGTGAGGCGCCGCACGACGGACGGCTCCGTGCTGAGGATGCTGAACGGGTGCTCGTGGTTCCCCAGCTCGCCGCAGAAGAAGGTGGCGCCCGGCTTCTTCTTCAGCGGGCGGCACGTCGTCCAGGCCGCCACCGGATGAAGCTCGAGCAGGGCGAGCAGCACCTCGATAG
>NZ_DASPHO010000323.1:0-5707 GCF_035629615.1 Hyalangium sp. | reverse complement strand
ATCCGGCCAGCGATCATGGGCCTCCAACGCGACGAAGAGCGGGCCCGCGACCCGCTGCAGACAGTCGACCTCGCTCTTGACGAGGTCCTCATTCTCCAGCCCCGGGGCCACCCACTTCATCACCGAGCGGTGGCCCGCTCGCTCGACCTCGTAAAAGGTCCCGTTTCGAGCCTTTCCCAAGAGGCGCAGGACCTTCCACTCGCGGACCTGGTGCAGCGGACTGTCCAAGAGCGTCATCTTGATCAACCCCCCAACGTATCAGGTCACCCAGAAGTGGACTGACCTGGTGAGTCTGGCGCAGGATCCGGTCTGCTGTCCAGCGCCCCATGCAAGGGGTTGGGTCTTGAAGGGGCTCGCTGTTCCGGGCAAATGAGCACACATGGGACTGGGTGATGCGTTCCGTTCCTGGCGCCTTGCGCGCGGGGTGCGGCGGTTGCTGAGGGAGGGTGAGCGCAAGAAGGCGCTCGCGCTCGTCTCCAGCTCGGGCGAGCAACTCCGGGCCGATGCCCTGGTTGACCTGGCCCAGGCCTGTGCCAGCGATCAGCCGGCCACCGCGCGCGAGCTGCTCCAGCAGGCCCTGGCGCGCTCACCCCAGCACGATGACGCGACGTGGCTGCTGGCTCGGCTGGAGGCTGAGTCCGGCCGGTTGCGCTCCTCCGTCGAGCGGCTGCGGACGCTGTACACCCGCTACCCGCGCCGCATCGACGTGATGGCAGAGCTGGCCGATCAGCTCATCGAGCTGGACTGTGCCGCCGAGGCGGAGACGATCCTCTCTCCCGCGGAGGAGGCGCCAGAGCCGCGGCTCCTGTGTCTGCTCGGAAAGGCTCGCTTCGCTCAGGGGCGCATGGAGGAGGCACTGCCCCCGCTGGAGCGCGCCCTGGCGCTCTACGATGCGATGGCGCGCAGCGATTCCCTGTCCTATGGCCAGCCGGTGCAGGGCGACGAGTCCATGGAAGTCGATGCGCTCCACTCGGAGGTCCTTGCCGCCGTGCATGGCCGCGAGGCGGTGGTCGTGGACGCGGCGCGTCGGCGGAAGCTGGACCCACGTGCGGGCGTGAACTTCACGTTGCTCGCGGCGCACCAGATGCTGGGAGCCCCCTGTCGTGCTCCGAGCCTCGCGCTGCTCCCCCTGGAGAAGCTGCAGGCGCTCTCGGACGAGAGGCTGCGGAGCGACGCCTCGGACAGTGTCGGACACGTCCAGCGAGGCATGATGACCCTCCGCGAGGGCCGGTTCCGCGACGCCTTGAAGCACTTCGAGCGGGCGCACGAGCTCTCCCCGGACGACTTCGCGCCGCTGCTGGGGAAGGGCGCGGCGATGGAGCTCGATCAGCAGGATGTCCTCGGGGCCTTGAAACACCTGCCTGAGGTGAGCTCCCTGGAGGGGCTCGAGCGCGTCTTCCCGGACTGGCCGGCGCTGACAGCGCGGGAGCGCCGCGTCGTGCACGCCTCGGTGCTCCCGCTGCGCCAGCTCTTGCCGCGGCTGGCCGAGGAGGGGTACCACGTCCGGATCCTTCCGCTCGATGTGCGTGCCTCGGACCTGCCCGAGCTCGCCGAGTGGAAGGACGAGCGCGCGGAAGACGATCACCGGGCGTTCGAGGCGCTCCACGGTGTCGCCGTGGGGAACATGGCCATCTCCAAGATCGAAGGACTCTTGAGCCTGGCGCCTGGGGCCCACGGGTGGGTGCTCGCCCACGAGTTCGCGCACCTGGCCCTCTTCGCCGGGCCCGCTCAGCTCCGAGCCCGCGTCCAGAAGCTGCTCCGGCGCGCGGCGCGTACCGGCTACGTCGGCTCCGAGTACCAGAAGCAGAACGAGGACGAGTTCTTCGCCTGCGCGTACACGGAGTACCTCGCCCGGCGCTACGGGCTGGAGGCGGAGCAGGAGCTGGATGACCGGGGCGTCACTGCCGAGATCCTCTCCCTCTTCGAGGAGCTGGACGCTGCTGCCTCGTAGCCAGGCACGCGTCGAGCAGCGGGCGCTGCCCGGCGAGCACCGGAGGCGAGCCAGGCGAACCTGTCAGACAAGCAGACAGGTTCGCTCAGAGCGCGCCGCCGGGGTGCGCTCGAAGCAGCTGTGGGCCAGCGGGCTGGCGTGAGCCCCTACGGGGTTCGAGCGCGCATCCGATTGTTCTTGGGCTGGTGCTCGACCTCGGCGAGCCCAAGCTTCTCGAGTACCGGAGGCACGTACACGCCGAAGCGTCCGCGGAGGCCCTTCTTGAGGCCGTACCAGCCACCCACGGGGTTCTTCGGAGAGCGCCCCCACGCCTCTACACTTCCCTCTGCGGCGGGCTTCTGCTCATCCGCGCCCCCCAGCGCCATCCAGTCGCCGTGGGCGACGAGCTGGGCGTGCAGGTCCTCGATGCAGCGAAGGTGGTAGCGCAGCTCGGTCGACCCCACGCGGACGATGAGCGCGGGCGGGTCCAGGGTGTCGTCTCGGAAAGCCTGGAACTCCGACGTCCCGGGAGGGGTCTTGAGCACCCAAGGCTGCTCACGTGTTCCGAGGCCGCCTGCGCCCGGGCCGTGCTTCCTGGCTGAGGGCGTCTTCGCCGCGGCCTTCTTGGCCGGAGCCTTCTTGGCCGGAGCCTTCTTGGCTGGAGCCTTCTTGGCTGGAGCCTTCTTGGCCGGAGTTTTCTTCTTGGATGCCATGGAGTCCCTCACGTGGATTCCCAGCGGGTCGAATGCCGACCGTGGAGGTGGCAACTCTATGTCAGCTGGAACCACCAGGTCAGATCGCCCTACGCCGATGGCGCTTCTGCGGCCATGGGAGCCGTGCCACAGAGGATGCGTGCCCGCGCCTCGACCTCCCGCCGAACAGAGACGCTGAGCGTTGCGATTCTCGCGGGAGCGAGCCTGCCATCCAGCGAGAGGGTGCTCTCCGGAATGGGCAGAGCGCCGCGGGCACAGGCTTCGAGAGCGCGCTCGGTGGCGAGGCGCACCGGTGTGCCGCCACGCGCGAGACAGAAGGCCAGAACGGCCCACGCGAGCTCCGCGTGTCTGCCCTCATCCCAAGCGACTGCGGAGAGATGCGCCTGAACGACAGGGTCCAGCGCGTCCTCCGCGGCCTCGCGAGCGCAAGCAGCGGCGAGCCCTTCGCCAAAACAGCCATCGACGACGGTCTCCATGGCGAGGCGGGAGAGCCCTCCTGGAGCCGTCGCAACCTCAGGGAGCGGCCCTGGCCCCCGGGGGCTTCCCGCGTACCCCGATGCGAGGGAGTAGGCCCGCGTGGCGTGACGTACCTCATCGAGGGCGGCGCTGAGAGAGGCTTCGATGAGGTGAGGCGGGGCTCCCGCCGCCATGAGGTCCAGAGAGAGCCGGGCGAAAGCCGCGATCGAGGCGTGCTCTGTCCTGGCGTCCGCCTCCCACGCGGCTGCAAGCATCCCCTGGGTCTCCACATCCGGGGAGGACACTGTAGGTGCGTCGTCCACCGACCACGCGTCGTCGTGGGCTCTTTCCGCCGTCACGGGCCGTCCTCGAATGCGGAGCGCCCGCCCATCCATCCTTCGGAACTCGAAGTTGGCAATCGCCACGCCGATCCCGCTCGAGAGCAGGGAGATGACGAAGGAGAGGAGGCCGAGCGCGACCGATACAATGCCGCGCTTGGTCCCTGTGGGCGCCTCGGCTGAGAGGTTGAGCGCCCGGAAGCCCAGCACGAGCGACAGGAGGCCGGGGATCCCCGCCAGGAAGAATGCGAACTTGTGGAAGAAGATGCCGGCAACAATCCAGAGGGGCGCCGTGAGCAGGGAGATGATGCTGACGACGAGCGCGGCCGAGGCAGCCCGTTGATATTCCGGCTCAGCCGGATCGTCAGGACCCGCTGGGCTGTGCGAAGGAGGAGCCTCGTTGTTGCCAGGGGATGGAGTGCTCATCATAGGGATTTGCCCAACCTCGCACGAACTGACCAAGAGGTCTCTCTTCCCACGACGACGGGTCTTGGGTGGAGCGGGTCCCGTGTAGGATGGTCCCATGAAGTGGGAGCAACTGGTCGAGCTTGGCTGCGAGCTGCCCGAAGTCGTAGAGGGCATCTGGTTCCGCACACCGGCGCTCAAGGTTCGCGGCAAGTCGTTCGTGCGCCTGAAGGAAGACGGCCAGTCGGTGGTGTTCCTGCTGGAGAGCGTCGACGAGCAGGAGTTCCTCATCCAGGCCCGGCCCGAGCTCTACTTCATCACGGATCACTACCGCGGCTGGCCCGCGGTGCTGGCGAGGCTGGCGAATCTGCGCGTGCCCGAGTGCCGGCTCCGGCTCAAGCAGGGCTGGCTGCTCAAGGCGCCGCGGACGCTGGTGAAGCAGCTCGATGCGGCGCGGGAGGCGCGACCGCCGCGACGCCAGCCGTGACAGGAGTGGCTACTTGCTGGGCCGGATCGCGGTCAGCATGTCCATGTGGAGGTAGCGCGCTCGTGTCTGTCCCGGCTTGAAGACGAACGCCAGCTCCTGGCCCTCCTTCGTCCGGAACGTGTCCTGGCGCATGCGCTCGAGCGGCTGCGCCGAGTCGGTCTTCAGCACGAGCTGCTGGCCATCCCAGGACACGGTGAAGCGCACGAGATCCGCGTGCACGTAGGTTCCGGTGTAGCGCTCTGCCTCGGAGGCGGTGAGCGGAGCTGCCTCGGCCTTCCGCTCGGGTTCATCGGGCAGGCCGAAGACGGCCTGGGAGATGTGGCCCAGGGACTTGCGCAGGGTGACGCCGTTCTTGTTGGTCAGCAGGATGATGGCGCCCCGGCGCTCGGGGAGGAAGCGGATGTGGGAGCCATAGCCGCGGCGAACACCTCCGTGCTCGAAGACCGGGGTCCCTCCGACAGGGTAGCTCACCAGCCCGAAGCCGTACCGCGCCTCGGCCTCTCCGGGCAGGGGCACGATCGAGGTGAAGAACTGGCGCACGGTCTGCTCGGAGAACACCCTGCGTGTGTCGGCCATGCCGCCGTTCAGCATCACGCCGGTGAACTTCACCAGCTCTCGCGCCGAGGAGAACGCCGAGCCCGCAGGGTACATGGCGGTGTTCTCGGCCATGGGGCGGACCACCTTCAGCGCGCCGCCGGCTTCCTCGTGGCCCTGAGAGCAGTCCCAGGTGAGGGCCTCGAGCGGACGCAGCGTGCTGCGGGCCATCTCCAGGGGCTGGAAGAGCCGCTCGCGCATGACCTCGGCGTAAGGCTTGCCGTAGACGCGCTCCAAGGTGAGCCCCGCGAGCCAGTAACTTGGACCGCTGTATGAGAAGACGTCTCCCGGTGGGGCAAACAGGTAGTCCCCCTTCCAACCACGGACCATCTCCCCGAGGCCCGAGTCGTCCCTCGACTGCACCGAGGGAGAGGCTTCGCGCAGGCCCGCCGAGTGTGTGAGCAGCAGCTTCGGGGTGAGCTTGCCGAGCGCCGGGTGCAGGTCCTTCACGTAGGTCCGCACCGGGGTCTCCAGGCCCAATCGCCCTTGAGCGGCGGCATCGAGCGCCACGAGAGCGGTCATCATCTTCGTGGTGGAGCCAAGGCGGAAGAGGGTGTCTGGCGTGACGGGGGTGGCCTCCTCGAGGCTGCGCACTCCGAATGCGCGGAGGTAGACCTGATCACCGTCTCGGAGGATGGCCACCGCCGCGCCCGGCACCTGGGCTTCGCGCAGCTCGTCCTCGATGGCACGGGTGATGCTGGCCTCGAGCTCCTTCTCCAGCGCCGCGTCCGCTGCCTCCGCCCTGGCCAGGGCCACCAGCAGCAGGACGAGCGCGCTCACCCCA
>NZ_DASPHO010000322.1:0-21205 GCF_035629615.1 Hyalangium sp. | reverse complement strand
CGAGGATTCACCGCGGTGACGTGTTCTGGATAGGGCCAGATGACTCGCGAGGCCCTGTCCCGAGCTACTCCCATCCCCACGTGGTGGTTCAGGACGACGTCTTCAACCACTCGCGCATCACGACCGTGGTCGTGTGCGCATTGACGTCGAACCTACACCGGGCGAACGAGCCGGGGAATGTCCTGCTCGAGGTGGGCGAGGGGAACCTTCCCCAGCAGAGCGTTGTGGTCGTGTCGCAGGTCTCTTCGGTCGACAAGGCCCGCTTGGGTGAGCGGATTGGGTCGCTGTCCGACACGCGGGTGGAGCAGATTCTGGCCGGCCTGCGATTCCAGCAGGTGTCGTTCTTCGAGCGGTAGCGAACGGCTCCTTCGACATCGCCCTCCTCCGACTCCTCGTCCTGCTCCTTCAACGCACAGGTGCCAATGGTGCGGGAGGTTCTGATCTACTTGGCCAGTTTCCGGAACCCAGGAGGAATTGCCGCAGGGCCGCCATCCGCATGGAAGCCTCCATCGGGAGTGCCTCCGTCGGGAGTACCTCCGTCGGGAGTACCTCCATCGGGAAACGAGGGTGTGCGAGGCTTGCGCGACGGGGGCCAGGGGTTCTTGGCCTGCCACTCTGGACGCGTGAAGAAGGGCGGATCGTCCACGGGTTCCGTGTCCATGCGATCGAGATCGCTGAGCTCGTATAGCTGACTGTGCCCTGCATCTTCGTTGTCGCCAGCATCCGGGGACGAGGGAAGAGAAGCCCCATCGGGCTCATCGCCGTCTACCCGTCTGAGGATGCGGCCGTCGATGCTGATAGCGTATTTGGCACTCCAGTCCAATGGCGCGGGTCTCAGCGCACACTCCTCAGAGAAGTAGTCCGGGGAAATCTGAACAAAGATAATATTCTCTTGGCGGATGACCTCGTAGAGGAAGTCTCCTGGCCTGTTCCAACAAGGGTCGTTGCCAGCGTATGGAGGGATGAAGTCCTGGGCGGCAACCATCATGGCTTGGACTATCGGGCCATCTATAAGAAGTTTCTCGGCGGACCGGCCGAGCCGCACCCCGCCAGACTCAAAAACATTCGGGAATCTGATGGATTCCTCATATCTTGGCGGCGTCGGCTGGGGCGCCGGGCTCCGCACGCAACTGACCAGGACAAGCGTGGTCAGCAGTGCCGAGTTTCTCATAGAGCACCCATCGTAGGGCAGTGAGCCTTCTCTTCCATGATGGTGGGAGCATTCAACAAATCACGGGTCAACCACCTGACGACGTGAGTCTGCGTGCAACTCCATTGCCTGCCAGAGCGGGCCCACTTCAATATCTTGCCGGTGTAGGGGGAGTAGGCATAGAAGCCGTCGCATGTCGGATTTTCATGCTCGTTCGAGAAAAACGCGACGAGGGAAAGGCGCCGATCCCGATCTTTCGTTTTGGGTTCGAAGCCATGTAGGCTCCCTTGGCCCACAAGGAAGAGCACATCCTCTTCGGAGATCCGAGTGTCGAAGGTGTGATTGTGAAGAACAACAATGTATTGGATGTTCTCCGATGGGTAGCGACGATCCTCCACGAAGGACGGAAGAGAACAGTGCTTGGCCTTTCCGGTGGGATCGGATCCTGCTTGATCCGTTAGAAGGCTGATTTCGTATTTGTTGTCTGGCGTGTAGTACATCCAGGCGCAATATTCAGTCGCGGCTCGCCTGCGTAACTGGAACGCCTCTCGCTCCTCGCGGAGGGCGGTAGTGGGGGGGCTTCGGCCGGCGCTTGAACGGGGTTTCGTGAAAATCTTCCTGCAGGCCGCAAACAGCGCCTCCGAATAAGAATCGAATGTCCCGAGCATGGGACCCGGAAGGCTCTCCAGGCGTGGGCCCCCAGGAGGCGGGCGCGCGATATCGGCATCAAGTTCTTCCGAGTCGGGAGCGATAGCCTTCGAAGATGAGCACCCCAAGACGGCAGAAACGGCCAGGACACGAAGGAGGTGCCGCCAGTGCGCGGGCGTCAGCATGAGGTGGGATGTTGGCATCCCCATCGCCGAGTGGCAATCCATCGAGGCCCACCGTTAGACGCCCGCCACCGCCCACCTAAGCCAGCGTCTCGCTCGTAAGCTTTCCGCCAGGCGACGACCCAGGTATGCATGTCCACGATGGCCAAGAGACCGCTGAAGTGCTGGAGTCTCGCGATCGGATGTCTCCTGCTGGGGTTGCTGCTGCCCGGCCGCTCCGCTGCCGATGAGCCGCGGAGCGAGTCCGCTGTGCCTGGCGTCACACCGGGGGGAGCCCTGGCCCGGATCCAGGCCGCGGGCGTCCTGAGGGTGGCCATCGACGCCACCTACCCGCCCATGGAGTTCCTGGAGAAGGGTCAGCCCGTGGGCTTCGACGTCGATCTCGCCCGAGAGATCGCACGCCGGCTCGGCGTCACCGCACAGTTCATCGTCATGGACTGGGACGGCATCCTCGCCGGGCTCACCTCCGGCCGCTACGACATCATTCTCTCGTCCATGAACATCACCCCCGCGCGTCAGCAGCAGGTCGACTTCGTCGAGTACGCGCGCATGTCCCAGGTCTTCGTCACCACCCGCGGCCGCAACATCCGCACCGAGCAGGAGCTCGCGGGCCACCGCGTCGCCGTGCAGACGAACACCACCTCGCAGCGGTGGGTAGAACAGCTCCAGCAGCGCGGCGTCGCCGTCCGGGAGATCCGCCCCTTTCCCGGCGCCACCGAGTGCTTCGCCGCCGTGCAGTCCGGTCAGGCCGACGTCATCGTCATCGACGAGCCCGTGGGCCGCTTCTTCTCCCGCAGGGACGACTCCTTCGTCATCACAGGCCAGGCGCTCGAACCGGAGCCAATCGGCATCGCCATCAACAAGCAGGACTCCGATCTGACGGCTGCCATCTCCCGCGCCTTCGAGGACATCCAGCGCACTGGCCAGCTGAAGCAACTCTCCGAGCGCTGGTTCGGCGGCGAGCTGGGTCAGGCGATCAAGCCCCAGGGCTTCTGGTCCTTCTCCCGCGAGGTGGTGCTGCCCCGGGTGCTGCAAGGGCTTGGGGTGACGCTGCAGCTCACGCTCGGCTCCGGGGCGCTCGGCATCGTCCTGGGGTTGCTCGTGGCGCTGGCGCGCATCTCTCGCCGCCGGGGAGTCCGTGGCGTGGCCCTGGCCTACATCACCTTGTTCCGCGGAACTCCGCTGCTGCTGCAGCTCCTCTTCATCTTCTTCGCACTGCCGCTGCTCGCCGGAGTCCGGCTGGGCCCCATGGCCGCGGGCCTCACCGCCCTGTCCCTCAACGCCGCGGCCTACATCGCGGAGATCTTCCGCGCTGCCATCGAGTCCATCGACAAAGGGCAGATGGAGGCGGCGCGGGCGCTGGGCATGAGCCATGACCTGGCCATGCGCCGGGTCATCCTGCCGCAGACGTTCCGCCGCCTCATCCCTCCCCTCGTCAACGAGCTGGCCGCGCTCTCCAAGGACACCTCGCTCGTCATGGTCATCGCCCTGCCGGAGATGCTCTACGAGACGAAGCAGCTCGCGGGCACATACCTGCGCCCCGAGGTCTACGCCTGGGCGGCTGTCGGCTACCTGATCATCGTCGTCACCCTGTCAGCGCTGGCCCAGCGGCTGGAGCGGCGGCTGGAGGCCCGAGGCACATGAGCGGCCCGATCATCCGCGTCGAGGGGCTGCGCAAGTCCTTCGGCGAGCGCGAGGTGCTGAGGGGCATCGACCTGGAGGTCGCCGCTGGCGAGGTCGTCGTCATCATCGGGCCGAGCGGCTGCGGCAAGTCCACGCTGCTGCGCTGCCTCAACTCCCTGGAGGAGCCCACCCAGGGGTGCATCTGGCTGCGCGGCGAGGTGCTGGGGCGGCAGGAGAGAGACGGGCGGCTCGTGCCTCGCCCGGAGGCCGAGGTGGATCGGCAGCGCACCCACATCGGCATGGTCTTCCAGCGCTTCAACCTGTTCCCCCACATGACGGCCCTGGGCAACGTCATCGAGGCTCCCCTCCACGTGAGAGGGCTCTCCCGCCCCCGGGCCGAGGAGCTCGGGCTGCGGCTGCTGGAGCGCGTGGGACTGCTCGACAGGAAGGACGAGTACCCCGCCCGGCTCTCGGGCGGGCAGCAGCAGCGGGTGGCCATCGCCCGCGCGCTCGCCATGGAGCCCGAGGTCATGCTCTTCGACGAGGCCACCTCCGCGCTCGATCCCGAGCTGGCCGACGAGGTGCTCCAGGTCATGCAGAGCCTCGCCCGGGAGGGGATGACCATGCTGGTCGTCACCCATGAGATGGCGTTCGCCCGCGAGGTGGCCCACCGTGTCGTCGTCCTGGACGCAGGCACCGTCCTGGAGCAGGGCCCTCCCTCCGTCATCTTCTCCCAGCCCTCGCAGCCACGGACCCGGGAGTTCCTTCGCAAGGTGCTCCACGTCCGCCCGGAAGCTCCAGGCTGAAGCTCCCGGCCCCCTACTCCCCTGAGAGCCGGACCGCAGCCACGAGCTGAGCGTGCGTCAGGCGCTCGGGTTCCGCCACACCGCGATCGCCTGGAGGGCGACGGCGTAGAGCACCAGCAGCCCTCCCACGGGCGCCAGGAAGATGCCGAAGGACGGATCCCCCTCGGGGTGGCCGATGGCGCCCAGCAGGAAGCCCAGCGGCATCGCGGCGCTGCCCACCATCAGCACCCGCGAGGCGCTCGTCCGGCGGCCCTCGCTCAGCGCCCGCGTGTCCGCCCACGGCACATAGATGAGGTTCAGCAGCCCAAACGCCGCTCCGTGAAAGTGGGCCAGCGACCAGAGCCGCTGCATCCACGCATCCCGTACCAGCGGCGCCCACCGGAAGCCCTCCAGCGTCTCCAGCACCACCCCGAACACCAGCGAGACGAGCAGCAAGGTCCACCCGAACCGGGCATGAACGCGGGCGCGGCCCTCGGCCGCGGGAGCCTCCGTCTTCTTCTGGGTCGTCACGTCACTCGCCTATCAGGATGGGAGGTTGTGCCGCGCGCTTCCTCAGGAGCTCCTCGATCGTCGCTGGGATCGGCTCCAGCGCAGCGTCCAGAGGGACGGCCGGATCGGGCCGGGGAATATCACCCTTGTCCAGCGCCGCCCACCACTCCCGCCAGCGCCCCACCACGCGAGCGCGCTCCTCGCGGGTGGCCTGGGGTTCGAAGCGCGGCAGCCGCCCCGCCGAGGCCGTCAGCGCGGGCCGCGCCTCACCCGCGCGGGCCACGAGCGACTCGAGCGAGAGCCACGCCATGCGCCGGATGGAGGAGTAGTCGTCCTCCATGGCCTGCAGGAGGAAGGGAACAGCCCACAGCCGGGCCAGCGGCTGAGACGTGGCGCTCTGTCCCTCCCCCAGCGCCGTCGCCGCCACCGCGCGCTGCACCACATCCCCCGAGAGGAGTGCCCTCACCCCCTCGGCCACCTCGAAGGCCGGATCCGAGGGGAGTTCCTCCGGCGGTGGCTGCCCCTGCTGCTTCCGCAGCGTCTGCGCCGCCCACTTCGCGCTCCGATCGGTGTGGCAGAGCGTGCACGCCTCCGGCATGTCATGGCGCCAGGCCCGCGAGGGATCCGGCGTCTGGATCAGGTGCGAGCGGTGGATCCGCATGATGCCGTAGACCATCTTCGGCATGTGACAAGCGTAGCAGTCCGTGCCCGAGGAGCCCTCGCGGTGCCGGCTGTGCTCGGCGGCTCGGGCCACGATCGCTGGGTGGCACTCCTGGCACGCCGCGGGCCCGCGCATCTCCTGCGTGATCATCCCTCGAGGATCTCCGCCATGCATGCTGTGACAGTGCTGGCACGTCAGCCCGCCACGCTGGAAGTCCTTGGACATCAGCAGTCCCTGGTACTCGTACGCGGTGAGGCGCGGCGTCCCATCCCTCCAGAAGCGCAGCGACACATCCACCCCCTGGAGGTGGCTCTCCCGGTAGATCGGCCGCGTGTACGAGGAGAGGTTGTCCCCCGCCGTGTACGGATCTCCCTCGGAGAGGAACTGGCGGATGCGATCCAGCGGAGCCGGCATGCGCTGGCCGTGGCAGTGGCCGCAGATCTGGATCCGCCGCAGCGGCTCCAGGCGCATCGGGTTGACGATGGAGGGATCCGGCTTGTCCGAGTAGTGCAGGTAGTAGCGGCGCAGCGGCAGGGAGTTGCGAGCCACGTGCTCATCCCCCGGCCCGTGGCAGGCCTCGCAGGCGATACCGAGCTCCGCCACGTGGCTGTCGAACGTCGCCTTCTCCCAGTCGTAGCCCGGGCGAGCCTTCACGTTGTGGCAGAAGATGCAGTTGGCGTTCCACAGCGCCCGGTGCGCGTTGAAGTCCGTGCCGTCCGGATCCAGGAAGCCCCCCGTGAGGTGGAACCAGCGCCGCCCTTCAATGTCCCAGGCGAGCGGCAGGCGGATGTAGCGATCTCCCTCGCGCACCAGGTACTGCTGCACGCGCCGCGAGCCCACCGTGCGCGCCACCTCCTGGCGGCGCATGCGCCCCTCTCCATCCAAGGTCTCGATGACGAAGCGCTCACCGTCACGCAGGAAGCGCGAGCTCACCCCCGCGTAGGTGAAGCTCACCCCGCTGAAGTCCCCCACCACCGACTCCGCCCCCGCCTCCTGCGTCATCGTCCGGTGGAACGTGCGCCGCCAGGTGTCGTAGTGGTCCGGGTGGCAAGGCTGGCACGACACGGAGCCCGTGTACGCGACGGGGCTCAGCGGGACGGGCGTGCGCACCTCGGCGGCGATGGCTCGCAGCGCGGCGCCGGCCACCAGGCCCAGCACCGCGAGGCCGAGCCCCCAGGCCAGGTAGGGGCTGCGCAGGCGCGCACCAACGGACGTCATGGCCCGATGCATAGGCGCTCCAGGTATGTCCAGTCGACCTCTGTCTTGGACGCACTGGCTGCTCGGCTGGTGCGGGAGGAAGGAGCGCCGCGGCCTCAGCCCGGGTTCGCTCAGCGCAAAACCTTTTTCACGGTTTTTTCGATGAGCTCAAACTTTTGTTGACGATTTGAACCTTCCGGTCTCGCTGTGATAACTACACCCCAGTTGGAATGGGGTACTGCACACCCTTCGGCCCTCTTTCCACCGGATCCGCACCGAGCGCGTGCGGATTCCACCCATCGCTGCGCTCGTATGTCGGGGCTATAACACTATGAATCAATCGGTGAACCGGCTGCCCGGAACAGGGCTGCGAGCCATGGGCGCACGTGTGCTTGGGCTGGTCGGAATGATCTCGATGCTGGCCTGCGAGGGCCCGAGCAGCACTCCCACGCCGCAGCAGCTCGAGGGGTATCGCTCGAACCTGGCGACGCACAAGGTGCAGCTCAGCGCGGAGCAGGCGCAGGAGCTGGAGAAGCGCGGCGCCAAGATGCACCTGATTGGCGACTACGGCTCCTTCAAGCTGGTCGAGGTGGATGAGCAGGTGCTGTCCTCGCTGCCCGAGGGCGCCGAGCCCCGCGACGAGCTCAACGACATCCTGCTGAACGCCGGGACGATCGACACCGCGTCCGCGCACGGCCAGTCCCTGCGGGGCATGAAGTCGCAGGCCACCGGCAAGCGCTTCCACCTGGTGCAGTTCGCCGGCCCCATCCAGCCCGAATGGTACAAGAGCCTCGAGGCCACCGGCGTCCAGGTGGTGTCGTACATCCCCAACAACACCTACCTCGTCTACGGCGACGCACAGGCGCTGAGCACCCTGCAGCAGCAGATCACCACCAAGGCGGCGCCGGCCATCCAGTGGAACGGCGACTACCTGGATGACTTCAAGCTCAACCCCGCCATCCACACCGTCAAGTCGGAGACCTACGAGGTCCAGCTCATCAAGGATGAGGCGGCCAACGGCCCGACGCTGGAGCTCATCCGCGGGCTGCAGGCGAAGAGCGGGACGATCCAGGAGTCGCTGGGCTACGTGAATGTGCACACGTACCTGGCGGTGAAGGATCTCTACGAGATTGCCTCCCGGCCGGACGTGATCTCCATCCAGCCACGCCCCATGCCGCGCAAGTTCGACGAGCGGCAGAACATGATCGTGTCCGGCCAGCTGACGGGCACCCAGCCCAACCCGCCGAACTGGCTGGCGTGGCTGGCCGAGAAGGGCTTCACCCAGGCGCAGTTCACCGCGTCCGGCTTCGGCGTGGACGTGACGGACAGCGGCGTGGACAACGCCGTTCCCGCGGCGCCGAACCACTTCGGCCTCTATGTCGGCGGCAACATCTCCAACACGAGCCGCCTCATCTACTCCCGCCTCGAGGGCACGCCGCACGGCGGCAGCACCATCCAGGGCTGCGACGGCCACGGCAACCTGAACGCGCACATCATCGGCGGCTACTCCAACCAGACGGGCGCGCCGTTCGAGGACGCGGCCGGCTTCAACTACGGCCTGGGCGTGGCGCCCTTCGTGAAGGTGGGCTCGTCCGTCATCTTCGACCCGGGGACCTTCACCAGCCCCATCTACGAGGATCTGCAGTCGCGCGCCTACCGCGATGGCATGCGCGTGAGCTCCAACAGCTGGGGTGCCAACACCAGCGCCTATACCTCGGATGCGCAGCGCTACGACGCGCTGGTGCGTGACGCGCAGCCGGGCACCTCGGCAGTGCCTGCCGCGGGCAACCAGGAGATGGTCATCGTCTTCGCCGCCGGTAACGCCGGTCCGGGCGCGGGCACGGTGGGCAGCCCCGGCACCGCGAAGAACATCATCACCGCGGGCGCCTCGGAGAACGTCCAGGCCTTTGGTGGCGCGGACCAGTGCGCCGTGCCTGACAGCGACGCGAACAGCGGCTTCGACATCGTGGGCTTCTCCAGCCGCGGTCCCGCGGCGGACGGCCGCAAGAAGCCGGAGCTGGTGGCTCCGGGGACGCACGTCTCGGGCGGTGTGGCCCAGGTGGATGGCCAGCGCGCCAACCCGCCGGCCAACCCCAACGGGCAGGCGCTCGGCTGCTTCGACGCCTCCGGCGTGTGCGCCGGCCCTGGCAGCAGCAACTACTGGCCGCTGGGCCAGCAGTGGTACACGGCCTCCTCCGGTACGAGCCACTCGACCCCGGCCATCGCCGGCGGCGCGGCGCTCGTTCGCCAGTACTTCATCAACCAGAGCATGGCCCCGCCCAGCGCGGCGATGACGAAGGCGTACCTGATGAACTCGGCCCGCTACATGACGGGCAGCGCCGCCAACGACAACCTCTGGTCCAACAACCAGGGCATGGGTCTCATGGACCTGGGCATGGCGTTCGACGGTATTCCGCGCCTGCTGGACGACCAGAACCCGGCCAACCTCTTCACCGCCACGGGCCAGACCCACGAGTTCAACGGCGTGGTGGCGGACTCCAGCAAGCCCTTCCGCGTCACCGTGGCGTGGACGGACGCGCCGGGCTCCACCACCGGCAGCGCCTGGCGCAACAACCTGGACCTGACCCTGACGATCGGTGCCAACACCTACCGCGGCAACGTCTTCACGGGTGCCAACTCGGTGACGGGTGGCACGGCGGATGGCTCCAACAACGTGGAGAGCGTCTTCCTGCCCGCGGGTGTCTCGGGGCCCTTCACCGTGACGGTGACGGCAGCCAACATCAACTCGGACGGCCTGCCGGGCAACAGCTCCCCGCTGGACCAGGACTTCGCCCTCATCGCCTACAACACCTGCCAGGATGCCCCGCCGACGATCACCGGCGTGACGGCCACCGTCAACGGCAACAACCGCATCGACGTGGCGTGGACGGACAACGGCGCCGGCTCGTACAACATCTACCGTGCCACCACCGCGGGCGGCCCGTACACCCGCGTGGGCACCACGGCCGGCTCGCCCTTCCCGGACACCACCGTCTCCGGCGGCATCACCTATTACTACGTGGTGCGCGGCGTGGACTGCGCCGAGTCCCCGGACTCCAACGAGGCCTCCGCGACGGCCACCGGCACGTGCACCCTGCCGCCTGACTTCGGTGGCGCCACCAGCGCGACCAACGCTGGCACGGCCACCTGCGGCAACACGGTGGCCTGGTCCGCGGGCACGCCCATCTGCGGCGGCACGCTGAGCTACTCCGTCTACCGCAGCACCACCGCGGGCTTCACCCCGTCGATCGGCAACCGGATCGCCACGGGCGTCACCGGCACCAGCTTCGCGGATGATCTGAACCTGACGCAGGGGACCCGGTACTACTACGTGGTGCGCGCCACGGAGACCGGTGCCGCCACCGTCGAGGAGACGAACACCGTCGAGCGGTCGGCTGTGCCCACCGGCGTCGTGACACCGGGCGTGCGCTACTTCGATGACCTGGACGGCACTCGCCCGCCCAGCGCGGCCTCATACTGGATCGCGACGGCCAGCCCCGCGAACACGATCAACCTCGTCAACGGCTGCCACTACCAGTCGGCCACGCGCTCGTACCGCTTCGGTGCGGCCAGCGCCACCTGCGGTGGCACCTACCCGAATACCGCCACGGCCACCCTGTCGCTGGGCGGCAACGGCAGCACGGCCGGCATCAACGGCTTCGCCATCCCCGCCAGCACGCTCGGTCCGCAGATGTCGTTCAACATCTGGTACAACTTCGAGCCTGCGTACGACGGCGCCTGGCTGGCCTACAGCACCACGGGTGCGGCCGGTCCCTGGACCAATGTGGGCGACACGACGTCCGCGACGGCTCCGTACATCTCCGCGGGCGGCTACGACGGCACGCTGAACAGCAGCTCGAGCACCCGGATCTGGACCAGCACGAACACCGGCTCCAACGGCTCGCTGAAGGCCGTCACCGTGAACCTCAACTCGCTGGCAGGCCAGACGGTGTGGTTCGCGTTCCGCGCCTCCACCGACGGCTCCGTCGTCTCCGAGGGCTTCTACGTGGACGATGTCCGCATCAACGCGGATGGGTACGGGTCGTGCACCACCAACCTGCCTCCTCCGGGCCCGGCCGTCGCCTATCAGTTGACGGGGCTCCCGGCCTCGGTGCAGGCGGGCAGCCCGGCCACGTTCAACCTCACGGCCGTGGACAGCCTGGGCCAGACGGCCACCAGCTACAACGGCACGGCGTCCTTCACCAGCACGGATCCGCAGGCCCTTCTGCCGGCCAGCGCGACCTTCGCCGCGGGCGTGGCAAGCAACGTGTCCGTTGACTTCCGCACCCTGGGCGCGCAGTCCCTCACGGCCAGCGACACGGTGAGCCCGGCCATCTCCGGCAGCGGCAGCACCACTGTCACCGCGGGCGCCGCGGCTGGGCTGACCTTCACCGTGCAGCCCTCCGACAGTGCGGCCGGTACCTCCATTGCCCCGTCCGTGAGGGTGGGCCTGGTGGATCAGTTCGGCAACGCCGTCACCACGGGCACCCAAAGCGTCACCGTGGCCCTGGGCAACAACCCCGCGGGCGGCACGCTGAGCGGCACCACCACGGCGACGATGGTCGCGGGCGTGGCCACGTTCAGCACCCTGTCCCTCGACAAGGCGGCCACGGGCTACACGCTGGCGGCCAGCTCCACGGGCCTCACCGGCGCCACCAGCGATGGGTTCGCGATCACGGCCGGCGCGGCAGCGAGCCTGGCCTACCTCACGCAGCCCTCGAACACCGGCGCGGGCGTGTCCATCGCCCCGGCGGTGCAGGTGGCCCTCCTGGACGCGTTCGGCAACGCCACCGCCTCCACGGACGACGTCACCGTCGCGCTGGGCAACAACCCGGGCGGCGGTCCGCTGGGCGGCACCACCAGGGTGGCGGCCGTCAACGGCGTGGCCACCTTCAGTGACCTGTCCATCGCCCGCATGGGCTCTGGCTACACGCTGGAGGCCAGCTCGGGGGCGCTCCCCCGCATCACCAGCAGCGGGTTCGACATCACCGCCGGTCCTCCGCACCGGGTGACGATCACCCAGCAGCCGAGCGATGTCATCGCAGGCGCCGTCATTGCCCCGGCCGTGCAGGCGACCCTGTATGACCGGTACGGCAACCTGGCGACGCTGGCCACCACGCCGGTGTCCATCTCGCTCGGGAACAACCCGACGGGCGGCACGCTGGGCGGCACCACGACGATCGCCGCGGCGGGCGGCGTGGCCACCTTCAGCAACCTGTCGGTGGATCGCGCGGGCTTCAACTACACCCTGGTGGCGGGCGCCAGCGGCATCTACTCGGACACCAGCGTCGGCTTCGATGTCGGCGTGGGCGCTCCGGCGGCGCTGGCCTTCACGGCCTCGCCTTCCGGCAATGTCACCTCGGGTGCGGCCTTCACGGCCCGGGTGGCGGTGCGGGATGCGGGCGGCAACCTCGTGACGGGGGCTCCGACGCAGGTGACGCTGTCGCTCACCAACGCGGCGGGGGCCACCCTGAGCGGCACCCCGGTGGCGACCACCGTCAACGGCGTGGCCACCTTCACCGGCCTCTCCGTGGATCAGGCGGGCTCGGGCTACGCGCTGCAGGCGAACGCCACGGGCCTGGTGCCCGCGACGTCTCCGGCCTTCGGCGTGAATCCGGGCGCGGCCGCGGTGCTGGCCTTCACCACCCAGCCGGGTAACTCCACGGCGGGCGCGGCGATCGCTCCGGCGATCAGCCTGGTGCTGAGGGATGCCCAGGGCAACACGGTGACGACGTCCAGCGCGAGCATCACGCTGGCGCTCGGCGCCAACCCCTCGGGCGGCACCCTGAGCGGCACGAGGACGGTGGCGGCCAGCAACGGCATGGCCACCTTCCATGACCTCAGCCTGGACAAGGCCGGCACGGGCTACACCCTGCAGGCCACCTCTGGGGCGCTCAACGCCACGAGCAACAGCTTCGACGTGGCGGCAGGCGCCGCGGCGCGGCTGGCGTTCCGCGCGGCTCCGGCCAACGGCACGGCGGGCACGGCGCTCGGCTCCGTCCAGTTGGAGATCCGGGACGCGCTGGGCAACCTCACCAGCTCCTCTGCGCAGGTGAGTGTCAGCCTGGGCGGGCCGGCGGGCGGCATGCTCGGCGGTACCACCACGGTGGCGGCGAGCGGCGGTGTGGCCACGTTCAACACCCTGGTCATCAACCAGGCGGCGAGCGGCTACACGCTGACGGCCAGCACGACGGGCGTGCAGAACATCACCAGCGGCGCCTTCGACATCGCTCCGGCGGCGGCGGCGCAGCTGGCGTTCAGCACCCAGCCTGGCAACACGCTGGCGGGCGCGCCCATCACCCCGGTGAGGGTGTCCCTCCAGGACGCCTTCGGGAACCAGCTCTCGAGCTCGACCCAGAACGTCACCCTGGCGCTGGCGGCCAACCCCGCCGGCGGCACGCTGAGCGGCACCACCACGGTGGCGGCCGTCAACGGCGTGGCCACCTTCGGTGACCTGTCCATCGCCCGCGCGGGCACGGGCTACACGCTGACCGCGTCGGCGGGCTCGCTCACGAGCGCGACCAGCGCGGCGTTCGATGTCGCGGCGGGCAACTCCACGCGGCTGGTGTTCCGCATGGTGCCCTCGAGCACGACGGCGGGCAGCACCCTGGCGACCACCACCGTGGAGCTCCAGGATGCCAACGGCAACCGGGTGAACTCCTCGCTCAGCATCACCCTGTCGCTCCAGGGCGGCCAGAGTGGCACGCTGGGCGGCACCACCACGGTGGCGGCGAGCGGCGGTCTGGCGACCTTCAGCAACCTGTCCATCGCCCGGGCCGGGATGGGCTACCAGCTGGTGGCGCACGCGGCGGGTGTGACGGATGCCACGAGCACCGCGTTCGACATCTCGCACGGTGCGGTGGCGGAGCTGCACTTCACCGTCCAGCCGGGCAACACGCGGGCGGGCTCGGTGATCAGCCCTGCCGTCCGGGTGACGCTGCAGGACGCCTTCGGCAACGTGGCCACCAGCGCCACGGACTCCGTCACGGCGGCCCTGGGCAACAACCCGCGCAACGGGACGCTGTCGGGCACGAAGACGGTCAACGCCATCAACGGCGTGGCCACCTTCGGCAACCTGTCCATCGACAAGAAGGGCCAGGGTTACACGCTCCGGGCCAGCTCGGGCGCGCTGCCTCAGGCGACGAGCGCGGCGTTCGACATCACCAACGGCGGTGGGCCGAAGCTGATCCTCCGCACCGTGCCGGCGCAGGTGACGGCGGGTGAGGCGCTGCCTTCCATCGAGGTGGAGCTGCAGGACGAGCTGGGCAACGCGTTTGACGACACCTCGTTCAACGTGTCGCTGGGCCTGGGCGAGAACACGGTGGCGGGCCAGCTGTACGGCCGCGCGACGGTGGGCTCGACCAATGGCGTGGCGAAGTTCGACGGCCTCACCCTGCGCAAGGCTGGCAACGGCTACACGCTGGTGGCGACGGCCCAGGGCTTCGAGGGTGCGACGAGCACGGCCTTCACGGTGGTTCCGGCGGCGGCGGCCAACTACGCGCTGACGTTCCCGGCCAGCGTGACGGCGGGCCAGGAGGCGACGCTCTCCGCTACGGCCTACGACGCCTACGGTAACCAGGCCTCCAGCTACGGCGGCTCGGTCAAGGTGACGAGCTCGGACAGCGCGGCCACCTACAGCGCCAATGCCACCTTCGTCGAGGGTGTGCTCCAGAGCCTCAAGGTGACGTTCAAGACCTCGGGCCTGCGCACGCTCACGGTGACGGACACGGAGAAGGACACGCTGGCGGCGACGGCGCAGCTCAACGTCACGCCCTTCGCGCAGCCGACGGTGGCGGTAACGGATCCGGTGGGTGGCACGAGCGTCAACGGCTCAGTCAGCATCAACGCCTCGGCGGCGGTGGCCCCCGGCACCACGGTGGCCAAGCTCCAGATCCTCGTGGATGGGAAGGAGATCGCCAGCGGCAGCGACGCGACGCTGGCGGGCAGCTGGAACAGCGATGAGGCGGAGGGTGGCTCGCACGTCATCACCGCCATCGTCACGGATGGCGCCGGCAACATGGTGAACTCCGCTCCGGTGATCGTCTTCACGGAGATCGACACGGGCTGCGGCTGCGGCGCCACCTCTGGCACCGACGCCGGCATCTACCTGCTGCTGCTCGTCCTGGCGCGGTTCGTGCTGGGCCGGAGCCGCCGGCAGAACGCGGCCTGAGGACTGAGGCAGCCCCGGGCGCCTGAAGCGGGCGCTCCGGGGTGGGCCGGGCGGAGAAGGGTGTTCCGCCTGGCCGCTTGGAAGTCGAGCAAGTAACAAGAATGCGCCGGCGTGGACCCTTCCCGCCGGCGCATTTGTTTTGAGAGGGGAAGCGGGTGCCCCATGGGGCAAGGAGGCACATCATGACGTTGCTGGCAGGCACGATGGGGGCGTGGGCGGTGGCGCTGGTGCTGTCGACGGGCCCGGCGAAGCCCGAGCGGGCCGCGGAGCTCAAGCAGCAGGCCGAGAAGCTCGCGACCGAGGCCCGGGCGCTGGCCAATGCGAGCGGGTGCGCGAAGGTGGAGGGGTGCGAGGTGGCGGGGTTTGGCCACAAGGCATGTGGCGGGCCGCGCGAGTACATCGCCTACTGCGCGAAGACGACCGATGTGAAGGCGCTCCAGGGCAAGCTGGCCGAACTCGAGAAGGCCGAGAAGACCTGGCAGGCCGAGACGGGGGAGATGTCCAACTGCGCCCTGACGCGCAGACCGCCGCCCCGTCTCGTGGACGGCATGTGCCGCACTCGCTGAACTTCTGAAGGGCCGGCGGCCCGCGGCAGGCTCCAGGAGAAGGCGCCGGACACTGGGATGGCGCCCTCCCCTCCCTGCAGGACGATGCGAGGCTGCTCAGCTCTTCATCTTCGAGCAGGCGTCGCGGTCCGCCGCGAGCCGATCCTGGGCGCGCTTCAGCTCCTCCTGGGTGCTGGTGATGGCCCCCTGGACGCTGGCCTCCGCGGGTGTCCAGGCAGCGGCATCCTTGACCTTGAGCTCCTGGGCGATGGCCAGCGCCTGCTGATCCGCCTTGAGCTGGGCCTCGATGGCGCCCACCCACTTCGCGTCAGCCTCCGCCACCTGATTGCACCGGGTGACCAGCTCCGCGGCCAGCTTCTTGTCCTTGGACTTCTGGGACTTCATCACCACCGCGTCATACGCCTCCGCGGCGCTGTCTCGCGCGCCGAACGCCAGCATCGTGTCCGCCGCGCGCTGCTGGCGCACCAGCTCGTTCTGGATGAAGCGCTGCTCGGGCAGCGGATCCGTGGAGGGCTCCGCGGCCTTGGAGTTGAAATGGATGAAGCGTCGCGAGAACCGCATCGCGTCCGGCGGTGGCGTCACCGGCAGGGCCATCAGCTTCTGCTGGAGGCAGGTGGCCAGCGCGGTGCCCTCGGGCGCAGTCACGGGATCGAAGCTCACCTCGGCCGGCGTGGCCTGGCCCTTCGCCAGGTGGACGCGGGCCATGAGCGTGGGAGGAACCTGGGTGGTGTAGGCCGCGTAGCAGTCGCACCACTGCGGCTGGCCCAGGCGCACCGCGCCCGAGTAGTCCGAGCCTGAGTCGCTCCCGAGGATGACGGCCAGGCTGCGGCCCTGCTCGTGGGTGAACTCCGTCTCGGCCGACATCGGCGCGGCTCCCTTGGGCGAGGCCGCCAGCGGCACCAGACTCTCCACCGCCTTCTGCACACAGGCCTGGCCCTCGGGGGTGAGGTTCTCGCCAGAGACCGTGTGCTTGCCACCTTGATCGGAGACCTGGGTCCTCACCACCACGCGGGTGCTCTTGCCTTCGCCCCGCGAGGTGGCCGGCACCAGACACTCCATCACCTGCGGCCGCGCGGCAGACAGGGCGCCCAGCATGATGTCCGGGTTCACGGGCTGGGGCAGCGGCGCGGCCTGCGAGGCCTGGCAGACGGCGACGTCGAACGGGTGCTGGTTGGAGACACGGACCGTGTCCTGGACGGGTGCGGCGGCGACGCCCTGCTTCTGCATGGGCGCGCAAGAGGCGGTGAGGACGATGGATGCCACAACGGCACGACGCAACATCATGGGTGCTTCCTCCGGGGCTGGAACTGCGGAGGCCTCATCTACCAGCTTCCTCGACGACCATGGCGCTTCCTCCACCCCGGCGCTTGGGCTCGGCCACAGCGGTGACGGTGCCGTCCGGGTTGAAGCGGAGGCCGGTGACAGCGCCGATCTGGCCCGAGCTGGTAAAGGTGTGCCCCCTCTCCTTCAGCGCCGCCGCCTCGGGCGAGGCGATGAACTCGGGCTCGGCCTGGCTCTTCCCGTCGGGGGTGTTGCGCTGCGAGACACGCGGCGCCGCCACGGCCTCCAGCAGCGGCATGCCGAGATCCAGGTGGTTCACCAGCGTCTGCAGCACGGTGGTGATGATGGTGCTGCCTCCCGGGCTCCCCAGCGCCACCACCGGCGCGCCGTCCTTGAGCACCAGCGTCGGGCTCATGCTGCTGCGGGGCCGCTTGCCCGGCTCGGGGATGTTGGCGTGCGGGGCGGTGGGGCTCGGAGGCACGTCGAAGTCCGTCACCTCGTTGTTGAGCAGGAACCCGTAGCCCGGGACCACGATGCCACTGCCACCCTCGGCCTCGATGGTGCACGTGTAGGAGACGATGTTGCCCGCCTTGTCCGTGGTGCTGATGTGCGTCGTCTCCCGGTTCGGCACGTCCAGCACCGAGGGGCCCAGCGAGGCAGAAGGTCCGGCCGCCGTGCGTGGGAGGAAGCTCGGATCCTCCTGGAAGGAGAAGGGGTTGCCCGGGGGCAGCTCGCGCGCGGCGGCGCTGGCCAGGTCCATCGCCTTGCGCCGCTCGGCCGCGTAGTCCTTCGAGAGCAGCCCGGCCACGGGCACGTCCACGTACTCGGGGTCAGCCACATAGGCCGTCCGGTCCGCGAAGGACACGCGTGAGGCCTCGAGGTAGCGGTGGAGGAAGTCCACGCGGCTCATGGAGGCGGGCTCGAAGCCCTCGAGGAGGTTCAGGGCCAGCCCCACGGTGAGCCCTCCGCTGGAGGGCGCCGGCATGCCATAGACGGTGTAGCCCCGGTAGGTGCTCTTCACCGGCTCGCGGACGCGCGCCTCGTAGTCCGCCAGATCCGACAGCTGCATCACGCCCGGGCGCACCTTGCGCGGAGCGTCCGGCACCACCGGCGGCCGCGCCAGCGTCCCCACGATGGCCTGAGCGATCTCACCCCGGTAGAAGGCCTGACTGCCGCCCTTGGCCACCAACCGGTACGTCTTCGCCAGCTCCGGGTTGGTGAAGACGGAGCCCACGGGGCGCGGCTTCCCGTCGGGAGTCAGCAGGAGTTGGGCCGAGCTGGAGAACAGCTTGAAGCGCTCGACATTGCGCGTGGTCTGCTCGAAGAAGGTCTCATCCACCTCGAAGCCCTGCTCGGCGATGCGGATCGCCGGCTTCAGCACCTCGGACAGCCGCCGCGTGCCGTAGCGCTCCAGGGCCAGCTCCCAGCCTCGTACGTTGCCCGGCACGCCCGTGGACAGCCCGCTGGTCATCACCTCCGGCATGGGGATGGGCGCGCCGTTCTCATAGAAGAGCCCGCGGTGCAGAGCCCGGGGTGCCTTCTCCCGGTGCTCCACGGTGACGACGCGCTGCTCATCGGCCAGGTAGATGACCATGAAGCCCCCGCCCCCGATGGCGCAGGAGTACAAGTCCGTCACTCCAACCGTGGCCGCCGCGGCCACCGCCGCGTCTACCGCGTTGCCCCCATCCTTGAGGATCTCGATGGCGGCCGCGGTGGCTCGCACGTCGATCGTAGCGGCCGCGCCCCCGCGACCCGTGGCCTCGGGCTTGAACGGAGGGGCGGGAACAGAGGAGGCCGCCTTGTCGTGGGCACAGGAGACGGCCAGCAACACACCGGCACAAGCCGCGAGGAAGAGTCTGCGCATGGGGGGTCCTGGGAGATGGCTCGGCGTCCCACCCTAGCCCGCGCACCGCCCGAGTGGGGGACAGATGCGGCATGCTGGCGCACAGGACATGCCCAGGCCCCCGCTCGCCCCCCCCTCCTTCCCGCTGCCCGTCGTCCTCGACACCAACGTGGTCCTGGACGTGCTGGTGTTCGACGACCCTGTCACTCGCCCACTGGCTGATGCGCTGGCCGAAGGTGCGCTCGCCGCGTGGGCTGACGGAGAGACCCTCTTGGAGCTGGAGCGGGTGCTCACCCTGTCCACCTTCAAGCTGGATGAGGCCGAACAGCGCACGGCCTACGCTCGCTATCAGCGCCTGGTGCACATGGCCCCCGCGGTGTCCTCCACTCCTCTTCCCGAGCTTCCCCGGTGCCGCGACCGGGACGATCAGAAGTTCCTCGTCCTCGCCGCCCGCTCAGGGGCCGCCTGGCTCGTGAGCAAGGACAACCGGCTCCTCTCCCTGGCCGATCGCCATGGCCTGCCGTTCGCGATCCTCTCACCGAAGCAGGCCGTGGAGGGGCTGAAGCTCGCGCGCGGCGCCGGGTGAGCCGTCGCTCACCACTCCAGGCACGCCAGGCGATGCGGTGGGCGTCAGGTCCTGCTCAGCTCGCCATGATCAAGAGCGCGCCCAACACCGCAACCCACGACCAGTACCTCACCGGCATCTGCATGAAAGCTCCTCCCGTTCAAGGCGAGCGCACGCTGCCCCGCTGCGGGCTCGAGCACCATTGGCGTAAGCGCCGAGACAAGTATGGGCTGGAGGACAGCGGGGCCCAGAGCGAGCGTGTCTCACGCCTTCGACATGGGTGACTGGAAGCCCGCGCAGCAGCTGGAGGTGGACGGCCGCACCCTCTACCTCTGGATCGTCCCCGAGCGTTCACAAGACAACCAATCTCCCCGGACTGTAAATATCCAATGCGAGCGCTTGGCTTACCCCTGGAAAACGGGTAAGAGTCGGAAAATTTACCGAGTCAAAAGACTCGGGAGCCGACTCACCCTCCGGGGGCAAGCCTGTGATGATCGAGAGATTCCGCCGAACCGTCATCCTTGTAGGCGCATGTACGCTGTTGGGGTCCATGGGTTGCGGAGCACCATCCTCGGAAGAGGACGCGGGGCTGAGCCAGACGCAGCTGCCGCTGCTCATGGGCCCGGACTTCATCGTCCGCGAGGTGAGCGCTCCGCCCAGCGCGTTTCCCAACGGTCCGCTGCCGGTGACGGTGACCGTGTGCAACCAGGGCACGGACGCGGAGAGCACCACCGTGGATGTCCTCCTGTCCGAGGACGGGGTGCTGACTCCGGAGGACTTGCCGCTCTACTCCCAGTTCCTGGGCTGGCTGCAGCCGGGGCAGTGCGAGACGAACACGTTCTACACGTCGGCTTCGGTGCCGAGCGGGGCCAGGTACGTGGGGGCCGTCGCGGACCTCTTCAACGGCTCGGCGGAGTCCAACGAGACCAACAACGCGCGGACCGGTCCCCTCGTGGGCATCGGCTATGACGCGGACATCATCATCCAGGAGGTGAGTGTCCCGGCCAGCGCGTCGCCGTGGAACGTGATGACGGCCTCGGTGACGGTGTGCAACCAGGGCACCGTGGGCGGTAGCGCCGAAGTCCAGCTGGTGCTCTCCGAGGACACGGACATCCGCTTCTCGTGGGATGGGCCTCCGGGGGAGCAGGACCTGCCCGTGTTCTCCTTCTACTCGGGGCCGCTGGACGCGGGGCAGTGCCGGAAGGAGCAGTTGCAGTTCCAAGTCCAGCCTCCGCACGAGGGCGGCTGGTACCTGGGCGCGATGGCCGATCCCGGCAACATGACGCCGGAGCTGATCGAGACCAATAACACGCGCGCCAGCGAGCTCTTCGGCATTGGCATCCAGGCCGACTACATCATCCAGACGGTGAGCGGCCCGCCCAGCATCGCACTGGGGCTGCCCTTCACGGCCTCGGTGAGGGTGTGCAACCAGGGCACCGTGGGCGGTAGCACGGATGTCCAGCTGGTGCTCTCTCAGGACACCACCATCCGCTTCTCCTACGAAGGTCCTCCGCAGGATCAGGATCAACCGCTGACCTCGTTCCCGACGGGGCACCTGGAGGCTGGGCAGTGCCGGACGCACCAGGTGGAGACCAGCGTGCATGTCTCCCAGGAGGGCCCCTGGTACCTGGGCGCGGTGGCGGACCCGGGCCACGGCGAACCGGAGCTGATCGAGACGAACAACACCCTGGCCAGCAAGACCGTGGGCGTCGGCTATGGGCCGGACTTCATCATCGAGTCGGTGATCGGCCCTCCCAGCGCCACGCCGGGGTGGCCTCTCGAGGTCTCGGTGACGGTGTGCAACCAGGGCACGGATGGAGGCAGCACGGATGTGCAGCTGGTGCTCTCCGAGGACACCACCATCCGCTTCTCCTACACCGAGCCGCCGCAGGGCCAGGATCAGCCGATGACCTCCTTCTCTACGGGGTGGCTGGGGGCCGGGCAGTGCCGGACGCAGCAGGTGGAGACCTCCGCACAGCCCTATCGCTACGGCGCCTATTACCTGGGCGCGGTGGCGGACCCGG
>NZ_DASPHO010000321.1:0-5763 GCF_035629615.1 Hyalangium sp. | reverse complement strand
GCGCAGGGCCTCTCCAAGCTGCGCGAGCTGCTCACCGAGGACTGAGGGTGCCGCGCATCCTCACGAAGCGCAGGGGCAGCTGCAGCGCGTGTGGAGGCGCCATTGTCAAGGGAGAGGAGGCGCTCTTCACCGCGGCGACCGGCCTGCGCCACCTCGAGCCCGCCTGCTCCCAGGCCTCCAGCTCCGTGCACCGGACGAACTCTCACGCCAGCCGCTGTGAGTGCGGAGAGTGGGTGGCCAAGGGCGAGGGCAGGCTCATGCACCTGGGAGAGCAGGAGACGAAGGGCGGCGCCTGGGAGCAACTCTGGCAGGTGAGGTGCCGCAGCTGCTCACCCTGAGCGGGGCCGGTGGCAGCTACGCTTCTTCACACCGGACGTGCCGCGCGCGCCTCGTGCTGGCGTTCCAAAAGATGGGAGCGCCCTCACCGAACCACCGTCCACACTCTGTGCACTTCCCCTTGCGGGTGGCCGTCAGTCCGCGCTCGCCCGCGCGCGGCGGCTCACGTCGCCGACGTGGGCCGGACTCATCCTCCCGAGTTTCGGGCGCTGGCGTTCCAGGTGCGCGGCGGCGCCGGAGTAGGACGTAGAGCCCGAGGGGAATGGCAACAATGCAGGCCATGAAACACAGCAGATCGCGACCATCGTCCGCGCTCCCGGGTGTGCGGACAGGATCCGCCTTCGGCGCGGTGGCAGCCGGGAGGGAGGGGAGGTCAAGGCGACGGGGCGGTGCTCTCCGTGTCCCTGCGTCAGGTACTCCAGCATCCGGAGGATCCATGCGGCGAGCTTCCCACGTGACCGACGAGCGCATGGGTGGAGGGGATGCCGTGGACGCTGGAGCTCCGTGGCAGTGGTACCCCCCGTGCTTCTTGTCGTTGTGGCAGCCGCTGGAGTCGAGACCGCCCGGGTGAGCGAGGCTGACCAGCGGGAGGAGGAGGGAGCCGAACGCGAGAGCACGAACCATGGACCAAAGGACTCTTCCATAATCCTCCTCCCGCCTTGACGGAAAACCGCAGAATGTGAGAACAGCGAGGCATGCGCCAACCCGCCCTGCTGCTGGCTGTCCTTTCCGTTGCCTGCGGCTGTGAGAATTCGCGCGTCAGTCAGCGGCCTGACTCTGGGGCTGGATTTCATGACGATGCCGGTCCTGACGGAGGATGGATCGGCGATGGACGCAACTCCGTGCTCCCTCTCTGTCTCACCGACAAGCGACTGATCGGCCACGCGGTGCGCGACCTCGAGACATGTTCCTCCGAATTCTTCGCGCTCTTCGGAGCACCGCCGAACGTGCGTTACCACTACTGCCACGAGCAGGCGACCCCGTGTCCGGCCGGCCGCGAGTTTCGAGTCTGGACCACGGACGGACACGTCTCCGCCACGGACTAGCCGCCGTACAGGACACGAAAGCGAATACCGTCCAGCCAGATCCTTGTCACCGCGCCAGAGATGTACTTCATCTCGCCAGTCGGCTCGATCTGGATGACTCCGATGTCACTATCGGTCGCCACCGCAAATCTGTGGGTGTGAGCTGAGCGGGCGCCGCTCGGGAGCGTGGCAATCACCGTCCCAGAGGCTGGCGGAGCCCCCCGCGTGATTGCTCCGCGGAGGTAGAGAAACCCGTGGGGGTCGATTCGATACATCGCTGACCCATCGAGTGAGCCATCCGAGAAGCCGTTGGAGTAGGAGAGCGCCTCCCCCCCCTCCGTCGTGCCCACTGTCGGCTCAATGAAGACGCGACAGGTGTCGATCCACATTTCGTAGGCCGACGCCGATGGCTTGCCTGCGACGACCTGTGCATAGGCCGTGGTCGCTGGAGCCTCAATCGGCGTCCCTCCGATATCCGTATAGGTCGCCACCCCGCCGGACGTGGCGAGCGCCGCGACGGTCGACAGACTGATCTCCGAAAACGAACTGGTGAGCCAGCGAATGTAGAGCGTGGCCGTGTTGAATGCGCCATCTACCGCGAGCCTCGCTGTCACCCTGACGAGGTCGTACTCTCTACAGACGAACAGGGCGCTTCGGAGCTTCGTTGCGACGCCCGTCGCTTCGATCTTCACAGCCCTTGTGCCAGTGCCGACAAACGTCGTGTCGACTGATGCGTCGGTGCTCCACGTCCCCGTGTGCATGTCCCACGCGTCTGGTGGTGCGGAGGAATCGTTTGCCGCCTCGAAGTCGCTGTTTAGCGGGAGCGCCGCATACGTCACCCGGGGCTGCAGCACCCGGGGCTCGACGTAGCGGGGAGTGAAGGCCACCTGGGCGCTGGCCGTGCCCCGGTTCCCCTTGGCGTCCCGGGGCACCACCTTCACGAAGTAGGAGCCCCCGGCTTCCAAGTCCGTCACCACCATCTCGGTGAGGCTGCCCACCACCCGGCGCGTGCTGTCGCTCGGGGTGAAGCCGCTGGATGTGCTCACGTGCAGCTCATAGGCGGTGGCCACTGGGCCGAGGGAGGGGGGCTCGAAGCTCACCCGCAGGCCCTGTACCGTCTCCACCACGCTCACGCTCGCCGGCGCGGCCGGGCCGGTGAAGGGGCTCGCCGGCGCAATGCCGGGCCGCTGCTCCATGTCGAGCCAGGTGCGCAGGCCCACGTTGGGCTTGCCGAGGAGGGCGAGCTTGGTGGTGCTGCCCCCCGCGTTGAAGCTGTGGGCAAGAGACTGCACGGCCGCCACCTGGTCCGCGGTGAAGTGCACCCCGTTACCAGAGAGCCCCACCATGTCCGCCAGCTCGAGGCCCGGGTGGAAGAGCGGTGTGAAGCCAATGCCGAGGGGCTTCTCCTTGAGGTCCGCCAGGGCGTTGTCCGCGAGGGTGGTGGCTTCGGCCGAGGTGTCTATGTTGCTGGAGGCCGCCTCGGCAATTCGCATAAAGCGCTCGCCATAGGCGGTGACTGAGCCGCTGTCCGTCCGCGTCACCGTCTTACGCTTCTTCACCCCGGCCACATCCCTATTGCCGCTGTCGGAGTACACCACCTCCACCACGTTGCGGACGTCACCAATGAAGGTGCGCACCTCCTCCAGGCGCTCGTAGTCCCCAGGCCCGTACTCCCACACTGGCGCGGTGGCGCTCCTGTCCGGGCTCCAAAACCAGAGCCGCCAGGCGCCCGTGCCCGGGCCACTGCTGAGCCACTTCTCTCGTACCTCCCAGCCAAGCTGGCGGGCCAGCGCCATGAGGGCGTCCGCCACGGGCTCGCACTGCTGCACGTACCGTTTGAGCGCCCAGTTCGGGGAGGCGGGCGTGTAGAGGGTAATGGCGCTCAACCCGTTGTCGTCGAGAATGTCCTGCATCACCGTCTGCACGTCCACGCCGCTGTCGCTCCCGTACTCCCGCTCCGTCTCAATGGGGGTGTCCTGGAGCAGGCCCCAGAGGTGAGAGCGCCCGGTGAAGACAACCCCCTCGCCGCATTCCACCTCATCAATCCGCCCGCGAAACACCTCCGTCCAGTCTGCGCTGGTGGGCTCCATACCGAGCGGCACCACGGCGGCCTCCACCTTGAAGAGGCGCCCCTCCTTCACCAGCGGGTTGTAGACGCCGGCGGCGAAGTTGGCCGCAGCATCCGTCACCAGCGGCGCCAGGGAGGCCCCGTTCACCTCGCGTCTGCAGCGCACGGTGGCGCTCGCTGCCGGGGCGTCGGCGGAGCAGCTCCAGCTCACCTCCTCGAGGAAGTCCAACGCAGGGTCCTCGAGGAGGGCGGTGAGGTTGTACCAGAAGGCGAGTCGCTCAATGAGTACGCGGGCCCGGCTGGTGTACCCGGCCTCCGAGGCGAGCGTGG
Organism: Hyalangium sp.; assembly: GCF_035629615.1. Taxonomy (GTDB): domain Bacteria; phylum Myxococcota; class Myxococcia; order Myxococcales; family Myxococcaceae; genus Hyalangium. The sequence goes on along the minus strand of NZ_DASPHO010000321.1, from coordinate 2,004 downwards.
CGAGCTGCTGTGTGGTGAGCGTGCGCATGCCCCTGGAGAAGGGGCGCGCTGTCGTGGCAGGGACTCGAACCCTGCACCTCCGCACTGCTAGTCCGGCGCTATGCCAACTCCGCCCTGTTGGGTCTCAGCTACGCGACAGCGGTGCATCTCTACACTCCCTTGAGCTGGAAGTCGAACACCTCCCCGGCGGTGAAGGTGCCGTCCTCCTCACGCATCGGCACGCGCCTCGCGGCGAAGCTCTCCCCTATGCACGTGAGGCCCGTGCTCGGCACCACTCCAGGCCCGGAGGCGTTCACGTAGGGCAGTGGCGCCCAGGCGCGTGCGGCCCGGTCCACCAGCAGGAGCGGCACCCACTCGTCTGGCACTGCGTAGGGCAGCGCCACCAGGTCATCAATCGTCTCGTCCCCCGCGTTGCACGTGAGGTAGAGGTCGCCGTCCACGTCGATGCCCAGAATGTCCGGATCCGCGTCCGTTTGCACCGCGTCCTCCCACACCTCCAGCGAGGCGGAGGAAGGGCTCCTGCGGATGACGTAGTGTACCCAGGCGCTGCTCACCTTCCGCCAGAAGAGCAGCGTCCACGCGGCGGTGTCATAGGCGAGGGGCCACTCCACAACGCTCCCATCCTCCGCGAAGAGGCCCAGCTCGTGCTTGCCAGCCACGTCCCCGGAGCGAATGTCCGTCACGCTCACGGAGGAGGGCAGCAGCTTCCTGGAGGAGTACAGCTCCGCAGTCTCGAAGCTCCAGCTGTGCCCCTCTCCCTCAATGAGCGCGCGCAGCAGCTCGGCCTCCTCCAGCAGCAGCCCGCCCTGGTCCGTGGTGAAGCGGTAGTCCCGCTTCCGTACTCGGGCCGTGGTGCGCGGCGCGCCGTTGAAGGAGCGCACTACCTCGCCCAGCCGCACCGGTTGGTACTCGCTTCCGGAGCACTCCACAGGAATCCCGTTCAGGTTGAGGTGAGCCATGGTTACGCCGTTGCGTATCTGCCCTGCCGGCCGCGGGAGCCGGTGCGAGCGAAGCCGAACCTGTCCATGAGGCGCTCGAGCTGCGCCACTGCTTCTGGCACGGAGGTGGTGTTGATGTTCACGGTGTCAATCGCAGGGCCCGCCCCTGGCTGTGCTGGCGTCGTCACACCGAATTCCCATGGGGTGCCGCTCTCCCATGGCCTGCCGCCGCCCGAGGGGGGTGGGGCGGGCGGCGCGGAGGGCACAGGCATCATCCCCGGCCCCTGAGGATCCTGGGCGTTAAAGCTCGCCAGGGCGTACTTGAAGGCGCTCGGCACGTTGGTGAGCGCCTGCGTCGCCTTCTCCGTCTCCTTCCGGTTGCGGATGACTTCGGCCGTCTCCTTGGCCTTCTCCAGGGCGGCCTCGTAAGTCATCCCCGTCAGGGCCTGGAGCGCCTTGGCCATCGCCTCGGTGTCCACCTTGGCGCGCTCCAGCCCGTCCGCCCACCCGTCGAGGAAGCCGAGCGGCCTCACCCCGAACACGGAGATGTCCGCGAGCATGCGGAACACCTTCTGAATGGCCCCCACGATGCCGTTCCACACGTCCCCGAGCGCCTTCATGACGGTGAGGATGATGGTGCTCACCGTCTTCAGCACGGAGAAGAGCGCCTTCAGCGCCGGGCCCGCGAAGAGCTGCAGGGGGTTGAGCACCACCATGAGCGCCTGCACCACCAGGGCGATGACTGGGGCGAGCCCCGCGAAGAGCTCGCCGAGCACCATGATGCTGGGCACCAGGGGCTCGATGAACGCCGTCAGGCTCGTGAGCACTGGCGTGAGCGCCTGGAGCCCTGCCTCGATGAGGTGGGCGATGGCCCCCACCAGCGGGATGAACGGCTCGACGAGCTTGCCGAGCCAGTCGGCCACCATTCCGATGAGTCCGGAGATCGTCTCCACCAACACCGCGAACTGCTGGCTCCGGGTGAGCAGATCCGCGATGACGGCCACGAAGCCCCCGGCAGGCCCCCCCGCCGTCATGCCTTGCTGGAAGGTGGAGAAGAGCGCGGACA
>NZ_DASPHO010000320.1:0-2509 GCF_035629615.1 Hyalangium sp. | reverse complement strand
CACGGTGAGAGCTTCTCGATCTGCAGCGCCGCGTCCGAGGCGAAGTAGAGCCCGGCGCCCACCGGCACCATGAGGCCGTAGAAGCACGCGTAGCCGAGGATGGTGGACGAGCTGCGGTTCTCCGACTTGAGGATGGAGGCGAGCGACAGCGAGGACGGCACCTTGTGCGCGATGATGGCGATGAAGGCCATCATCCCCACCCCCTCCTTGACGGACGAGCCCAGCGCGACGCCATCCACGAGCGTGTGCAGCGAGAGGCCCACCAGCGCGGCGAACCCCAGCCCGTGGTGCGCGTGCTCCGTGCAGTTGAGCGGCTCCTCGCATGTGTGCGAGAGGAAGAAGCGCTCCAGCACCACGAGGAAGACGAAGCCCGCGGGCACCAGCGTGAAGGCCGGGTAGCCCCCGCCGTGAAACGCCTCGGGCAGCATGTGGAAGAAGGCCGCCCCCAGCATCACCCCCGCCGCAAACGCCAGGAAGGTCACCAGCCGGGTCGCCCGCTGCGTGAACACCACCACCAGCGCGCCCCCGAGGGCACCCAGCAGGATGAAGAAAGAATAGGCGGCGACCGTGGCCACGACCGGCGACATTGGGGCGCGGACCCTACATCAGATGGAGGGGGTTCAGTAGTAGCGCCTCATCACCACCACCGAGACACGCCCGGGCCTCACCTCCACTTCACGCGAGGTGACCCGGCCGCCGACCTCCACATGGACGGTGTGTCTGCCCGCGGGAAGCCGGAGGCGCGCAAGCTGGAACTCGGCCGGAAGCGAGAGCCACGAGCGCAGGTCCGGCTCGTTCGCCAGGTTGAGCAGGAGGAACGTCAGGTACCCCACCTCCTCGCTCTTGGTAATCGCCCCCGCGCCGGCCGCCAGCCCCGCCTTCACCACCGCGCCCGCCAGCTGCTTCGCCACCATCCGGCCGACCCGATCCTCCAGGTGGAGCGTCGCCACCTGCCCCAGCGACGTCACCGTCACTGCTGGCTGCCAGTCCGCCCCCCCGCTCACCTGGGCCCGAGGTGGGGTGCTCCGATCCCGGTACACGGGCACGGTGATGAGCTCCACCGCATGGGACTGGTAGGGACGGCGGGCGGACTGCTTCTCCGGCGAGAGCCCCACCTCCACGACGACCACCACCTGCCCCTCCCCTCGCCCGAGCGGCTCGTGCGGCAGGTCCGGGAACCGCTGGAGCAGCGACGCGTACGCGTCCTCCCGACCCGTCTGCTTCGCCAGGCGCAGCAAGGGCTCGGCCAGCGGCCCCAGCCGTGGCTCCAGCTCGAGCGCCTGCGCATAGTCGATGTACGCCGAATCCCACTCGCGCTGGTCCTCATAGAGGACGCCACCCAGGTAGCGCGCGATGGCGAGCTGCTCGTACGGCTTGTTCTCCTCGACGACCATCCTCCGCAGCCGCTCGTTGACGCGGCGGACCTCCACGAGCGCGTCCTCGTCCTTCCCGAGCTGCGCGTAGTTGAGTGCCTGGAGGACGGAGATCATCAGCTTCTCGAAGTCCTCCCCCCGGTAGGCCCGCTGCCGCTCGTTGCTCAGGAGCGCGCCCGCCTCCTCGCGCACGGAGATGCCATCCAGCTCCTGCGAGAGCCGGTCCGCCTCCGCCAGCACCTGGATGCTCTCCTCCCAGCGCCCAGCGGCGTGCAGCACCATGCCCCGGTCCAGCAGGACGAGCAGCTGGTCATTCGGGTGGCCGTGCTGCTCCTCGCCCGCCAGCATGTCCAGCGCGCGCGGGTAGTCCTCGCCCTGGTAGGCCTCGCGGAGAGCGCGGGTGCGCGCCACGTAGTCCCCCGCGCACCCCGCCAGCAGCAGAGGCCCCAGGAGCACGAGCAGTCCCCCCACCCGAAGACGTGGGCTCCTGCCGAGTCGACGGGGCATGAGGATCACCCGAGCGCTCAGCCGCGCATCACCAGCCCACCGTCCGCCGCTCGAACTTCTTGCGGATCTGCTTCTCGTCCGTCCACTCAATGAGGCCCGTGCGCACGTTGTTCAGCTTCGCCGTCATCTTGTAATAGACGAGCTTGTCGTTGCCGACCTCCTGGATGATCGAGGCCAGGTCCCCCGTCATGATGAAGTCCACGGAGACCTGCTGCCCGGGCCCCTTCGCCTCGTCCGGGTTCACGTAGCCGGACTGCTGGTACTCGTACTCCTCGGCGAGGTCCCAGCGCGCCTGCTGGTCCACCAGCGCGAACCGCCCCGTCTGCGCCAGCGCCGTCTGGATCTTGTCCCCCAGCGAGCGCATGTCGATGTGCTCCGAGGTGCTGTTCTTCAGCTTGCCCACCAGTACAATGGGCAGCCGCTGCGGATCCACCTGGCCGAAGCGGGGCGAGCCCGCCAGCGACTCGGCCATCTTCTTCGCGATGAGCTGCAGATCGTTCTCGTTGAACTGATCCGACAGCATCTCGATGGTGTTCGGATCCTCGTACGTGCCGCGCGTGTAGGCGCGAGGGCCGCCCGCGTAACAGGCGCTGAGCACGGCGGCGAGGCTGGCGGAGATGATGAGGCGG
>NZ_DASPHO010000319.1:0-5930 GCF_035629615.1 Hyalangium sp. | reverse complement strand
TGCATCTGCAGAAACGGGAAGTCCGGAGCGCGCTGATCCGCGGCGGTGGCCGAGCGCATGGCCAGGGATCGCGCCGCCTCCAGGCGGATGCTCATGTCCGCCACGGCCATCTGGATCCACTGCATATCGGCGAGCGGCTTGTTCTCCGGAGGCAGTCGTCGCTCCTTGGCGTAGCCGATGGCGAACCCCATGGCCGCCTCGGCGATGCCGACAGAGATCCAGGACAGCCCCGCGGGGATGGCGCTGGGCTGGGTGGGATCGAGCTTCAGCACCCGAGACTCCGGCAGGAGCGTGTCCTGGAAGTGCAGGAGCTGGCTCCGCGTGGCGCGCATGCCCATGGGATCCCAGATCTCCTCCACCCGGATGGAGTCCTCCTTGTCGATGAGGAAAAAACGGGGCTGTCCCTCACAGACGGCGCTGGTGAGGAGGTACTTCGCGTGCTCGCCGCCAGAGACGAAGCGCTTGGCACCACTCAGGCGCCAGCCGCCCTCCACGCGGCGGGCTTGCTGCTGAGGCATCAGGAACTGATTGCCGCTGGTCGGCTCGCCGAGGGCATTGCCGAACCAGGCTCCGCCGCGGAGCTCGGCCTCGAAGGAGGAGACCTGCGCCGGGTCCCCCAGAGAGCGCAGGGCCTCGGCCGAGCCCTGGTGCATCAGCCAGGCCGTCGCGAAGGAGGCATCCCCTCGGGACAGGATGCTGACGATCCGCCCGAAGGTCAGCCACGAGGCGCCATCCAGGAGCGCCGCGTTCAGCGGGGAGCCGACCATGGCCTCCCTCCCCTCCTCGGGAAAGGTGGTGTCCCGGTCGTGCCGTGCGGCATGCGCTGCCAGCAGAGCCTGGATCCGCTCCGCCTCCTTCAGAAGATCTGCTTCAGTCATCGCTGTACCCCTGCCTGGAGAGTGAAGGTCCCCGCGATGGGAAGGCCATGGCAAGGGACTCCCCATCCTATCGGCCGGGTGCACCCCGCGCGCCGAGTCCCTCCTCATACGCTCTGGGGTTGTGTCCGTTTCTGGGACGGGTCGGTCCGCTTATGGGACGGCTGGGGTCGGCATGCCCCGCCAGTGAAGGGTTGTCGAAAGACGCCATGGAGGATGGCGCAGATCTGGAAGATCTTGGCGTGGCGCTTGTCCGTCTCACCCCTCATGCTCCCTCGCCTGCTTCGTGCCTCTGGCACCTGCCTCAGCCCGTCTGGCGGTGGTGGAAGCCACGCACTCTGCGTTCAGGTACGGGTGTTACTGCGCTATGTGTTGTGTGATATTTGTCACAAGCGTTCATCCCGCTGTGGGGGGGCTCAGGCGCCTGTGGAGAACGAGACCCAAGCGGCATGCGGCCTTCATGCCGGAGCAAGCGTCGGGAATCTATGAATCAACCAATGCGCAGCTTGCTGAAGTGCTCCCAGTGCGGAGCCATGCTGCCTCCGGGAACGACCCTCTGCCCTCGCGATGGCGCCCGAGCCGTGGCGGACAACCCCTTCGTCGAAGAGGCCACCGTGCGTCGCGACCCCGGCTCTCCCCCCGTTCATGGCAAGGCCGCCGGTGTCGCGCAACCCTTGCTGACGCCGGCCCCGGTGGAGCTGTCCGAGGAGGTGCGCGAAGGCTCGTGGGAAGCCACGGTGTCGCGCGACATGCTGGTGGGCAAGCAGCTGGGCGACTTCATCGTCAAGCGCCGCATCGGCGCCGGCGGCATGGGCATTGTCTATGAGGGCGAGCACCCCATCATCGGCCGCAAGGTGGCCATCAAGATCCTGCGCCCGGAGTTCTCCGACGGAGGTGGCGCGCGAGATCTGATCTCCGAGGCGCGCGCGGCCAGCGCCATCCGCCACCGGGGCATCATCGACGTCTTCGGCTTCGGCACCATCCCTCACATCGGCCAGTACCTGGTGATGGAGTACCTGGAGGGTGCGCCGCTGGACGAGATCATTGCCCAGCGGGCGCCCATGCTCGAGGCGGAGGTCATCGCGCTCCTGGACGAGCTGCTGGGCGCGCTCGGCGCCGCGCACGCCATGGGCGTCATCCACCGGGATCTCAAGCCCGGCAACATCTTCGTGGTGCGAGACTCGGGCGGCGGCGAGTCCGTGAAGGTGCTGGACTTCGGCCTGGCCAAGCGCAGCGAGATGCCCAACGGCACCAGCCCTCAGACACGGGCCAGCATGATCGTGGGCACCCCCGAGTACATGGCGCCGGAGCAGGCCTCGGGCCAGGCGGTGGGGCCGCACACGGATCTGTACTCGGTGGGCGTGATCGCCTTCGAGATGCTCACCCGACGGATCCCCTTCGAGGGCCCGTCGGCCATGTCGATTGCCATCCAGCACGTGCAGGCCAAGCCTCCCCCTCCATCCACTTATGTGGATCTCCATCCGGCGCTGGACGAGCTGGTGGTGCGGATGCTGGCGAAGACGGCCGCACAACGTCCGGCCTCCGCGGAGGCAGTGCGCCGCGAGCTGAAGGCGATCTCCCGTCAGCTGGCCGATGGGGCCACGCGCCTGGAGCCGGCGCCAAGGGGTGAGAAGCCCACCGACCAGATCCCGAGCGTCCGCACCGAGCGCCCGCCCGCTCCAGCCGGCCGTGCCGCTCCCGGGCACTCGCGGCCCGAGGTCGACTCGGTCACCGTGACGCGCACGGCCTCCACGAACCCCGAGGAGTCCATCAGCCAGTCGCGCCTGGCGCCCATCACCACCGAGGAGGGGGCTGTGCCGGCGCGCTTCGCCCCGACCACCGAGCGGGTCGCGGCCGTCCGCCCGAGCCGCCTGCCCCAGGTCGCGGTCGGTGGACTGCTCCTGCTGGCGCTCGGTGGCGCGGGCTTCTGGGCCTTGCAGCGCAAGGACCCGTCCATTCCGGTGCAGCCCACCGTGATCGAGACACCTTCAAGCCCCAGCCCGGGTGGGACCGAGCCCGTCACCGTCCTGCCGCCTCCCAGGGAGGTGAAGACGCCGAATCCTGCCGTGGACGTGAAACCGCCGGATCCTGCCACGCTGGATCCCTCAGTGGCCGTCAAGCCGCCGCCGGATGAGACGGTGAAGCCGCCCCCCAATGGAACCACTGCAGAGGCCATTGCGCAGCAGGGTGGGAACACGACCCAGAACCCGAAGAAGAAGCCCGGCGAACAGACCCAGGGCAAGCCCGTACCGCCACCGAAGGCGAAGGGCAAGCTGTTGCTGATCGTCAGAGGAGGCTGGGCCAACATCTATGTGGATGAGAAGGAGATGGGCCGAGTCCCCCCCACGCACGAGCTCGTGCTGCCTGCGGGCCGGCACAAGCTGGAGCTGATCAACCCCGGGTTGAAGCCGTACCGAGGCTCCGTCACCGTCACCGCGGGCCAGACGACGGAGCATGAAGTCATCCTTCAAAACAACTGAGGCGCCATGAGAACGACCGTCCTGCTGTCCATGGGGTGGACGCTGCTCGTATCCCTTCCCGCCTACGCGGAGCTACCCGGCGTCTCGCTCTACGAGCGTGGCGAGTACGGGCGCGCCCGAAAGTCGCTGGAGAACGATCTGCGCTCCAAGAAGCTCTCCAAGGAAGAGCGCATCAAGGCCCGGCTCTACCTCGCGGCAGCGCTGCACGCCTCCGGCGAGGAGGAGTCCGCCCGGCTCCAGCTCGGGGAGCTGGTGATCGCGGCGCCTGCGCTCAAGGTGGATCCCATCCTCTTTCCTCCCGAGTTCGTGGCCCTGGCCGAGCAGGCCCGCCATGCGGTGGATGCCAAACGCCAGGAGGAGGAGCGCCAGCGCCAGGAGGTCGAGCGTCAGCGCCAGGAGGTCGAGCGTCAGCGCCTGGAGGCCGAGCGCCTGGCGCGCGAAGAGGAGGAGGCGAGGAATAAGCCCCCTGTGGAAGATCCGCAGGCCCCGGAGCCGAGCTCCCTGCAGCTGCGCCCGGAGCTCTTCGGCTTCCTCGATCCCGTGGGGAAGGGAGTCGGCCTGGGCGGCGCGATGACACTGGAGCTCGGCAGGGTGGATCTGAGCGCGCGCGTGCTGGCGGGAAAGGAGCCCGGGGTTGGGGCAGAGGTGGGCTTCCTGCTGAGTGATGGCGCGGTCCAGCCGCGCCTGGCGCTGCGAGGCACGGCCGTCCCGACCCTGTCCGCATTCGGAGGCGGCGCGGTGGCGGGCCTCCGCCTGGCTCCCCCCGGCAAGCTGACGTTCTTGTTGGATGTGGGGGCCGAGTTCCTCAAGCTGGGCTCCGAATACAAGCCCCGTTACCGATCCTTCGTTCTGAGCACCTCGGCCGGCGTGGGCTTCGATCTGTTCTAAGGGAGATCCTCTGTGTCCGCTCACCTTCCGCGTGGCGTTGCTCTGGCCGCGGCCGCCTCACTCGTGTCGCTGGCCGCGTCCCTCCTGCCGCTCGCCGCTGGCGCGCAGCCTGCAGCCATCACGGAATGGAGCACCTACCTCGGTGGCGCCAACCGTGATCGCATCACAGCCATCGCGCAGAGCGACAACCGGGAAATCGTGGTCGTGGGCACCACCCTGTCGCTGGACTTCGCCACCCCCCCGTCATCGGGGTCGCGCACGTCCGAGGACCTCTTCATCAGCGGCTTCGACTATGACGCGTCCCTGATCCCGCGCTTCACACCCAGGATATTTGGAGGTCCCGGGATCGATGTGGCCAATGCCGTCGCGTTCGCGTCCGACAGATCGGTGTACATCGTCGGCAGGAGCACCTCCACGAGCATGACGGGCGCGGGAGCCCTGGTGGAGGATTTCGCGGGCGGGACGGACGCCTTCCTCATTCGAATCAACCCCCAGGGAACTCCTGAGTGGTACATGTACCTGGGGGGCCTCGATGTCGATGAGGCGACAGGCGTGACCGTCGTTGGCACCACCGTCTACGTCTCGGGGTGGACGAACTCCTCTACCTTCCTGGGAGTGCCAGTGCCCCTCGACGGCTCGGTGAATGCCTTCGTGGTGCGGATCGAACCCCACGCATCAAACCCCGCGGCGCCCCCTACGATTGGGTGGAATCTTCAGCCGAAGTTCATTGGCGGCCCAGGGGACGACAGGTTTCTCGGCATCACCTCGAGCGGGGGGAAGTTGTTGCTGGTGGGGACGACCACCTCCACAACCGCGGAGCTGAGGGCCATCTACGACTCCAAGCTCAGGAATGAATACAAGGGCGGCGAGTCAGATGCCTTCGTCGTTGCGATGGAGACATTGGGGGGAGATCCCCTCTGGCTGACCTACGTGGGAGGGAACCAGAAGGACGAGGGCAAGGGCATCGCCGGAGGTTTGGAAGACACTGTCGTGGTGGCAGGCACCACGAGCTCCTCGGACATCGTCAACGCCGAAACTCCGCCAGCCAGGAATGCCTTCGCTGCCTGGGTGACCAGTGAGGGGAACACGAGGCTGATCCAGGTGCGCGGGGGAGATCGCGACGATGAGGTGCTGGCCGTTGCGACCGACAACAGCGGCACCGCCTATATCGGTGGAAGAACGGACTCCACGAACCTCCCCTGGGTCACCCTCGGCTTCGACACCGTGATCGAGCCTGAAAGTCCGCCATCACCCCTCACCCGAGAGGGCTTCGTGTGGATGTTTCCAGGCTGGGGAGGAGACGGCTGGGATTCCTTCGCGGGCGGTGACATGGAGGACGAGGTCACGGCTCTCGCCGTGCACACAGCCACTCAGCTCATCGTCGGTATGGGGACTTCGTCGGCCACGGGGCTGCCTCGCCCCCCTCCCAGTCCTCCCCCGCCCCCCATGTATGACTCGACCCTGGACGGGCCCACGGATGGGCACCTCATGGCCGTCAAGATAGTATCCCCCAACCGGCCGAGCGCGGGGATGGTCTTCGATCGCCTCCAGGCGGACGATGAGCACCAGGACGTCGAGACGACAAGCTCGAGGACCTCGCTCTACGCGAATTGGACCGAGTTCAACGACGGGGCGCCTCTCGAGAAGTACGAGTGGGCCATCGGGACCCCAGCGGCTCCTACCAGCG
>NZ_DASPHO010000318.1:0-8356 GCF_035629615.1 Hyalangium sp. | reverse complement strand
GCCCTGTTTGAGGGGGCGGGCTGGTGCAAAGGGGTTGAAAAGGGCCGCTGGAGGGTGACGCGCAGGCTGTGCGCCGGGCCGGAGCGCAGGCCGTGGCGCCCCTTGGGGCACACGCCGGCCCAAGCGGCCCAGCCAGGCGGCAGGCCGCAGGGGCGTGGGCTTCCAAGTGAGTGTGGGCGCTTGGGGCTCAACACCCCGCGCTCTGGGCTGGTCCCTGCGCTGGGGTCAACCGAGCAGGCCGCCAGGGCAATGCCAGGTGCTCCAGAACGGCGCGCACCCCACCGGGCGCCGTCAGATACGCCAGCACCCTCAGCCTGCCTCCACACCTGCCGCACGCGAACACCTCTAGCGCGAAGCTCCTTTTCAGCAGCCCGGCCCAATCCAGCCGAGGCTTGCGCTCCTTGTTCGGCTCCTGCCTCGCCGCTGCCTCAGGCGGCTCACTTGCCTCTTCCGGTTTCGGCTCAGCCCCCGCTTGAGGGAGCAGAAATGGCCGGAGTTTCGCGCCCGGAGCGAAGACACCGTGAAACCTCGTGAGGTTCGACCGAGGCGGAGGTACCAGGGACGCCACGCGACGTAAGAGTTCCAGTCCGGTGAAGAAGAGGTGTGTAGTGCCGTCTGGCAGCGGACGCTTCATCCGCCAGGCAATGCGGCTGTCCGCCGCTCGTGACAAACGCTCCGGCGCCAGCGCGCCGCGTGCTCCGTAGCGGCACAGCCGCTCCAGCCCCTGCCTATCGTTGGCGTGCAGGTGCGTGTTGGCGTGCAGGGAGAAACCTTCCAGGAAGGAGCACCGAGGCTGCTTGTTGGGAGGGAGCAGGACGTCCAGTTCCAGCCAGCGCAGTCGCTGCTGCAGGGAATGCGCCTGGTATGCCTGCTGCGCGTCCTCGGGCCCTTGCGCGGGGAGAGCCCCTCTGTTTTCCAGGAGGCGCAGCACCCGGTGGCGCACCACCCTCAGCAGTCGTTCTACCTCTGCTTGAGTGGGTGGCGGCAACGCTTCGAAGCGTACACCGCCCTCCCGTGGCACGAAGACGCCGTCTGGCACCAGCGAGTGGAAGTGTGGCGTTACCTGGAGGGCTGAGCCGAAGAACTGGACGAATGACACGGCCCCGACCTGCCCACCACACAGCCCCTGTCGCCGTGCCCTTCGACGCTGCAGGGCAAACACCGCGCGAAGGAACACCGTGAGAACGTCGGAGAGGAGCCCTGCATCCTTCAACAGCACCCACCGCACCCGGTGAGGAAAGGACAGCGTCCACTATCGATAGGGCACGTGAGGCAGCACTCGCTCCACCAGGTGCACTGCCGTTACATGCGCCCGCTTCGCGTTGCAGGAGGGGCACACCCCTCGTCCCTTGCACGAGAAGGCGACGAGAAGTTCGTCCTTACAACTCTCACAACGCACCCGCGCGAAGCCGTGCGCCCATACTCCGCACTCCAGGTATCTTGTGAAGTCCCGCTCCACGTACCGGGGCAGGCCGCGCCCCACTTCGCTCGCCTCCGCCAGCAACGTGGCGAGATTGTCCCTCACCGCCTCATACAGCACCGTCCCCTCCGGCCGCCTGCGCCGGTACACCCCCCCGTGCTCCCCCACCTGCCCCTCCCCAGCCACACTTCGCCAGGGCACACACTACCGGTGGGCTCCCACGGAGCTCCGCCAAGCCCGCTCTGGGAGTGCCGTGCTGGGCAGTCTTACGGAAACCGCGCTCGACCGAGTTGGATCGCTCTTGCCGGAGGCTCCAAGCGGCGGGTTCGATTCCCGCCGCCTCCAAGCAGAGCAACCCGCCGCTCTGAGCAGAGACATCGACAAAGGTGGGCGCGCAGTTCCAGACGAGAAGGACTCACTTGATGGGCACGATCATTGTGGCGACCTCCCCCTCGGTGATGGTGACAGTCTGAGGCTTGCTCTGCTTGTCGTTGAGCTTGAAGACGATCTTCCGTCGCCCCACAGGCAGCATCAGCGCAGAGCCAATGGGCACCGGCGTCAGCCGGCCCGTGTCCTTGCCATCCACCCAGATCTGCGCGCCGCTCGGACTGGTGCTAGCTGCGAACCGCCCCAGCTTTGCCAGTGCGGCCTTGGGAGTGGGAGTGACCACGGGCTGCGTGGGCTGGGGAGCGGAAGTCGCAGTGGGATTGGGCTCCTCCTTCTCGAGCTCAAACTCCACCTCCAGCTCGGAGATGCCCTCATACTTGAACTCACCTGCGTACGGCTTGTACCCGGCGCGCTTGGCCACGAACCTATACGTCTTTCCAACGGTCAGGTTCAGCGCCTTCGCGTTGGGCGTTTGCCCCACCGACTTGCCATCCACCAGGACCTCCGCCCCCTCGTCACTTACGAAGAGCACTGCGAATGTGTTCGGCTTGTCGGGCTCGGCGGGCGTGTCCGGGTTCTTGGCCACAGTCCCGGGCGGGTTCTTCGGCTGATCCCGTGCATCATCCGGGTCCTTGCCGGACTCGGCCGGCTGCTCGTCCGGCGAGTTCTCCGCGCCCGCAGGCTTGAGCTTCAGCTGCACCGGGCTCGGCATGGCGCTCTCGGTGACGCTCACGGCCTGCTCGTGCGGCAAGAACCCCGCCGCCGTCGCGAACAGTTTGTGTACCCCTGGCTCCAGCTCGATAACGGTATTCGGCTTGATGGGCTGGCCATCGAGGCGGAGCTCCACCCTGGCGGTGGCGGGCTCCACGGTGACCATGATGAGGCCGCCCTTGCTGGACTCCATCGCGATCGCCACCACGGTGCTGATGAGCCCGAGCAGCACCACAGCGACTCCCGCGATGATGTGGTTCTTGATGTTGACCGGCAGGGCCCCCAGGTCGCTCGGGCCGGGCTTCGCCGCCTTGCTGGGTTTGGCTGGGACCTTCTTCGCGACAGCGACCGGCGACTTGTCCGTCTGTTTGGCTGTGACCTTTTTCGCGACAGCGACCGGCAACTTGACCGTCTCTGTGCTTTTCGGGGGGAGCGGAGGGGGCCCGAGCAGTGCCTCCACCGCGCGGAGGACCTCCACCACCTCGGGCGAAGGACCCTCGCGCCAGCCGGAAAGATCCACTGTATGGCGTGTGCGGAACTGAAGCGGCGGAGTGACCCCGTCCAGTGACACGGGTATCAGGATCTGACGCTTGCGGCCCTCATCGGCCTCGGCGATCACCCAGTCGGAGACCACCGCGTTCTTCGACCACACCACAATGACGCAGCCAGCGAGTTCGAGTGCCTGCTCGATCTTCTGTTGAAAGGAGCTGCCGGCCAGCAGCTTTCGGTCCCACCACACCCGCCACCCGGCACGCTCCAGCTGCTCGACCAATGGCCTCACCCGGTGACGATCGGCGGAGCTGTAGCCGATGAAGACATCGGCGCGGGGAGAGTCGAACTCCCGGGAAGCTGATGAGTGGGCAGTCATTTCCGCCAGGTCCGGTTGCAGCAGGTCTGCACCGCGCGATGTTACTTTCTTCAGCGATCGGAACCAAGCAACAAAGGCCAGCCCCGATGAGCACGCGCTCAAAACGCGGGGAAGCGCCGCCACGTCAGCGGAGCGTCGGCGAGGCTGAGCTTCGGGAAGAGCCGCACCAGCATCCCCAGGGCGATCTGGGCCTCGAGGCGGGCGAGCGGCGCGCCGAGGCAGAAGTGCGCACCACTGCTGAACGCGTGGTGGTGTGTGTCCTCGCGGCTGATATCGAACCGATGCGGATCGGGCTGGCGAGCAGCACCAGATTATCCGCATCATTTTCCACCTCGGCGGCTCATTCCCTTGGAGGGGGCCTGCTCAGCCCACGTCCATGAACCCGGGACGAGCCGAACCCCTCTCATGCTGGGTTGGGAGCAGACCGACTGCTCCCCCTGATCCGTTTGCTCAACGAGGGGAAGTTCTTGAATCCAATACACCAAGCCTGTAGCACTCACAGCCTCTGCTTCCATCTTCTGGCGCTTGTCCCATGGCTCCTCGCGCCGCTTGCGGCCTGCGCTCCTCCTCCTCTGCAGGAGGGCTCGGCTGACATCGCCGTTTCGGCCCAGGCGCTTTCGACTTCAGACGTGGCGAGGGTCACTCTGACGGTAAGCGCCCCCGACATTTCCCCCAGCATTGTCAGCAACCTGCAGAATACCGGGGGCCAGTGGAGGGGCGTCATCGGAGCGATCCCGGTTGGTGGCAATCGCACCTTCCTCGCCCAGGCTTTCAATGCCGCCAACACCCAGATCTACGAAGGCCAGGCCACGGGCGTTACCATCAGCTCTGGCGCGCCGGCCGTGGTGGTGATCTTGCTCCAACAGAGCACGCCTTCGACGCCCTTTGTGAACAGCGCTCCCAAGATCACCGGGCTTACCGCCTCCGTGTCCCAGGTGGACGTGAACCAGCCAGTGACGCTCTCCCTCACTGCCACGGACGCGGACGGCGATCCGCTCAGCTACGCCTGGACGGCGACCGGAGGCACCTTCGCCAACGGGGCCACGGCGAGCCCGACGTGGACCTCACCGGCTACCGAGGGAACGTATACGTTGAACGTGAGCATGAGCGACGGCAGAGGCGGACAGGCGGGTATCTCGCTGAGGATCGCCGTGGTGCATGCCCGAGCCACAGCGAAGGTCGCAGTCTCGTTCAACGCCTGGCCCGTGGCGACACAGGTGACGGGTACCCCGTCCGGTCAAGTGGCTGCCGGTGAGGTGGTGAACCTGGATGTGGCGGCGGTGGATCCGGACAACGATCCGCTGACCTACAGCTGGGCTGATGATTGCGGCGGCAGTTTCAGCGGCCTCACCTTGAGGAGCCCGACCTGGACGGCGCCGGCCGCAGCCCCCGCGAGTGAGGTGTGCACGGTGACGGTGACGTTGAACGATGGACGGGGTGGGAGCACGACGGGTCAACTGGGCATCAACGTGGGGCTACCCCAGGTTCCCACCTTGCCACCGGTCATCGATCAGACCTTCCAGTCCGTTGACACCATCGCAGTCAGCGGGACCGTGGAGCTGAGCGTGAGCGCCCACGACCCCGAGGGCACAGCCCTCACCTTTACCTGGAGCGCGAGCGCAGGGACGTTGGGGACGCCTGTCACCAGCGCCTCGCAGAGCAACGTCATCTGGACGGCCCCGTCGCAGGGGACTTCCTCGACCGTCACCCTCGTGGTCCAGGATGCGAGCGGCCAGAGCACGACCCAGAGCTTCACGATCAGCTTGACGGGTGGGGCCGTCTCGCAGACCTGCGTCATGGTCGTCACTTCGTACCTGAATGAGGTGAATCCGTATGGCTCGCCTCTCACTGTGGTCTACAGCATGGTGGGTGGCGCCGGCGGTGGCGGTGGCACGACTGGCACCCCCGGCAGCAGTGGCGCCACCGCCACGGGATCCTTCACGCTGGGGGCCGGGAACCTGGAGGTCTTCGTCGGCGGCGGTGGCGGCTTTAGCCACTGGGGTTCCGGCGGCACCGGCGGTGGGGGTGCCGGCTATTACGGCGGAGGTGGCAGCGGCACCACCCAGACGGGTCTCGGCGGCGGCGGTGGTGGCGGCAGCAGCGCGATCCTCAGCGCAGGCCAGCTCATCCATGTCGCGGCGGGAGGATCTGGCTTCTGGGGCGCCGGTGGAGGTAGCACGACTGGCGGTACCGCAGGAAATGACCCTACAGGCACCGCCACCCCCACGGCCGGTACCGCTGGCGCCGGCGGTGGCACTGCCACCACCGGTGGGGGTACTGGCCTCAACGGCGGCACAGGCTCCACGGTCGCAGGTGGCGGCGGCGGCTATGGGGGAGGCGGCGGAGGCAACTCTGGAGCCACTTCGGGTGGTACTGCGGGTGGCACCGGCGGCGGCAGCGGCGGCGGGCTCGGTGCCAACACGTGGTCGACCGCGACCACCCTTCCGGCGGGGGCCGGCGCTGGCAGCCCGGTGGGTGGCAACGCCGGTCTGGTCATTCTGACGTACAGCGCTCCCACCTGCTTGCTGTGAACGAAGCTCCGTCTTCGGGCCCGCTCTATCTTTCTGGTTTTACTCAGGATTCTCCGGGTGACGGCCGTGGGCTCGGGTGAATTCTGAGAGCCTGAGAAATTCGGACGCAACTCCGCAACGGACGCCGCGACAATCGTTCAAGGAGATTGACCTACATGTCCACCTACCGCATTCAAAAGGGCGACACCCTCTCGGCCCTCGCGGCTCGCTTCAAGACCAGCGTCTCTGAGCTGGCGCGCACCAACAAGATTGCCAACCCGAACCTCATCATCGCGGGCAAGACGCTGCGCGTCCCTGGCCACGCCCAGAACGACAGCTTCCAGCCTGGCAAGAGCGGCGGCAGCGGCACGAAGGGCTCCGGTGGCTCGGGTCGCACCGGCGGTTCTACGGGCGGCGGGCAGGTCGAGGAGAGCCGTGGCGCCGGGAAGCCGGGCCAGGCGACGGCTGCGATGCGCAAGCTGGCGACCGCGGGCCGTGCGGCCGCGATGAGCATG
Source organism: Hyalangium sp. (assembly GCF_035629615.1). GTDB lineage: Bacteria > Myxococcota > Myxococcia > Myxococcales > Myxococcaceae > Hyalangium. Next base: position 1,945 of record NZ_DASPHO010000318.1, on the reverse strand, counting down.
GGCGGGTACAACAGCCAGGGCCTGTGCGCCACCGGCGTGAGCAAGGCCATCCAGAACGCCTTCGGCTTCAAGGTCTGGGGCAACGGCAACCAGATCGACAACAACCTGCCGCGCGACAAGTTCAAGCAGGTCAACATGTCGCTCGCCGAGGCGCTGAAGATTCCGGGCATGGTGCTCACCTGGGAGAAGACCTCGTCGGCGGCGGGCAGCAAGTACGGCCACACCGCCATCACCACCGGCGACGGCCGCTCGTCCGTGAGCGACTTCATCGAGCGCAACACGCTTGGCGCCGGTGGCCGCACCGGGCTGAAGATCTTCATGCCGACGATGTAGCTCCCGCCGCACGACGCAACACCGTCGCAACCGTCGCCCCCGGGGCTGTCGACCGGGGGCGCTGTCGTGTCCGCACCCGGGTGAGCTCACCGCCACTGGGAGTAGACGGGTAGCCGTGCGGTGGACAGGCTCAGGGGCAGTCAATGCCCTGGCAGAGGTTCACTCGGAGGTGCTCACGAGGGTGATCCTCGTGACTCCACCCAAGAGGACCCTCCCTCCGACGCGGTGCTTCTCCACCTCGTTAGAGAGCTCCTCCTCCCACGCTTGCTGCTGGTGCTCGGGCATTTCGCCCACGAGCTTCACCAAGGGCCCGCCCATCGCTCGAACCCAGGCCACGATGCCTCTTCCATCCCTGGCCTCCACCACGGGGACCTCCAGCTCCTCCGAAGCTTCCAGGGAGAAGCCCTTCCGCTTCAGGGCCGCCTCCAGACTGGAGCCGTCCGCGTGACGAAAAACCCCGGGTCCGTCGGAGCTGGGGAGCGGTACGTCTCGATAGCGCTCGAGGATCCGACGGGGGAGCGAAGCGAACGGAACTCGAGCCGGTTCAACCCACGAGGCGATGGCCAGAGCGCCACCGGGCTTCAGCGCGCGGTGGATGGACTCGAGGGCCCGCTCGGGAGCGCGCATGTACATCAAGCCCCAGCGCAGGGTCGCCACGTCGAAAGACTTCTCCCCCACTTGTAGCGCTTCAGCGTCAGCTACCTGGAACTCGACATTTCTCAGGCCTTCTCGACTCGCCCTTTCCCGGGCGATTTGAAGCACCCCCTCCACCAGGTCGACTGCTAGCACCCATCCGTGCGAGCCCACCCGGTGGGCAGCAAGCAGCGCGGGTTCACCTCGGCCGGAGGCGACGTCCAGCACGCGCATGCCCGTGGAGACACGTGCCATGTCGAGCATGCGCTCGCTCACTGGACGCGTGAGCCGCGCTTCCATCTCATCGTGCCGACGCCAGAACTCGACCATCTGAGCCCTGGCCGCCTCCTGCTGCTGACGCGCGACGTCATCCATGCCTACGGAACGACCTCCCCTGCTCGGAGTACATCTCCTACTCTGCCAGAGTCTCGGCTCCGGTCCCGTGTTCTACCAGCACCGGAAGGTGCACCCCCGCCACACCGTCGTTTGACAGCACCAATATATCCATGTTTCGATATATCGAATGTCCGATACAAAGCGTCCCGGCCGCTCCACTCCTCGCCCGCTCCCCGAAGCGCTGTGGCGGCGAATGCTGGAGTTCCGGCAGCGCGTGATGGTGGGCATGCAGAGCGGGCTGTCAGCCCTCGCCGCGCTCGACCTGACCCTTCCGCAGTCGATGGTGCTGTTCAGCCTGGTGGAACGCGGGCCGCTGTCGATCTCCCAGCTGCAGCCGGTCGCGGGCCGCTCGCAGGCCGCTACCAGTCATCTGGTTGAGCAGCTCGAGCGTCGGGGGCTGGTGGCTCGCAAGGCCGATCCTGCTGACGGACGCCGCACACAGGTTCACGCCACGCCTCAAGCGCTCGAGACCGTACGGCAGGTGGAGAGCCTGCGGCGGAGGGGGCTCGAGGAAGTGCTGGGGCGTATTCCCGCGTCCGTCGTGCGCCAGCTCGACGAGGCGCTCGAGGCCGTGCTCTCCGCG
>NZ_DASPHO010000317.1:0-7237 GCF_035629615.1 Hyalangium sp. | reverse complement strand
CGGTACCGGGGGGTACGCAAGAACACCTTCGACCTGCGACGGGCCGCGTCCATCCAGAACATCGAGTCATGGCAGCGGCACTTGGAGCGCCCCACTCTCAAAGCCGGATAACATGAACTTCAAACGATTCGGTGCTCTAGGGCTGCGCGGTGGGCTCACCAAGTCGAGGTGGACAGGACTACCACCGCCGCCACAGCCTGTGGTGGCCAAGATGGCCATGAGGCCAAGACTCAGAATTCGAAGGTTTGCGTGCATGTTCGCAGGACCCAGCGGGCGGCGGCGGTGTGCAAGGAGAATGGACAAAAGGGCTACCGCATTCGCGCGTCGAACCCCTCCACTGTCCTAACGATGTGAAGTGCTCTACATCGCAGAAGTGAGTCGTCGACGCTCCGTGTCTGCTGGGTCATAAGCGGTGCTCTCTCTTTCGAGGAGGCCAGCCGGATGTTTCGAAGAATGGTGGTGATGGGACTTGTTGCCATGGGGGTGACGGCGTGGGCAGCGGAGTCGTCGCCTCCACCGTCCAAGCCGCAAGGACCGAGCCCTTCACGCAGTGGCCATCTGCCCATCAACGGCTTGAAGCTCTACTACGAAGTGTATGGAGAGCTGGGCAAGTCCAAGACAGCCCCATTGCTGTTGATTCCTGGGGCTTTCTTATCCACCGATTCAATGAAGCCTTGGGTGGCGGCCTTCGCTGCGAAGCGCTCGGTGATTGTCTTTGATCAACAGGGCCACGGTCGAACCGCGGACACGTCGCGGAAGATGTCTTACGAGCAGTTCGGCGATGACGCTGCGGCATTGCTGCGGGCCCTGAAGGTGGAGCGTGCGGATGTGATGGGCTACTCCCAAGGTGGAGGAGTGGCACTGCAGCTGGCGTTGCGTCACCCCACGCTCGTCAACAAGCTCGTCTCGCTGTCCGCCACCTATCGTAAGGACGGTTGGTACCCTGCGGTGTTCAAGGCGATTGAAGGCCTGAGCGCCGAGGTGTTTGCAGGTTCTCCAGTCGAAGCAGCGTTCAAGAAGCACACGGCTGATCCCAAGGCGTTCGAGGCCTACATCGAGAAGATGAAGGTGTTGAACATCAACGACCAGAACATCACCGACGCTCAGATGCGCGCCATTTCAGCCAAGACGATGGTCATCGTGGGTGATGCGGATGGCGTGAAGCTGGAACACGCGGTGGCGATGTTCAAGCTGCGGGGCGGAGGCGATGAGGCGGCGGCCGCAACTGGGATGCTCACGAAGGTTCCTGCGGCGCGGTTGGTGATCCTCCCCGCGACCTCTCATATTGGGATCTCAGGGGAGGCGAAGGTACTCGAATCGATGGTGACGCCTTTCTTGGAGGACGCGCCTCCCGCCAACCCCTCTCTTTGGTAGTTAAGGCGAAGGCTGAGCTTGTCGCTGGCCGGTGGGCGTTCAATTGTCCACGAGAGATCGCACCTCACCGTGACGAGCATAGGAGAAATTGGGGCGCTGTTGAGGGGGGGCTGGTGCAGAGGGGCGAGGAAGGCCGCAGACGGGTGCCGCCCGTGCTGTGCGCCGGGCCGGTGGAGAAGCCGTGCAGCCCGCTTGGGGCGCATGCCGGCCCAGGCGGCCCCCCAGCAAGGGGAGGCAGAGGCGTGGGCTTCTGAGGTAGCGTTACGGCTTGGGGCTCAACACCCCGCGTACTGGGGTGGCCCCTGCGCTGCAGCCAACTGCGCAGGCCGCGTGGGCAACTCCTGGTGCTTCAAAATGGCGCGTACCCCGTCGGGTGCCGTCCACAGAAGGGCTACACCACCACGGTACGCGATGAGCGTGCCCGGCCTGCTCCGGACCTGGTCCAGCGCGACTTCACCGCCGACGGCCCTGACAAGCTGTGGGTGGCCGACATCACCTACGTGCCCACCTGGGCCGGCTTCCTCTTCCTGGCAGTCGTCCTGGACGTCTTCAGCCGGCGGATTGTTGGCTGGGCCATGGCGACACACCAGCATACCGAGCTGGTCATGGATGCGCTCGACATGGCGCTGAAGCAAAGGCGACCCCAAGCTGTCATCCACCACTCGGACCAAGGCACCCAGTACACCTCGGTGGCCTTTGGGCTTCACTGCCAACAAGCCGGGATGCACCCTTCTGTCCACGGCCACGAGCGCGCGCCGGTTGTACGGGCCACACCTTCCTCTCAGGCCCCTCTCTCACGACGTACCGGGGCAGTCACTCGCTTCTTGGTCTTCGAGCGCGGTGCCTCGCTGCGCTTCGACTCCTTGCGGCGTTTGGAACCTGTCGTGGGCTTCGCCCGAGGCTGTACTTCCTTGAGCGCGTAGAAGCGCCTTCGAACGAAGTACATAGCGTTCATCAGCGAGTCCACAGGCCCCACTCCGTAGGAGTAATAAATGCCCTCTGTCACGTGTTCGAAGAGGATCGGACAGTACCAATCCCTCTTGTCCGCAAGCGGTGCGGGGCGGCCAATCGTGACTCGGGAGGTTCGCCGTGTTCCATCCCTGGCCTCGTAGGACCAGTAGTCGTCCGCGATCGGATCATCAATGGCAGCAAGCTTGGGACGCCAGTCCTTCACGATACCTCCTCACTGTCCCGCGCCCTGAGCGCAGTCAGCCGAGCCGTCACACTCATAGATCGCGTTACACATGCCCCTGCAGGCCTGCTTGGTGCCTTCTGCCGCGCCCCAGCACAGTGCCCTCTTTCGCTCGTTCCGAAGGCGCCTGCAAAAGTTCTTGAGTACCTCACCGCCTGCCTCACACGCATCCAGGCACGCCTGCTTGTTCGCAGGGGACTCCAGGTCCTGTACGGGCTCAGGCTGGGCGGGTGGTGGCGGGGGCGGACACCCTTCAGGGTTCAGCGCGCAAAAGCTTCCGGGGCCGCGTGGATAATCCGCCAGCAACGCAGGCGTCTCCACCAGCTGCGCTCCCGCGCATGCCAGAGCGCTACACAAGGCACCCAATCACGCCAGACGCAACCAGGTATCTCGTGGGCTCGGCTTCTTCCATGAGAGTTCCAGCACTTGTGCTCCTCAGGGGTGGCCTCGAAAGTGAAGGTGCCTTGGAGCAGACCTGCCTCGCCCAGCCGCGCAGTTCTTTGGATAGCTGACATCCACGAGCGTGACCAATCAAGGACTACGACTTCTTGAACACCACGTAGCCCGCGGACGGGATGTTGACCTTCGTCGTGCCCCCACCGTTCAGCGTGGCGCCGAAGTTGCCAAAGTTCCCGCCGCCGTACGCCCCCGCGTCGCTGTTCAGCACTTCCTTCCAGTTCCCCGGCGGCAGCGGCATGTTGTAGCCGTCCAGGTTCTGGCGGTTGAGGCTGCCGACGATCAGGTACTCCTCGTTCCCGAACTTCCGGGTGAACGCCATCACCGAGTCGTCGTTGTGCGTGTAGACGCGGTTCACCTCGGCATCCGCGCGGAACGCAGGGCTCGAGTTGCGCAGCGCGATCGCATCCTTGAAGAACTGGAACTGCTGCCGCCGGGTGATGTCCAGCATCGCCTCCGTGCGCTGCTCCCCGCCCAGGCCCGCCAGGTGGTTGACCACCTGCTTGTCCTGCGACGACAGGCTCTTGTACGCCCCGTCCTGCTCGCGCGCCTGCGGCGACAGCGTGAGGAGCCGCTCGTAGCTGGCCTTCTGCGCGTCGTTGAACGTCACCTTCGTCCAGTCCCAGTCCTTGCCCAGCGACTCCCAGCTCCAGTCGCTGTCCCAGGTGGACGTGTTGCCCCAGCGGAAGTCGTTCTGCGCGCCGAACTCGTCACCCTGGAAGAACATGGGGATGCCCGGCGATGCGAAGCCGATGCCCGCCGTGAACCGCGCCGCGTTGCGCGCCCACTGCTCCGGGAAGTCCGTGGGGTTGGCGCCCTCGGCCGTGTTGATCGTCCGCTGCGCGTTCCCCACCTCGTCGTGGTTGGAGATGATCGTCAGCGCCTTCTTCCACTCGTCCAGCCCGCGCGGCGCCGTGAGCAGGTTCACGAACCCATCCATGTCCGTCTTCCAGCCGCGCGAGGCCGCCTGGATCAACCCCGGCTTGCTGTTGTCGTTTACCAGCCGGTGCTGGTACTCCGTGTACCATTGCGCGTCGAACCCGCCGCCCGTGCCGTCCGCCTTCGCCGGCCGCGAGATGGACGGGTCGTAGTCGAACTGCTCCGCCACCGTCCACGTGTTCGGGTTGACGAAGTGCACCTGGCGGTTGATCTCCCGCAGCATCTCCCAGCCTTCCTGGCCACCCACGCCCTTGATGGGCTCGGTGAAGTCGAAGCGCAGGCCATCAAACTTCAGCTCCGCGATCTGCTGCACCGCGTGGTCCACGAAGAGCTGCTTCACCTTCGGCTGGTGGTAGGCCGGCACCGCGCCCCACGGCGTGTCCCGCTGCTCGAACTTGCCCGGCTCCTCGGACCAGTTGAAGTACGGGTTCTGCGCGCCGCCCAGGTTCCACAGGCCATTGTTGTCCCCGTGCACGTGGTTGTACACGACGTCCGAGATGACGTTCAGCCCGCGCCCGTGCGCCTCGTCGATGAAGCGCTTGAGCGCCTCCGGCCCGCTCACCCACTTGCCGCTCTCGTCCTCGAAGCCGAACGAGCTCTCCGAGGCCAGGCTGTTTACACCCAGGTAGCCCCAGTTGCGGCTGCCCTCCACCTCGTTGGTGGGCAGCAGCTCCAGCGTGTTGACGCCCAGCTCCTTGAAGTGATCCAGCTTCTTCGTCAGGTCCTCGAAGGTGGACCGGTTCGAGTTGCCTCCCTGGCCCAGGAAGCTGCCCACGTGGAGCTGGTACACCACCCACTTGCTCGGATCCTTCTCGCGCGGGGCGTTGTCGTTCTTCCACTGGAAGCTGGCCGGGTCCGTGACCACCGCGCCTCGGAAGGACACGCCGCTGTCCGGGGTGATGAGATCGCTCCACGGATCATTGAAGCCCGTGGCCCGCCGCTCGGCCGCGCTGTACGCCCCGTCCCGGTTCGCGTCGTCGCGCAGTTGCAGGCCCCCCTGCGCGTTCTTCTCGAAGACCTGGTACTCGTAGCGCAGGCCCACCAGCTTCTCGGGGTTGTTAACCAGCGCCGTCCACGCCCCGTCGTGGTTCGTCATCTTGATGCGGCCGTCCGCCTCGACGTTCTTCGACCACAGATCGTTGAACTTCCCGCCGCGCACCTTGTCCACGAGGCCCGCATCGCCCGCGCCGAGGCGCGCCAGCAGCTCCTCCCGGTTGAGCTGCCGTCCGCTGGCGTCCTTGAGCACCAGGTAGGCGCTGTCGGCGCTCGCCTCGTCATCGATGGTGAAGCGCGTCAGCTCGGTGGCACCGGGGAAGTAGCGGTTCTCCTCGCGGCCCTTCACCGGATCCACGTAGAGCTTATCGATGCCGCGCTGCTCGCCCATCATCTGCCGGGCGTACGGATCCGGCCGGTCGCTGGTGAGGCCCCCGGAGTCCACCACCTCGTAGACGTAGGACTTGCCCTCCAGGTTCTTCCAGCCGCCCTTCACCTCGGCGGCCCAGTCGCCGTTCTCCGCGCGCTGCATGGGGATGCGCTGGACGTTGCCCTCCTGGTCCGTCACCTTCACCTGCACGGCGCGAGCGTCCGGGGCCCAGAGCTTGAAAGAGAGATCCTCGCCGCGCCGCTGCGAGCCCATGTCGTGGTACGTCGTCGGCGCGTACGCGGCCGTGGGCTTGCTCAGATCCAGCTTGAGGTTGCCCTCCCCCATCACCGCCCACTGATCGTCGCCGGCAGGGCCGTCCACGGTGACGCCCCACTCCCAGTTGCGCGGCAGGCCGTCGTCCTGCAGCTCCACCGTGGCCTCCCACTTGCCGTTGCCCAGCGAGCGCATGGGGATGGAGCCCACGTCCCACTGGTTGCTGAACTGGCCCGAGGCGTCCCAGCTCCCCTTCAGCTTCACGTCCGTGAGGTTGCTGTGCGGCCCGGCGTCATAGACGAACGACACCTTGCGCTTCGTCGGCTGGACCGCGGCGGCCGCGGAGGCCGTCACCGCCACCGGGGCCTGGGCGCCCGCCACGCTCTGGCGCGAGGCCGCCCTGCCCGTGGGCTCGAAGCCGTCCGTGCTCCGGGCGCTCACCTTGGGCGCGGAAGCTGCCGCGGCAGGCTTCTTCGCCGAGGCCGGGGACGCCGTCTCCTTGCGCGGCTCCGCGGCGTTCGTGGGGGCGTTGCCCTTCGTCGCCGGGGCAGTCACCGGGTTCGGGGAGGGGCGGTTGATCTTGGTGTCGCTCACGTTCGCCTCTACAGTGATGTGGGATAATGTGTGGTGCCGGTATCTTCGCACCTTACCTCCCCAAAGTTGCGTCCCTTGGGGAGGGAGTGTCGGAAATCAGCGTCCTGCCAGGAGAAGGAGTAGCTCGATGGGCAGGGAGTTGATCCCTATCCCAATCGAGGCGTGAAGTGGGCTGCCCACCGAGATGCCGCCCCCGAGGTTGAGGTGTCCCACTGGACCCAGGCACCACTTGATGCCGACCTCCGCGCCGGCGTTGAAGGCGCGCTGCTGGAAGGCTCCCCCCAGGAGCAGGGTGCCGTAGGGGACGACGGCCGGGGTGAGGAAGTGCTGGTAGCCGATGGCCGCGTTGAGCTCGTTGCCGCCCCGCGAGTTGCCGGCGGCATGGAGGCCGAGCGTCATCCGGCGAGCCCAGAAGGCCATGGGCTGGAAGGAGTACGCGAGGGCGTAGGTGGTCTCCCCGGTGGGCGAGGGGCGCCACCAGAAGATGAACTCGCGGCCTGGCTTGTCGATGGCGGGGGCCTCCCAGCGCATCTGCCGCGCCCGCTCCGCGTCCCCAGGCTCGCCGCGGGACAGGTAGAGGTCCGCGAGGGCCAGGGTGGCTGCCTCGCTCTCGTACTCGTAGCCCTTGAGGAGCGGGGCCTCGGCCCCGGTCAGCTCGCCGCGCTCCAGCATGAGCCGGCCCTGCGAGGTGCAGTCATCGAGCTCGCCGCCCTCGCACGAGCGGGCGTAGGCGTTCTCGGCCTGCTGCTTCTCGCCTTGCATGAGGAGCTGGGTGCCCCACGTGCTGCAGGCGCCGGTGTTGCCGCGCTCGCAGTCGGTGCGCAGGTCGCCGGAGGTGGTGGCACACGCGGTGGCCAGGAGCGAGAGCGCCACCGCGAGCAGCCGCGTCCCTCGTCGCGAGCACGGAGCCGCGGCGCGCGCAGGTGGGACACGGTGGGGGGACACCATCGACGTTCTCCAGGAGAGGCAGGCGGAAGGATACCTCATTCTCCTTCGCACCTCGGCGGGGGGAGGGGCCTTAGAACTCAGGGTTTCCGGCGCTCCCC
>NZ_DASPHO010000316.1:0-4961 GCF_035629615.1 Hyalangium sp. | reverse complement strand
CGTAGCCGAGGGGAGATGCGTCGGGGGTGAGGAAGCGCAGAGCCTCGGCGTAGGCGTCCAGAGCCTGCTGGAGGAGAGAGGCGCGGTCTTGCCCTGGCAGGGTGGCGAGGTCGCGGAGGAGGTTGGCGCGGTTGTTTTGGGTTTGGGCATAGCCGAGGGGAGATGCGTCGGGGGTGAGGAAGCGCAGAGCCTCGGCGTAGGCGTCCAGAGCCCGCTGGAGGAGAGAGGCGCGGTCTTGCCCTGGCAGGGTGGCGAGCTCGCTGAGGAGGTTGGCGCGGTTGTTTTGGGTTTGGGCGTAGTCGAGGGGAGAGGCGTTGGGGGTGAGGAAGCGCAGAGCCTCGGCGTAGGCGTCCAGAGCCTGCTGGAGGAGAGAGGCGCGGTCTTGCCCTGGCAGGGTGGCGAGGTCGCGGAGAAGGTTGGCGCGGTTGTTTTGGGTTTGGGCGTAGTCGAGAGGAGAGGCGTCGGGGGTGAGGAAGCGCAGAGCCTCGGTGTAGGCGTCCAGAGCCTGTTGCAGGCGCACGGAGCGATTCTGCTCTGGCAATCCAGCAACGCTGTGGAAGGCATTGCCTAGAAGGAAATGAATGGCCGCCACATTCATCGTTTTCCCGCGCTGCTTCGCGCTCAGGAAGGCTTTTTCACACCATGCGAGGTTCTCTTGGGCTAGGCCAAACGCGACTTGCAAGTGAGCGCAGTTGGCGATGAGACTCAGTGCTCTCTGCAGATCATTCTCCACTGCCCACTCATAGGCGTGGCGCAATTGAGGTAGTGCTGTCTGCATTGGCGCAAACCGTTGCGCGTCATCAGCCTCCCTCATCGCCTCGTCGTAGATGCGCGCGTGACGCGCGGCGGCTTGCTCCTGTGCTCCATCGCGACGCAAGAGGGCCAACGTGTAGCCGCGCAGCACGCCATGCTGCGTCCAGCGCCCTCCCGCCAACCGGTTGAGCAGGGCCGCGTCAACGAAGTCATCGAGCTGTTCCTTGGCCTTCTTGGTGTCACATTCCCACAATTGTGCTGCTGCGACTGTGTCGAAGTGGGAATCAGGCGCAAAGGCCCCCAGCAGGCGGAAGTGGCGTTGTGCGGTCTCGTCCATGCGCTGGTAGCTGTACGAGAGCACGCGCTCTACATTCATCTCTCGATCCTCTGCCTTCAGTCGCAGATCCTCGAAGCCCTTGCCGGAGCGGACGTACCCCACGATCCGCTCCGCCGAGTTGCGCCACTCGGCGGGCTCATTCCCCTCGCGCCGGATGATGCCCAGCGCCACGTCGAGGGCGAGAGTGTGGAATGCTAGGCCATTGGCTAGGTTGTCACACCATTCGATCTCCTGGGTGAGATCCTGGAGGTTCAAGCGCAGCTGCATCAACTGCCGAGCCTCCTTAGGCGTCAGCTCGTGCAGCTCATACGGCTCATGGCCGAGCCCGCGGGCCACTTCCGCGGACCGGGTGGTGATCAAGAGGTGGGCTTGCGGTGGGATGGCCTCGAGCAGGCGCCGGATGGGGGAGAGCGACCAGACGTTGTCGAGCACCACCAACAAGCGGGGGTGCTCCCCGAGGAGGGCGCGTACGACCCCACTCTCGAAGTGCTCGGAGGCGCGAACCTCCAGAGGGATGGACAGGGCCATGGCGGCCCATTGGTCGAGCACAGGCTGGACCTTGTCCTCGGAGAGGTAATCAGGCCCCAGCTCCTGCCAGAGGACTCCGTCCGGGTAGCGCGGTTCAAGCTGGAGAGCGAGCATCCGCGCGAGGGTCGTCTTGCCAATGCCCGGCATCCCGCGGAGAGCCATGGAGGTCATGCGTCCGCTGAGCGCCAGTTGTCCACGCTCCTGCAAGAGTCTGCTGGCTTCCTCGAACGCTTTCTGACGCGGGACCACCTCACGCAAGATCGGGGGGGGGACCGGACGGGTCCAGCGGCGCTCCAAGCGGATGTTGTTGTGCGTGGTGTAGTAGGCGTCGCGCCCCGCCTGGATCTGGTTGCCCCCGATCTTCAAGTCGTTGTTCTCGAAGCTCGACGACATCTCCCCTCCCATCGCGACGCTGGCGCCTTTCCATACCAGACCGAGCCGCTGGTGGAGATCTGGAAGTCATCGCGCTGGCCGGCCCGGCACGCGGTGCGCCGAGCACTCGTCTTCAACCCGTACCTGCCGCCGGAGGTGGGGGCGAAGATCGTCCCCCTGCTCAACTCCACGGACCTGGCCGAGCTGGCCTCGGACTCCTCCGTGCCCCCGTCCCTGAGAGAGCAGGCCACGCGGTTGCTCACCCAGGGCCCCATCGGCGGTTAGGTCGAATGGCTGCCAGGCTCCTTCCTTGACGTGTGCTGGTACATACGGGATCCTGCTGGAAACGGCATAGACCCGCATAACTACGCAACTGACCGACAACGCTCTAGACGCCCTGCTCCCCGAGGAGCGGAGACGCCTCATTCTGGAACGGCTCGCCACCAAGGGGCGCGTCTTCGCGGCTGATATGTGCCGGTTGTTGCGGGTTTCGGAGGACACCGTTCGCCGAGATCTGCGGGAGCTGGATGAGGCGGGGTTGCTGCGCCGGGTCCACGGTGGCGCCCTCCCTCGTGCCCATACACAGCTGAGCCATCGGGCTCGCGCCGAGCTCTACCAGCCCGCAAAGCATGCCGTGGCCCAGGTCGCGGCCGGGCTCATCCAGTCCGGCCAGGTGGTCTTCATTGATGGAGGCACCACCACGCTGGAGGTCGCCCGCTGCCTGCCCCGGGAGCTGCGCGCCACCGTCATCACCGTCAGCCCGCCCGTGGCGCTTGCCCTGGCGGATCACCCGGGGATTGAAGTCCGCCTCGTGGGTGGCCGCCTGCACCCGGAGGCGCTGACCGTGGTGGGCGCCGACACCGTCGAGGCGCTTCGCCAGATCCGGGCCGATCTGTGCGTGCTGGGCGTGTGCAGCCTCCACAGCGAGGGGGGCATCACCGCCTCCCACGCCGAGGAGGCCGCCACCAAGCGCGCCATGATCCACCACGCGGCTGAGACAGTGGCCGTGCTCACCGCCGACAAGCTCGGAACGCTCTCGCCCTTCGTGGTGGCCCCGGCCGAGCGGGTGGCCACCCTGGTCACCGAGGCCAGGGCCCCCGAAGCCACGCTGAGCCCCTTCCGCAAGCTCAACCTCCGGATCCTGACCGCATGAGCTCCTCGATCCTCCCCTGGGAGGGCCGCACCGAGCCCTCCGCCGCCACGGCGCGCATCGCGCTGTACGCCCTCTTCTTCGTCAACGGCTTCGCCTTCGCGAGCTGGGTGCCGCACATCCCCACCGTCCAGGCACAGCTGGGCCTGAGCGCGGGCCAGCTGGGAGTGGCGCTGCTGGGGGGGGCCGTCGGCTCGCTGGTGTTCATGCCGCTGGCCGGAGCGCTGGTGGCCCGGTGGGGCAGCCGCGCCGTCACCCTCGCCACCGGCCTGCTGCTCTGCGGGGTGATCGCGCTGCCCGTGCATGCTCCCAGCCTGCCGTGGTTGATGCTCTCGCTGGTGGCCGTCGGCGGCGCCGCCGGCTCCATGAGCGTCGCGATGAATGCCCACGCCGTTGTCGTCGAGCGCCGGCTGGGCCGCACCATCATGTCCTCGTTCCACGCGCTGTTCAGCCTGGGCGGGCTGGTGGGCTCTGGCGGCTCCATTCTGGCCCTCTCCGGTGGGCTTACTCCCTCGCACCACATCCTGTGCGCTGGAGTGCTGGGGCTCGTCACGGTGGTGGTCGTGGCGCGCTTGCTGCTGCCGGGCTCCGCTGACGAGGGTGGGGCCTCGTTCTCTTTCGCGCTGCCACGAGGGACGCTGCTGCTGCTGGGCGGGCTCGCCTTCTTCGTGCTGGTCGTGGAGGGGGCCATGGCGGACTGGAGCGCCGTGTACCTGCGTCACTCGCTGCAGGCCGACGCGGATCTGGCGGGCGCGGGCTATGCCGTGTTCTCGCTGGCCATGTTCATCGGGCGGGTGACGGGGGATCGGCTCGTGACGGCGCTCGGCCCGGAGCGGCTGGTGCGCGTGGGCGGTGCGCTGGCGGCCTGTGGACTGGGGAGCGCGCTGCTGCTGCAACATCCCCTGGCGGCGCTGGTGGGCTTCGCCTGTGTGGGGCTCGGCCTGTCCAACCTCATCCCCGTGCTGTTCAGTGCCGCGAGCCGCACCCCGGGCAGCGCGCCAGGGGTGTCCATCGCCGCGGTGTCCACGGCGGGGTATGGCGGCTTCCTCGTGGGCCCGCCCGTGGTGGGCTTCCTGGCGGACCTCCTCGGGCTGCCGAGCGCACTGGGGTTGCTGGTGGCTTTCCTGGCCATCGTGGCGGCGGGGGCCGTGCTGGTGCGGCCAGGCCGGAGCGGCTGAGCCGCTTGTCCGGGGCCCTGGCTCTGGGATACGTGCGATGGCCATGTCCACCTCTGCCAGAGCCACCTTCCTGATTGCCGCGCCTGACGGGCCGGGGCTCGTCGCCAGGCTGGCCGGCTTCTTCTCCGAGCTTGGCCTCAACATCATTGATGCCAGCAACCACACCGAGCTCATCACCGAGAGCGGCGTGCCCCGCTTCTTCATGCGCCTGGTGGTGGACCTTGCGCGCCTGGAGAGCCCCCAGGCCCTGCAGGGCCTGGGGGGCTCGAGCACGCGCAAGAACCTGACGGAGGCCTTCGGGAAGCTGGCGGGCGCGCTGCAGGCCGAGTGGTCCGTGGTCTACAGCGACCGGCTGGCGCGCGTGGCCCTGCTGGTGACGAAGGAGCCGGTGTGCCTCTATGACTTGCTCCTGCGCCAGCAGAGCGGCGAGCTGCCGTGTGAGATCCCCCTCATCATCGGCAACCACAACGCCCTGGAGCAGGTGGCGGAGAACTTCCGCGTCCCCTTCTTCACGCTCCCCGTCACCCCGGACACCAAGCCCGCGCAGGAGGCCGCCGTGCTGGATCTGCTGCGGCGCCACCACATCGATCTCGTGGTGCTCGCGCGCTACATGCAGGTGCTCTCCGAGGACTTCCTCAAGCAG
>NZ_DASPHO010000315.1:0-6956 GCF_035629615.1 Hyalangium sp. | reverse complement strand
GCTCTGCCGCGAGCGCGCACCTCGAGCGCGAGGACGGCCACCGTCACCACCACCAGCGCGAGCCCGAGCAGCGCGGCGTAGGAGCGGTCATACGCACCTTCGTACTGCATATAGATGATGCGGGAGAAGGCGTCGTACTGGACCAGGGCCACGGCGCCGAAGTCCGACAAGACGTAGAGCCCCACCAGGAGCGCGCCGGAGGCGAAGGAGGGCCGCAGCAGGGGCAGGGTGACGCGCCAGAAGGCCCGAGCGGGAGTGAGCCCGAGGCTCCGCGCGCTCTCCAGCAGCGCGGGATCCTGCGCGAGCAGCCCGGCCCGGAGTGCGAGGAAGAAGTAAGGGTAGGTGGAGAGCGTCAGCGCGAGCAGTGCACCAGGGAAGCCATACACCGGCGGCACGGGCAGGCCGAGCCGGGACAGCGGAGCCTCCAGCGCGCCGCCGGTGCCGAAGGCTGCCAGCAGCACGTACCCGCTCACGAAGGTGGGCAGCGCCAGCGGCAGGCAGAGCAGCACCGTCCATGCGCGCCGCCCGGGGAGATCCGAGCGCGTGGTGAGCCAGGCCAGAGGCAGCGAGATCGCGGCCGCGCACCCCGTCACCGCGAGCGCGAGCCACAGGGTGCTCCCGAGCAACCGGAGCGTGCGAGCCTGGGCGAGCAAGGCCCAGGCCTCCGAGCTGGCCTCCGCCGCGCGGACGAGCAGGTAGACAGCGGGCAGCAGTGCGATCGCAGCCACCCCGAGCCCAGCGGCCAGCAGGAGCCTGGAGGCGCGGCGGAACATGACGAGCCCTCGAGCAGCGGCCTAGAGGGTTCCGGTCTCTTGCAGGAGCTTGAGGGTGCCGCGCAGATCCTCCAGCTTGGACAGATCCAGGTCCGGCGAGCCCACCTGGCTCAGCGAGGGGAGCGCGGGAGCCGCCTCGACCCCCGGCAGCAGCGGGTACTCGTAGGTCTCCTTGGCGAAGTGCCGCTGGGCCTCCGTGTCCAGCAGGAACGCCACGAGCTTGCGCGCCGCGTCCGCCTTCTTCGAGCTCTTCAGCACCCCGGCGCCCGCGACGTTGACCAGGGCCCCCGGATCACCGGCGGCAACGAAGTGGTTGGCCACCGGCAGGGCCTCGCCCTTGTCCTTCTTCGCGGCGTAGAGGTAGTAGTGGTTGACGAAGCCGACGTCGATCTCTCCGCGCGCCAGGGCCTCGATGATGGCCGCGTTGTTCTTGTAGGTGCGCGGCGCGAGAGCCTTGATGCCCTCCAGCCACTGCTTCGCGGCCGCGTCTCCCTTCAGGAGGCGCATCGCGGTGACGAACGCCTGGAAGGAGGCGTTGGTGGGGGCCCAGCCGATGCGGCCTTTCCAGGACGGGTCGTTGAAGCCGAGGATGCTCTTGGGCAGCTGCTCCGGCTTTACCTTGTTCGTGTTGTAGGCCACCACGCGAGCCCGGCCGCTCAGGCCCACCCAGAGGCCGTCGGGGGAGCGGAAGCGCGCGTCCACCTTCTCCAGCAGCTCCTTCTGCAGGGGCTGCAGATGCCCCGCGCGTGCCAGCGCCCCGAGCGCCCCCGCGTCCTGGGCGATAAAGACATCCGCCGGTGTCCGGGCCCCTTCTTCCTGGAGCGTGGCGGCCAGCTGCGGCGTCTCGCCATAGCGCACCTTCACCTGGATGCCTGTCTTCTCGGTGAAGGCCTTGTAGAGCGGCCCGACGAGGCGCTCGTTGCGGCCGGAGTAGATCGTGAGGGTCTCGGCGGCCTGGGCGGCAGGGGCGAGCAGGACCACGAGGAGCAGGGACAGAAGTGTTTTCATGGCGGCCGAACCTAACTGCCGACCACGGTGGATGCCACCACCCTGAAGGCCGGGTCTACGAGGTCAGGAGGCGCAACGGCCGGACTCGGCGTCCGCCGTCTCCTCAGAGACTCGAGTCGGCGTCGAAGCCGGAGCTCCGAGGCCATGGCCCATGAGCAGCCGCAGCAGTCGCTCTGGCTCCACCGGCTTGGGAAGGAAGGCCTCCGCGCCTGCGTCCAGTGCTCGCTGCCGGACGTGCGGCCGGTTCAGCCCGCTCATCACGACTACTCGCGTGTTCCGCGTCAGCGGGTGCTGCTTGAGGCCCTCGCACAATCGCAGTCCGTCCACCCAGTGCAGCACCACATCCAGCAGGATGGCCGTAGGTGGCCGCCGCGCCACCGCGCAGAACAGCGCCAGCTCGTCCGCGAAGGACACCACTGTCGCGCCGGTGGACTCCAGGAGCTGCGTCATCGCCTCCCGCGCGTCCGGATCGTCATCCACGACGTAGTAGAGCTCCGACTCCAGCGAAGGGACGACCGTGGGCACCGGCTCCACTGCCGTCCGAAGCCACGAGCCCACCACCTCGCGCAGGCCCGCCCAGCGCGCCGAGGCCAGCAGCGCCAGCGGGGTAGGGGCCGCCAGCCCCAGCACGCCCCCGCTGTAGACGCCACCCACCGAGCCCCTGCGCCGAGCCGCCAGGAACGCCTCCGGCGCCCGCCGGCCCGCTCGCCGCAGCCACGCAATGGATCGAGCCCCCGCCACCGCGTCCTCCATCAGCTCCGAGAGCCCCTCGCGGACGTAGCGGCGCTCCAGTACCGAGGCCTCGAGCCCTCCATCCAGGAGCCCTACCGCCGCCCGGCTGCAGGTGGCGAGCGTCTCTGACAGCCCGATCTGCAGCGGGTGCCCGAGCGCCGCCGGTCCCACGACGAGCTGCCCCGGCGCCACCAGCGAGCGCCCCGGCCCGAAGGGCAGTCGCGTCGTCTCCAGCGCCGACAGCTCGAAGCCTTCCTCCACGAGCCCGTCCCGCGCCGCCATCATCAGCGCCTGGCACAGATCCGCCGGAGTCACCGCCGGCCCGAACGCGAGCGCGTACACCGAGTTCGCTCCGGGCAACAGGAACAGCGCATCCACCGAAGGCAGGGGAGAGATCCACAGCCGGGCCAACGGAGAGAGCGTCAGCCGCGAAGAGCCCAGGCGCAGCCGCGCCTGCACCGCCGCCACCGTAGGCGCCGGCTGGAAGCCCGGGAAGAACGCGTCTCCAAGCGAGCCTCCCGCCCCCGTGGCCAGCGCCACCGCGTGGAAGCGATCGCCGCTGCCCTGAGCGCGGACCACCAGCGGGCCGCTGTTGCGCACCTGCTCCGGCGCATCGGGAGCCGGAGGCTGACGCTCCACACGATCGACATGGCGTGAGACGAACCGGGCCCCCTGGCCGGTCGCGGCGGTGGTGAGTGCCTCGCGCACCACCTCCAGCCCGCCCAGCCCCTGCGGCCAGCTGTCCACCACCCAGACTCCCCCCGGAGGCGCGGGCAGCAGCTCGCGTCGCCCCTGGGCGAGGATCTCCACGCCCCGAAGCTCGTGCACACGCCACTCCATCGGGACGCGGCAGCCCAGCGCGGCCAGGCGCGAGCGGCATTCGGGCGTCAGCACCACCGGGGGCGGCACGCTGTTGGGATCCCCGTGCGAGTACACACGGACGTCCAGTGGGATCCCTCGGGCTCGTCCGTTGAAGAGGAGCGAGGCGGCCAGCCCCGCGCCGGCGATGCCTCCGCCGATGATTGCCACCCTCGAACCACTCATCAGCCTGCTTCCGCTCATCCTCGCCCTCGCTCGCCCTCGGTGCGTCCTCTGCCCGTGAAACCGCCTCAGTGCCGCGTCGCCGCTGGAGGCGGGACTCCCATCGCGGTGCCGTACACCACCACGCGATCCCGCCCCTCGCGCTTGGCCACATAGAGCGCCGCGTCTGCCGCCTTCAGCAGCGCCTCCGTGTTCTCCCGGGGCGAGCTCTGCGAGTGATCGGCGATGCCCACGCTCACACTCAGCCCGAACGGGGCAGGCCGCCCATCGCTGCGCTGCACCGTCACGTTGCGCAGCCCGGCGCGGATGCGCTCAGCGAAGGCCGCCGCCTCGACGGCCGTCTGGTGCGGCAGCAGGGCGACGAACTCATCCCCGCCAAAGCGCGCCGCGAAGTCCGACTCGCGCAGGTTGGTCTTCAGGTGCGCGGCCAGGGCCAGGATCGCCCGGTTGCCCACGTCATGGCCCATGCCGTCGTTGATGGCCTTGAGGTGATCCAGATCGATCACCACCACCGCCAGCGGATACTGGTAGCGGCCGGCGCGCCGGAACTCCTCCTCCATTCGCACCGTGAGCGCCCGGAAGTTGGCCAGGCCCGTGAGCGCGTCCGTCTGGGCCAGCACCCGCAGGCGGTGCTGGTGCTCGCTCTGACGCAGCGCGCGATCAATGCGGGCCAGCAGCTCGCGGGCGCTGGCCGGCTTGTGGATGAAGTCCACGGCCCCCATGTCCAGGCACTTCTCCAGGGTGGCCTCGTCCGCGTCTCCCGTGAGGAAGATGACGGGCACGCAGTCCGTTCGGACGTCCCCCTGCAGGGTCTCCAGCACCGCCAGCCCGTCTCCGCTGGGCAGGAACCGATCCAGGAGGATCAGATCCGGGTGGTGCTCTCGCGCCAGCTCCACGCCGACGCCCGAGTCTGCCGCGGTGAGTACCTCGAATCTTGCCACCAGCAGGTCCGAGAGGCTGTCTCGTACACCTGCATCGTCCTCGATGATGAGGATGAGGGCCCGCTCACTGCCACGGCCGCGCCGTTCCATTCAACGCTCCGCTGCGCACGCCTGCCTCGAAATGGCAGGCCGAAGATCTCGAGCGCTACGCCCCTCCGGTTGCTCTCGACGCCCTTGCGCCCCTCGCGCCACCGCCGCCCGGTCCTGCGAGCACCCGCTGTCCTCCGCAACCTTCACCCGAGACCTCCGACTGCCAAGTCCGTCCCACTCTTTTCTTCTTCACCCCTTCACCGAAGGGGTAGTGGACGTAGGAGCAAGCCGTGTGCCCTGGCGAGAGCCCGGCAGCTGGTGTCTTTTCGGGTGGTTGCGCTGCCCGCTACCCGTCACGAGTCTTACCCAGCCGTAAGTCGTTCCAACATGGGAAGTCGCGATCGGTAGGAATTCCCGTGCTCCGGCGAACGGATGGTTCCCGAAGGTACGGTCCTAGCGTCGAGTAATGAACTGCACGCGGCGGCCACCGCCTCCGCCGCCCATCGTCGGCGTGGGCGGAGCCTCGAGACCGAACTGCCACCAGGTGGGCTCGTACGGCTTCATCTTCAGCCGCTTGTCGTTCTGCAGCTGGGAGAGGCTGGACTTGAGCTTCTCGTCCGAGGGGTTGATCTGCACGGCGCGGCCGAGCACGCGCAGCGCCTTGTCCTTCTCCTTGTTCTGGAGCAGGCACCAGGCGTAGGCGGCCCAGATGATGGACTCCTTCTTGCCGGCCTTCACCGCCGTCTCGAAGGCGGACTCCATGGCTGGGAAGTTCTTGCGCTGGTAATGAAGAGCGCCCTCCATGGCCTTGGCCATGTAGTTGCGAGGGCCGGACTTGGCGAAGTGGGCCTGGGCGCCGTCCAGGTCCTTGACCATGTACTTGAGCATGCCGATCTGGGCGTGGAGCTCTGGGCCGACCATGATCTGCCACTTGTCGTAGACCAGGCCCTGCTCCAGGGTCTTCACGGCGCGCTCCACCTTCTGCTGCGCCTCTTTCTGGGTGGTGGCCTGGGTGGCGAACTCCTTCTGGACGGAGTCCATGAGGAGCTGGATGCGCTTGGCCACCCGGCGAGCGAGGAGGACGAAGGTGAGCGCGAAGGCGAGGACGCCAGGGATGAGGCCGGCCCAGAGGGAGTAGCCCGCCAGCTTGATGCCGAGGGCGATGGCAATGCCCACACCCAGGGAGATGAGAATGTTGTACATGCGCGGACCCTCTAGCCATTTGGGCGCGGCACCGCAATCTCCGGGTGCATGAGAGCGTCGGCCGCGCTATACGTCTGCCCGACTTTGCGGAGCCAGACAGGGCCCTCTGTCGAAATTGGTAGACGAGGCGGACTCAAAATCCGCTGCGGCTGACCCCGCGTCCCGGTTCGAGTCCGGGGAGGGCCACTACGAGAACCAGGGAAGTACGCGTCGCGCGGCCCTCAGGGGGCGCGTCCGGGGGGGCAGGGCTTGGAACACCCCTGGCGGGAAGGAACCCGATGAAGGTGCTGCTGGTCGAGGACGACGCGAGCCTGCGCGAGGGGATGAGCGACATCATCTCCGAGGTGGCAGAGGTGCGCTCGGCTGGCCTGGTGGACTCGGCGCTGGTGGCGCTCCGGCAGGAGCGGTTCGAGCTGGTGCTCACGGATCTCCACATCGCGGGGACGGGGCAGGGGGGGCGGAGCATCCTGGAGGCGGCCCGGCGCCAGCTCCAGCCCGTCGTGATTGTCAGCGCGGCCACGGAAGAGGACATCCAGCGAGCGCTGAGGCCCCTCGAGCCGGACGCCATCCTGGCCAAGCCCTTTCAGCTCGAAGAGATGATGGCGCTGGTGGAGCGCTTCCTCGCGCTGCGAGGGGATCTGGAGCGTCTGTCCCAGGAGCGGCCTCCCGAGTCTGGCTGGGTGCAGGAGGCCGCCGGCGTGCACGTGCAGCGACAGCCTGAGGCCACCCCCGAGCAGGCGCGGACGTGGATCCGCATGGAGCCTGGGGCCAGCTATGCGTGGAGCCACCACCGAGGGCGCGCGGGAGCGCTGGTGGTGGAGGGAGCGCTTGAAGTGGATGGCGAGCGGCAGCCTGTGCCGCACTACCTCTTCCTGTCCGCGAGCCAGCCGCAGGCGGCGAGGACCGAGAAGGGGTGCCTGGTCCTCTCACTCGGGCTGAAGGGGTGAGGACTTCGGGAGACGTCCCCCCGTGAACACGCTCTGGCCTACGCCTCACGACCCTGCACGGCTGGGCCGCCCGTCTCGGCGGGCCGCTACGGCCGCCATTGAGGCGCACATCGCGGTGCTGAGGGGGGAGCCGCTCAAGGCCTCGCTCGCCACGGCACTGCGGGAGGCAGGCGGGCTGGGAGGGCAGGAGCGGCGCTTCACGGCCCTGGCAGCGAGGGAGCTCTCCCGACACCAGCGGCTGCTGGATCTGGCGGCGCGGCTGCTCGGCCACCCTCCGGGGA
>NZ_DASPHO010000314.1:0-5040 GCF_035629615.1 Hyalangium sp. | reverse complement strand
TGGATCACCGCCGCACGCTGCGGACGATGGGCATCCCGCTCACAGAGGCGGTGCGGGCCTTCCTCGGCCTGGTGCGCGAGGCCGCGAGCCACCTCCCCGTGTTCTCCCTGCAGCGTCCGGTGACGCTGGGGGAGCGCTGAGGGTGAGGGTGTTCCCTTCCTGTACCCCTACCGTGTGTGCGCCGCGCCTGCCGTGCTTCCTGTGCTCACCGGCCGAGCTCGCGAACCTCGTCGGGGGAGAGCTTCACGGTGGCGGCGGCGGTGTTCTCTTCCAGGTGTGCGAGGGACGAGGTGCCGGGGATGGGGAGCATGACGGGGGAGCGGTGCAGCAGCCACGCGAGCGCGAGCTGTCCCGGGGTGACGCCGTGGCGCTTCGCGGCCTGTGCGAGCGGGCTGGCGTCGGTGGCCAGTGAGCTGGCGGCGAGCGGGTACCACGGCAGGAAGCCGATGCCCTCCTTCTCGCACTCGTTCAGCACGTCCTCGCTGTGCCGATCCGAGAGGTTGTAGCGGTTCTGCACCGAGACGATGGGGACGAGCTTTCGTGCCTGGCGGAGCTGGGCCACGGAGACGTTGGAGAGGCCCACGTGGCGGATCTTCCCCTGCTCGCGCAGGCGCGCGAGCGTGCCCACGGAGTCCTCGAGGGGGACCTTCGGATCAATGGTGTGGAGCTGGTACAGGTCGATGCGCTCTACGCGCAGCCGACGCAGGCTGCCCTCCAGGTCCTTCGTGAGGTGCTCGGGGGAACAGTTGGGGTGCCACCCACCCGGGCCGCTGCGGGTGAGGCCCCCCTTGGTGGCGATGACGAGGCCGTTGGCGTAGGGGTGGAGCGTCTCTCCGATGATTCGCTCGGACACGTCCGGTCCGTAGGAGGCGGCGGTGTCGATGAGGTTGATGCCCAGCTCGACGGCGCGGCGCAGGACGCGCTTGCACGTCTCGGGATCCTTGGGCTCGCCCCAGATGCCCTCGCCGGTGATGCGCATGGCGCCGAAGCCCATGCGGTGGACGGTCATGTCACCGAGCCGGAACGTACCAGCGGCGGCGGCGGGGAGTGGGGTGGCAGCGGCCATGGTGGACCTCCGAGGCAGGAGCCGCGGACCTTAATGGGGACCGTGGCCCTGTGCTCGACTGTCACTCAGGGAGTTGCCGGAACTGAACGACGCGGGCGTTCCACCGCGGCCTTGAGCTGGCCGCAGCCCGCGTCGATGTCGATGCCGCGGCGCTGGCGCACGGTGCTCGGCAGCCCGTAGGAGGCCAGTACGTCCTGGAAGGCTCGCACGGACTCTGGGGAGCTGGGCGCACCGCCGTAGCCCACCGTGGGGTTGAGCGGGATGACGTTCACGTGAGCGTCCATGCCCTGCAGCAGTCGCCCGAGCACATGGGCCTGCTCCGCCGTGTCGTTCTTTCCGGCGATCAGCGTCCACTCGAAGAAGATGCGGCGCTTGCGCTTCTCGCTGTAGTAGCGGCACGCCTCCATCAGCTCGTCGAGCGGCCAGCGCTTGCCCACCGGCACCAGCGCGGCGCGCTCCTCATCGGTAGCGCCGTGCAGGCTGACAGCCAGGTGTACCGGGCGGTCCTCGTCGGCCAGGCGGCGGATGCCGGGCACTACGCCCACAGTGCTCAGCGTGATGAAGCGCGGACCGATGGACAGGCCCGAGTGGTCCACCAGGATGTCCACGGCCTCCATCGTGGCCTCATAGTTGTGCAGGGGCTCGCCCATGCCCATGAGGACGATGTTGCGCAGGGACTCGCCCGACTCGCGCAGGATGCCGGTGACGTGGAGCACCTGGGCGACGATCTCCCCCGGGCTCAGGTGGCGCACGAGCCCCATCTGCCCGGTGGCGCAGAAGACACAGCCCATGGCGCAGCCCGCCTGCGTGCTGATGCAGACCGTGGCGCGGCCCTTGAACCGCATCAGCACCGTCTCGATCGTCTGCCCGTCGTGCTGGCGGAGCAACAGCTTGTGGGTGTAGCCGTCGCTGCTGAACGCCTCGTGGTGCACGGCAGGGCGGCGCAGGCAGGCGCGCTCGCGCAGGAGTGCCACCAGCTCCGGCCGCAGCAGCCCATCCAGCGCGTCGAGCGACTGCACCTGCCGGCGGTACAGGGCCCCCCAGAGCGCATCCCGGTGGAAGGCGCTGTAGCCCCAGCCGGCGAGCAGCTCGCCCAGGGCGGCGCGCGGCAGGTCGTACAGGTTGACCAGGGAGGTGTTGGAGGGGGCAGGCTGCATGGCGCTATCGAGCGATAACACGGCACGGCGTGGGACTGCTTGGGGACGGCTGCCTGGAGACCGGGCTGACGGGTCGTGTCAGCGCTGCGTCGGGGCCAGCATGCTGTCGAGCTCCTCGAGGAACTTGCCGATCCGGCGGGCGTTGGTGCCCAGATCCCCCTTCCCCACGCGAGAGCGGGAGTGGACGTCGACGGAGACGCGCTCGCTGGTGGCGGTGCTCACGCGGATGGTCACATCGTCCACGAACTTGAGGAGGCGGGTACGTGCCTCTGCTTCCAGGAGGCCCGCGGCCGAGTCCAGCTTGATGACCTTCCAACCTTGCTGCAAGCCCGCGAGCTGCTGGATGGTGTTCCACACGGTCTCGCGCGACAGGGAGTAGAGGCGGGTCCGCAGGCGAGGGTCCTCGGCGGTGGGCGAGGTCTCGGCGACGTTCCGGGAGAGGGCGATGAACAGGCTCATTGCCTGCTGGACTTGCATGGGGGCAGCCGAGCGGTCAAGTCCTGGTTGCTTCTAGAGCAGGCAGCCAGGGGGGGCTCCTTCGGCGGCTGGCCTGCCGGGAATGGGGAGCGTGCCCATGTCTCCAGCATGGGTCTGGCGATTGACCGCGAGGAATTCTCCCCCGAGGACTACCGGCGCTTCTCGCAGCGGCTGACCGAGAACCTGGAGGCGCTGCGTGCGCTGCTTCGCCGTCCAGACTTCGGCGCGGGGCCGCGCACCGTGGGCGCGGAGCTGGAGCTGTTCCTGGTGGACTCCGCAGGCTTTCCGCTGCCGGTGAACCGCCAGGTGCTGGGGCAGACGGTGGACCCCCGGGTGACGCTGGAGATCGACCGCTTCAACCTGGAGTGCAACCTGCGCCCCTCTCCGCTGGCAGGGCGGCCTTTCACGGCGCTGCGCGCAGAGTTCGAGGACTCGCTGCGAGAGGTGCGCCGAGCGGCTGCCACGCAGGGGGCTCGAGTTGTTGTCACCGGCATCCTCCCCACGCTCCGGGAGGTGGATCTGGGCAGCGGCGCGCTGACCGGCCTGCCGCGGTACCGGGCGCTCTCGGCGGCCCTCCGGCGGCGGAGGGATGCGCCCTTCCAGGTGTCCATCGCAGGGGAGGACACGCTGTCACTCACCTGGGACGACGTGACCTTGGAGGGGGCCAACACGTCCCTCCAGTTCCACCTGCGGGTGGCGCCCGCGGAGTTCGCGCGTGTGTACAACGCGGCCCAGCTCGTCACTGCGCCCGTGCTGGCGGTGTCGACGAACTCGCCCCTCTTCCTGGGGCGGCGGCTGTGGGACGAGACGCGGGTGGCGCTCTTCCGGCAGGCGGTGGACGATCGGGGCGATCCACACGAGAGCGGCTTCATGCCCCACGCGCGAGTGACGTTCGGCCACGGCTGGGCACGCGAGGGCGCGCTGGAGCTGTTCTCGGAGGTGGTGGCGCTGTACGCACCGCTGCTGCCGGTGGTGGGGCACCAGTCTCCGCTGGAGTGTCTGGCGCGAGGAGAGCTCCCCGGACTGGACGAGCTGCGGCTCCATCAGAGCACCGTGTGGAGCTGGAACCGCGTCATCTACGATCCGAAGTGCGATGGCCACCTGCGTATCGAGTTCCGCGCGTTGCCCGCAGGGCCCACCGTGGTGGACATGGTGGCCAATGGGGCGCTGCTGCTCGGGCTGTCGCTGGGACTGGCCAATCAGATGGACGCCCTTCTTCCGGCGATGCCCTTCGTCCACGCGCGGGGGAACTTCATCCGGGCGGCGAAGCAGGGAATGGAGGCGGTGATGCTGTGGCCCACGGAGAACGCGCCGTCCCCTCAGCCGGTACCGGTGACGGAGCTGGTGCCGAAGCTGCTGCCTGTGGCGCGGCGCGGGCTGGTGGAGGCGGGCGTGGACGCGGCCGAGGCGGACGCGATGCTCGGCATCATCGAGGCCCGCGTGGCGGCGCGGCGCACTGGTGCCGGCTGGCAGCGCCGGGTGCTCGCGAAGCTGGAGGAGCAGATGCCCAAGGCGGACGCGCTGGCCACGCTGCTCGAGCGCTACCGCCAGCACGCCGAGGCTGGCGCACCCGTGCACGAGTGGCCGGTGGACTGAACCTCCGGGCTGAATCAGGAGGAGGCGTTGTTGCCCTAACGAGATGAGTCTTTCGTCTCAGGAGCCAGCGTCTTCATCAGGCCCACGGCGCAGGCCCAGCATCCGGCGCAGCTCCCGGGCGGACTGACGGCTCACCTCCACCGAGTGTCCCCGGGTGGTCCGCGCGATGTAGCCCCCTGTCTCCAGAGGCTCCAGCCGCGTCACATGCGTCAGGTTCAGCAGCGCGCGCCGGTGCACCCGCTGAAACCCCTCCACCGGCAGCTTGTCCACCAGCTCGTTCAACGTGAAGTCCGTGAGGAACTCGCCCTGCGTCGTGAACACCGTCACCAGCTCTCCCTCCAGCGTCGCGTGGGAGATGGTGTCCGGATCCACCAGGACGATTCCCTGCCGCGTCGGGATGGGCAGCCGCGCCAGCCCCTTCGCGCCCGCGGATGGCGCTCGAGCAGGCTCCTGCCCCTCCTTCGGCCCCAGCCGCGCCCGAGCCCGCTCCAGCGCCTTCTGCAGCCTCGCGGCCTCCACCGGCTTCAGCACATAGTCCACCGCGCCGTGCTCGAAGGCATCCACCGCGTGCTCGGCGTGTGCCGTACAGAGGATGACGCCCGGGCCGTCCTCGGGCAGCAGCGACAGCGCATCCAGCCCGCTCAACCCGGGCATGTGGATGTCCAGCAGGATCACGTCCAGCCCGCCCGCCCGCGCCGCGGCGAGCACCGCCTCCCCGTCCGCGGCCTCACCGCACACCTCCAC
>NZ_DASPHO010000313.1:0-6443 GCF_035629615.1 Hyalangium sp. | reverse complement strand
TCAGCGCGACCAGGATGGCGGCCGAGACAACCACCCTCCGGCTTGCTGTCAGCCCATTCATGGCATCCATTCTACTGCGCAATCCCACTCTCCGTACCGAGGTGCCTAAAGGGCAAGATGGCACTGGGGGCACATGCGGCCCAACCTGGTCAAGCCGCTCTCGGACGCGAGCGGCCTTCCCTGAGAACTACTGTCACTGCCCCGGCAATGGTAGGCACTCCATGATCTCCACCGAGTCGCCCGGAAACATCGTGAAGTGCGGATGACGCTCGAACATTTTCGCGGCGGCCTCGTGAGACTCGGCCTGCACGATCACATACCCGGTCATGTTGTTCTTGATGTCCGTGATGCCCTCGGCGGCTGCGCGTTTCGTCTTGCCGAGGGGACTGCCCTGGTCGACGATCGCCTCCCCATGCGCCATCGCCCACTCCTCCCACGCCTTGACGCCGGCGGCGTCGAGCTTCTGGCGTTGTTCCTCGTCCAGCTTGCTCCACCCAGACTTCTCCAGCGCGGCCGCCGTGCCGATGTAGATGGCCAGAAATTTCTTCAAGGCTTGCTCCCGTGTGGGTGATGTGTTTGTCCTGCGTCAGGGCCGTACAGGAGGCGGTCAATCGTCGTCGTCGCCACCACCACCTCCTCCGTCGCCAACCGCCAGTCCCACGGCGATGAGCGACACGGCGAGGCCGACGATGACGCCGGAGCCCAGCAGCACCGTCTTGCCCAGGCTGAACTTGCGCACGCCTGCGGACTCGATCCCGTCCAACGGCACCTCGATATCCCGGCTGAGCGCCGCCCGGGGCACCCCGCGGAAGCGCTGCCCGTCCACGTGCACCGCGACGTACTCTCCGACGATCTCGTCGCCCTGGTGCGGGAAGAGCACCAGGGACGTGTCCACGGTGAAGGGGTGCTCGTTTCCCTTGAGGTCGCGCAGGCGCCGGATGTCCTTGCGCTCATTGCGCAGGGTACTTCCAATGTCCTGGAGCAGCGTCGTCTCCTGGCCCACCCAGCCGTCCAGGCGCGCCAGTTCCGCCTTCGGGAGTTTGTGGGTGGTGGTACAGCCCGTCACGGTGAGCAGCAGGGCAAGCGAAGCATGAACACGCATGGAGACCTCCGTTTCCCGCGAGGGTAGGTCATCTCCATCTGTCGCGGAAGGCGTCGGCCTGCGCAGCGTGGCCAATGGAGAGTCGACTGCCAGGGCAGCGGTGGCGGTCTTCGCCGCGCCGTAAGCGAAGGCCTACTTCGTGATCTTCACTTCCTCGTAGTCGTTGGGATTCAGGCCGAGACTGCGCAGCTTGTCCAGGTCCATGCCGGTATCGCCGCCGACGTACGTGCGATCTCGCTTGTGCATGAAGTACCGCTGATAGCTGCTGTCCACCTGGAACGTCTTCCCGTTCGAGCCCACCACCGTGTTCTCTTCATTGATGTAGTTCAGGAAGTTCCGGTGCTGGGCCTCGCCGGAGGCCATGCGGTCGTAATAGCTCTTCATGCTGGCGTCGCCCTGCGCCCAGATCGCCTGCATCCGCTGCTGGTGGCGCTGGGCGCTCTGCTGGATCGCGCCCATGTTCCGGTGATGCTGGGCGGTCATCTGACGGCCGAACTCTTGGATCTGTGCCATGCGCTCCTGGTGCTTCCGATTCTGCTCCGCCTGCCAGTCAGGGTTCATCTGATGGGTGCGGCCCATGGCCTCGATCATCGGGATGTACGCCTTCGGGTCGCCCGAGGTGGCAATCCCTGTGACGGTGACGATCCAGAACGGCCCGCTGTCGGACGTCGAGCCGATGATTAGCGCGTTCATGGGCTTGTCGCCGTCCGTGTAGCTGAAGGCTACATTCGCGATGGTCGCTTCCACACGGATTCCCGCGTCGGCGAACTTCTTCCGAAGCTTCTGCTCTCCTTGGGCATCCGCCTCGGTCGAGATGAGCTTGAAGCTCGGCAAGTTGCCGAACTTCCGCTTCACGTAGCCGGGGAAGTATTCCGTGGCGGGCACGAACGGCTCGATCTTCATCCGGGGATGGGTCCGGGCAATGTCATAGAGGACGGGCGACGCAGAGGCCGGATTCCAGTACTGGGGGATGCTGGGATCGCCGCTGAAGATGAGGACGCTTCCGTTCGGGCTGACCGAGGTGGTCACCATGCTGTGGATGTCGAACACCCGGGCCGAGTAGGTCCGGTTGTGCCAGCCCTTTGGCATCCCCAGCGTGTAGGCGTTCTCTACCGGGTCGCGCATCGTCACGAGGTCGGTGGTGGGAGGCGTGCTCTGCGGCGCGGCCTTCGTGGCCGGCTTCTTCGGGTCGCCGGCCTCGACGAGGGCAGCCTCGTTGGGCTTGGAGCAGGCGGTCGTCAGAGCGAGGGCAAGGAAGGCGGTCTGAAGGATCGATCTCATGGCGTAGTCTCCTTGCAAAAAAGAAGGCGGGGGGCCTTTTCCTGGTCATTGTAACCGGGCGGCGATGAGGGGTCGAAGGGCAAGCGCCCCCACGCGCTCTCCTCGCCCAAGAAATGGGTCTGGCTGTGCTTGAAGACGCCCTCCGCTCCCCTCAACAGCGCACCCATCCGTCTTACACGCACGTTACGTATAGTGCCGTCGGTATATCGTCTCAGGCCGAGGAGGTTCGCATGCGGTGGAGAGAACTCGTGGTGGTGTTGGGGTTGGCGGTCGGCGGGGTGGCAGGGGCGCAGGAGCTCGACATGCCGACGCCATCCACGAATCCGGCGCTCCGGATGGTGGGCGACCGGATCATCGAGGGCATCAACAAGATGACCCAGGACGCGCGTGACGAGGAGCAGTTCTGGAAGAACCACATCAAATGGATCGACTTCCTCGGGAAGCGGCGCAAGGACGCCGAGGCTTACCGGAAGGGGCTCGACGGGGTGAACCGGGAGCTCGAGGAGAAGAAGGCGCGGCTCGAGGACGCGAAGTTCAAGGACGAGGCCGAGTACAACAAGCGGAAGAAGGAGTACGACGACGCCAAGGCGAAGCTCACGCAGTCGGGGCAGGACCTCAAGGTCGTCGAGGGGTCGCTCAAGGTCGTCCACGACTTCCTCATGCAGGCGAACGAAGACCCGAAGCGCTGGAACGACAAGAAGAACCCGCTCAAGACCCAGACGTTCAAGGCGATGGAGATCCTCGGCAGCCACACCCAGAAGTTCGAAGGGAACTTCAGGCAGGCGCAGGCGGTCATCGACCGCAGGTCGCCGATCGAGACCGACGTCGACAAGCACGCCAAGTTCGCGGCGCGTGTGGTGTCGATCAAGGCGAAGAACATGGAGTTCTGGGTCGGCACGACGAAGCTCGCGCCGAACATGACGTTCCCGCTCGACAAGGACACGTTCGAGCTGCGCGCGCAGGTCGTCGGGCCGCGCCGCACGCAGGCACGCGACCTCGTCGACAAGAAGAAGGCCAAGGGGGACGACTGGCAGTTCTCGTACTCGGTGGGCGAACACTCGTCGACGTGGTCGGTGACCGAAGAGAACTACGACTGGTCGGTGTCGAAGCGGACCAACAAGCCGCTCGGCGAGAAGAAGCGTCCGTCGCACACCGGCGTCAAGGACGACATCAACGCGATGACGATCGCCTCCGACACCGGCTCGGAGACCCTGTTCATCACGGTGAGCGGCAACGTCACGTGGCAGCTCAAGGCGCTGCGGCAGGGGAAGTTCGACCGCTCGGACAAGAACGACGAGAACGACACGGCCTCGATCGAGCTGTCGATCGCGCCTCCCCAGTAGCCGCTGCAACTCTCGGCTCGAGCCCCGATACAATGAAGGCGCCATGAGCACTGCTTCGCGAGCCCCGAGCGGACAGGATCCAAACCCCTAGGAAGTTCACCTGATGCACTGCAGATAGATCCTTTGGGGACCTCGTGCGTTCGAGGGGCGCCACCCCTCGCGAGGTCCCCATGTCCCTGCTCAGGTCTGCGCTGATCCTGTCCCTTCTCTTCACCCTGCCCGCAACGGCGGCCCAGGGGGACCCCAAGGTCCGCGAGGCCGCCCAGCGCGGGATCACCTTCCTGGCCCGCTCGACCGCGGCGTGGCAGCAGCAACACCAGTGCTACGGCTGCCATGTCCAGGCGGTGACCCTGGAGGGGCTCGCGGTGGGCAAGCACCACCAGTACGAGGTCCCCGCCAAGGAGCTGAGCGTCATCCTGGAGGGTGTCCTCCACTCGAAGGGAGGCGCACGCACCGCGGGAGGCCTGAGTCAGGAGACCTTCCCGCGCACCGCACGCGCCTTCGGCGGCGTGGCCTTCGCCCGGTATGACCAGTACGTTGACTCCAAGCTGCGCGACGACCTGCTCAAGCTGGCGCGGACGCTCCTGGAGTACCAGCAGAAGGATGGCTCGGTGCAGGGCGATCACGAGTCGCCCCCGGTGAGCGCCGGCCTCATGCAGGCCACCTACCAGGGGATGCAGACGTGGCGGCAGGCGTATGCGCGCACGGCGGATGACGCGTGGCTGGCGCCCATCCGGAGGGCGGAGGAGTTCATCGCCCGGAGGGCGGCCTCGTGGGAGGGCAAGCCCCAGGGGGTGTACCTGCAGGACGTGAACTATGCCCTGCTCGGGCTCACCGCGGCGGGCGCCAGCCGCTCAGAGGAACTGGCGGGCAAGGTGGCGCGCCACCTGGTCTCGCTCCAGCAGCAGGATGGGGGCTGGGGCTTCTCGACTGGGGCTTCGGATCCGTTTGCCACAGGGCAGACCGTATACGCGCTGCGGCAGGCCGGCTTCACGGAGGAGGACACCCCCGTGGCGCGTGGCATCCGCTGGTTGGTGTCCCATCAGAAGGCGGACGGTGGCTGGGGAGCGAGCGGCAGCGGCAAGGCCGAGGCGCTGTGGGCGGTGCTTGGGCTCGTCTCCGTGGACGTGGTGAGCGTGGCCGTGAGCGGCATCCGGGATGGCGAGCATGTCGCGTCGGCGCAGACAATCCAGGTGGAGGCCCGCGACAACCAGGGCAAGGGCATCCAGAAGGTGGAGGTGCTCATTGATGACCGCTCCGTACAGACCGCGCAGGGTGGCAAGCTCAGCTACACGTGGGACACGAAGGGCCTGAGCGACGGCAAGCACACCGTGGATGTGGTGGCCACCAACACGAAGGGGCAGGTGAGCCGGCGGCGGCTCGAGGTCTACGCAGGCAATGTCTTCCTCACCTCCCTGGGCTCGCGCTTCAGCGCCAACGGGACGGAGCTGGCCGCGCGCAACATCGCCCCGAAGGAGCGCTCCGGCCGGGTAGAGCTGCGCGTGCTCGCCGCCGGCCTGAAAGACGGCCAGCCGCAGCCCGGCGCCGAGGTGTTCAAGGAGACGCGCCCGAGCGCGCAGGGCCCGGTGACGTTCACCTTCGGAGGCAAGGGCAAGGACGGCAAGGCGTTGCGCACGGGCCGCTACTTCGCCGAGTTCTCCTTCGTGGATGAGAAGGGCGCGGTGTTGCAGCAGGAGCGCCTGCTCTTCACGCACGACACGCCGGAGAGCCAGTATGCCCAGTATGGAGAGGTGGCGGGCGGGCTCGCGCTGGGCAACGGGCAGCAGGCTTCCAACGCCGTGGTCGAGCTGGTGGACGAGAAGGGCCGCGTCGTTCAGGCGACCCGGAGCAACGAGACCGGCCAGTACCGCTTCAAGAGCGTGGACAAGGGCGAGTACAAGGTCCGCGTCCGCAAGGAGGGCTTCAAGGACGCGGAGATGCCGGTCAGCTCCGCTCCGGCCACTCAGGCCGCCGCGGACGTGACGCTGCATTAACCCAGCTCCATCAGGTGAGGAGCTCCAGCGGCTGGCTCTTGCTCCTCACGCAGGGCGACTCAGAAGATGCCCGGCACTACCCGCGAGCGGACTCGTGCCGCGTACTCCTTGTAGCCGGGCAGCTCGTCGTGAAGCATCCGGTCTTCGAGGAGCGTGCGCCGCATGAAGGTCGCCAGAACCGGCAACAAGAGCAGGCTCGCCCACCACGAGCCGAGCGCGCAGCCGCTGCCGGTCGCGACGAGGAAGACTCCGAGGTACATCGGGTGGCGGACGATCGCGTACGGGCCGTGCGTGATGACCTTCTGATCCCGCTCGCTCTGAATCCGCACCGCGCTGGAGGCAAACGGGTTGGACAGCAGTGTCCAGTCCGCGAACCACAGCCCACCGGCGATCAACATGAACCCCAGGACCTGGAGCGACAGGGGAACTGTGCTCCAGCCGAAGCGCCCGACGTCGAGCCCAGCGACGACCATGTGCGCGAAGAAGAGCGGTACCACGATGCGTCGAGTCGCTCGATCACGGTCACTGGGAGGCCGCATCCGCTCGGTCACCAGCTCGGGATGTCGGCGCCCCGCCAGCGTGTAGGTCGAGCCTGCGTTGAGCCACCACAGCCCCGCGTACAGCCAGAACGCGGGTACGTCGATCCGCCCCGCGGAGACGAACAGAGAGAGACCGAACAGCACCGCCAGCGGCAACGCCTTCACGAACATCATGGCTTGTCCT
>NZ_DASPHO010000312.1:0-14372 GCF_035629615.1 Hyalangium sp. | reverse complement strand
GGCATCTGGATGTCCAGCAGCACCACGTCCACGCCTCCGGCGCGCACGGCGGTGAGGACGGCCTCTCCGTCCGCGGCCTCGCCGCACAGCTCCACATCCGGGAAGGCGGCCAGCAGGCGGGACAGGCGCTTGCGGGCGAGCAGCTCGTCATCGGCGATGAGGACACGCAGGGACTGGCTCACGTGAGGACTCCCAGCAATGGGCCCGAGCGGGGCAGGGTGACGGTGACACGGGTGCGGCCCTCGGCACTCTCCAAGGAGAGCCGCGCGGCCCCACCGTAGGCCAGGGCGAGCCGGCGCTCCACCGTCGGCAGGCCCGTGCTGCCCGGCCGTGGACCTTTCGAGGCCCCCGGGTTCTCCACTGTGAAGACCAGCTCGTGCTCTCGTACGACCAGCGCCAGTGAGATGTGCCCGCGATGCCCTGCCGCCGGTCCGTGCTTCACTGCGTTCTCCGCCAGCGGCAGCAGCATGAGCGGTGGCACCGGCACCTCGCCCAACCCGGGCGCCACCTCGAACGACAGCTGGAACAGCTCCGGGTCCCGCAGCAGGTGGAGCTCGAACAGGGTGCGCAGCAGATCCAGCTCGCGCTCCATCGGCCACGTCGCGCTGCGCACCCCCGCCAGCACGCTGCGCAGCATGGCGGACAGCCGGAGCACGGCGGTCTCGGCCACGGCGCCGTCCGTGCGGCACCACTCGGCGATGGCGTTCAGTGTGTTGAAGAGGAAGTGCGGATCCAGGTGGCTTCGCAGCGCCAGGAGCTGAGCCTGCTCGGCCTCCAGCTCGAGCCGCGTGGCCCGAGCGCGCTCTTTGGCCAGCGACTCCTCGAAGTCAATGTCCCGGCCGAGGCCCCAACCGCCCACCAGGTAGAGGGCACCACAGACGGCGAGGTTCACCGGCTGGGTGAGGAAGGTGGGCCCCATGTGCAGCAGCTTCGGCAGGACGTAGCCGGAGGAGAGCACCACGCCGCTGCCCATCGCTCCGTAGAGCACCAGCCGCACGCCGCCATGGCTGAAGTCGAGGCCCTCGGGGAAGAGCACGCGGTAGGAGACGGGGGCGGCCGCCACGAAGAGCAGGCACAGCATGATGCCCAGGGGAACGGCCAGGGGATCCCGGCTGAACCGGCCTTGGGCAAACACGAGCGACGCCGCGACCAGCAGGATGGGCACCAGCCGCTTGGGAGCGACGAGGGCGCGCAGCGTCGCGCGGACGATGGAGCCTTCCGGGATTCCAATCATCGCGGAGCGAGGTGAGGCGGCAGCGGGCGCGCACCCCGGCGCTTGCCGACGAGGTTGATCCAGGTGGTGCGGAAGAGGATGCGGATGTCCACGGAGGCGCTCCAGGTTCGAGCATACTCGGCATCGAGCTGGGCCGTGAGGGCCGCCCCTCGCGCCTGGCACACCTGGGCCAGCCCGGTGATGCCCGGAGGCACCTCGAAGCGGGCGGCCAGGGGAGGGTGCGCGGCGACCAGGCGCTCCGCATCCTCGGGCGTGAGGGGACGAGGGCCCACGAGGCTCATGTCACCGATGAGGACGTTGAAGAGCTGGGGCAGCTCGTCCAGGCCGTGGTGGCGCAGCAGGTTCCCGAGCCGGGTGGGACGCCGGGCTCGCATGTCCGGCTCGCACGTCATGGTGCGCAGCTTGAGGATGCGGAACACGCGGCGCCCCTGGCCCAGACGGGGCTGGGTGAAGAACACGGGCCGGCCATCCATGATGAGCACGGCCAGGGCAAGCACCCCCACCGCCAGCCCGAAGAAGGGCATCAGCGGCAGCAGCAAGGCCAGATCCAGCAGGCGCTTGGTCTTCACGGGGAGACCTCCGCCTCGGTCAGGTCGAGCACGATGGAGCCCGCGAGCACCAACGGAAAGAGGAGGACGGCACAGAGGATCAGCAGAGGCGTCGAGATCGAGGTCATGGCTCACTCCGGGACGGCGTGATGGAGTGAGAATGATGCCGGCTGGCTCCGACGTGGCCGGCAAGAGGCCGAGCGGTCGCGGGCAGGGGGTGAGCGGTCACTGGAGACGGGCCCGGCTCACTCGCGGGCCGCGGCACCCATGAACTCCGGCAGCAGGTACTCGTCCACGGGGGGAGCCTTGTCGATCAAGCCCAACTCCACGAGCTGCTGGCCCAGCGTCTCCCAGCGCTCGCGGCTCATGACGCCCAGCCCCTTCGCTTTCGTCTCGGGGGTCTCGATGAGCGGCTCCTGCGCCTCGGCGCTCGCGGCGAAGGTCTCCGCATCCATGGTGGTGTTGAGCTTCGCCATGAGGTCGTTGGTCGCCTTGGGGTTGTCCAGGTAGGAGCGCCACCCCTCGCGCACGGCCTGGACGAAGGCGCGCACGCGCTCGGGCGAGCTCTTGAGGAGCTCTCTGCGCGTCACCACCACCGTGGCGTAGGGGTTGAAGCCCTCGTCTGCCACCTTGAAGATGACCGGGTCGGCGCCCTGCTTCCGGGCGGCGAGCGGCTCGGAGGTGAGGAAGCACTGCTGGGCGAACGCCTTGTCCGCCAGGAAGCGCGCCACTCCGCCGTCATAGGGAACGACCTTCACCTTGTCGAAGCCGTACTTCTTCTTCAGGAAGAGCGCGTAGGCCAGGCCCGGCTCCATTGCCACCGTGCCGCTGGAGAACACCTGCGCCAGCGTCGTGGCCCCTCGGGAGGCGTGGGCCATGATGGCGTGCGGCGTTGTCTGGTACACGGCGAACAGCGGCACCAGATCCACGCCTCGGGCGCGGGCGATCAGCACCGCATCCGCGCCGGTGGTGCCGAACTCCACCTGGCCCGTGGCCACCATCTGCGCCACGGGAGCCCCGGCGCCGCCTCCCAGCACCTCCACCTCCAGCCCGTGGCGGGCATAGGCTCCGCTCTCACGCGCAGCATAGAAGCCGCCGAACTGAGGCTCGGGGATCCAGTCGAGCGCCAGCTTCACCTTGGCGGGAGCTGGCTTCGCAGCGGTCGTCGTGCTCCCGGTCTGCCCTGCCGCCGCAGGCTCCGTCTTCTCCCGGGTGCAGCCCGCCCAGACTGAAACTGCGCACAGCACGCCCACCCAACACGCCTTGTTCATGTCTCCTCCCACTGACAGGTGAAAGCTCATGAGTCTCGGAGCGACGCGCCCCTGCGCTCGCCAGCGAGGTTGACCCAGGAGGTCCTGCAAGGCCGAGCATACGCGGCCAGCCCTCAAGGCGCGAAGACGAAGGAGAGCTCCAGGTCTGTGACCTGGGAAGGGCGCCACGGGAACAGCTTCTTGGAGCGCAGGGCCGCGCTCAGGCACGCGGTGAGGTTCGCGTCGCGGGGCTCGTCCTTCTGCACGTAGACCTCGGGCTTCTTGCCGCCCTGGGGGAACTGCAGGCGGACCGTCAGCGAGCCCCGGGCCTTGGCGTTGCGCGCGAGCCGAGACGTGTAGAAGGCCTGCACGGCCTCGAGGAGCGGCTTCGACTCGTTGTTGAGGAGCATGCGCTCGTCGCTCGAGAGGAAGAGCCGAAGGGACTGCGAGTCGATGCTCACGGGGGGCTTCTTCCGCGCGGGCCCCGCGGGAGGTGCGTAGGGCTTGCGGGTGTTCAGGCAGAGCTCCCCCGCCTTGGGTGGGGTGTACTCGAGCTTCGCTTCGGGACACGTCTTCTCCGGGACCAGGGGCATGAGCTCCCGCAGGCGCTGAGACAGGCGCGTCTCGCTGACGAACCGGACAGTGACGCTCTGCTCGGGAAGAGCGCACTCCGGCACCTCGGCGCAGTTCGGGAGTCTGCACTTGCTGGAGGTGTTGTCCGGGCCCTTGTAGAGCGCTGTGTCCTTCTCCAGCTTCAGGGTGGCCACCGCCCGGCGGCTGCCCGGCGTCGCCAGCTGGAGCACCTTCCGGCTCCGGCCGATGATCGCGTACTCGACGTCACTGTCCGGCGAGGCCAGATACTTCACCTTGCTGCGAGAGACCTCGAGCCGGTGCTGCCGCGCCTGATCCGCCGTGCAGATCTGCTCCCACCGGGTGACACACTCGAGGTCCTTCAGCGCCGTCTCGCTGACGAACTTCTTCGCCGACCCGGTCTTCGGTGCGGACTTCCCGGCCGCCACGCTCCCCAGCAGCAGCCCTACCCAGAGAAGTGCGAGGCGTCCGTGGCGCATCTTGTTCCCCGGGCGCGTGTCAGGCCGCCAGCGCGTCGCCCAGCGCGAAGGCGTTGCGGATGCAGTCGTTGATCCCCACGCCCTTGAACGCGTTGCCGGCCAGGTGCAACCCCGGCAGCCGCGCCAGCGCCGCGTCAATGGACGCGACCCGCCCCAGGTGCCCCACGTTGTACTGGGGAATGCCCCGAGTCCAGCGGATCACCTCCGTAAAGCTCGGGCTCGTCGTCACTCCCGCCAGCTCCTTCAGCTCCTCCCGCGCGAGCGCTACCAGCGCCTCCTCGTCCAGCTTCACCAGCTCGGGCCGCCGCGCCCCGCCCACCATGCAGGTGTAGAGGACCCGTCCGCCCTCGGCGCGGAAGGGGAACACCGTAGAGACGTGGATGGCGCCCAGCAGTCGCCGCTTCTCCAGGCCCGGCACCAGGAAGCCGAAGCCGTCCGGCGGTGGCGTGCTGCCCGGCTCGAACCCCAGGTTCACCACCGCGATAGGGGCATAGGCAATGCCCTCCACCAGCGCCGAGAGCTGCTCGTCCAGCGGCCGCACCAGCCCCGCAGTCACATACGCCGGCGTGGCCAGCACCACCTGCGAGGCGAGCAGCTCCGCCTGCCGCCCGTTCTCCGTCACTGAGACGCGCCAGCCTTCGTTGCCGCGCTGGAGCCCCTCCACCTTCGCGCCCATGTGCGCCGCCGGCCCCAGCGCCCGCGCCAGCCCGTCCACCAGCGTCTGCAGGCCCCCGTCGAAGGTGCACAGCGCGCCGCGCAGCTTCTCCGAGCCCCCCGCGCCCGCCGGGAGCGCCTTGCGCTGCGCCTTCTGCGTGCGGATGGCCCCGAGGATCAGGCTGCGGTGCTCGCGCTCCAGCTTCGTCAGCTGCGGGAAGGTGGCGCCCACGCTCAGCGCCTCCATGTCTCCCGCGTAGATGCCGGTCTGCACCGCGTCCAGCAGCACCTCCGTCGCTCCATGCCCCAGGTGCCGCCGGCCGAAGGCCCCCAGCGACTCGTCCACACCCTGGGGCGCGGGGCCCGTGAAGAGCTCCGCCACCACCCGGAGGCGCACGCCCAGCGGGAGGATGGTCGACTTCAGGAACGCCGGCGGAGATGCGGGCACCGAGCGCAGCCTCCCGCGCGTGTACACGTAGCGCGCCTTCGCCGCCGGATCCGCCGTCCTGATCCGATCCTCCACGCCCACGCTCGCCGCCAGCTCGCGCGTCGCCGGCTCCCGATCAAGGAAGCTGTTAGGTCCTATCTCCGTGATGAACCCACCACGTTGCCTCGTTTCGATACACCCGCCGAGCCTTGATCCGGCTTCCAGCAGGACCGCATCCTTGCCGCGAAACCGTAAGCGGTGGGCCAGCGCCAGGCCGGTGATACCTCCGCCGATAACAGCGATAACCGTCATTCCGTCGCTCCCTGATCAGG
This sequence comes from Hyalangium sp., assembly GCF_035629615.1. Lineage (GTDB taxonomy): Bacteria > Myxococcota > Myxococcia > Myxococcales > Myxococcaceae > Hyalangium. The sequence goes on along the minus strand of NZ_DASPHO010000312.1, from coordinate 8,857 downwards.
GAATTCTTTGCTCCGTGTAGGTGCCTCGGGTCAACACTCCCATGGGTTGAACCTACAGGCAGCGAAGGTTCTTAATAGATCCATGCGCTACGCCATCTCGGGGGCCAGTCGCGGGATTGGTCTCGAATTTGTCCGACAACTTCTCGCTCGTGGCGACACCGTTGAAGCTGGAGCTCGTGTGCCCGCGGAGGCTCGGCAGCTTGCCTCCCTGGGACGCGAAGCCGGTGCTCGCCTGCGCATTCATCCACTCGATGTGACCAACGCCACCAGTGTCCGAACCTTCGCCATCATCGTGGGCGAGGGGCCGGTGGACGTCCTCATCAACAACGCGGGGATCGGCGGGAAGTGGAACCCGCTCGTCGACACGGACTTCGACGACATGAGTGACGTGATGGAGACCAACGCCATAGGCCCCATGCGCCTGTCCGCTGCGATGCTCCCTCTGGTGCTGAGGGGGGGTACGCGCAAGATCGTCCACCTGACTTCGCGCATGGCCTCGTTCGCCGACAACACGCCCGCCGGCGTCTATGGCTTCGCGGGAGGGGCCTACAGCTACCGCATGTCCAAGGCCGCGCTGAACGCGGGGATGCGGACCATGGCCGTGGACTACCGCGAGCAGGGGCTCATCACCGCCGTCATCAACCCCGGCTGGGTGCAGACGGACCTGGGCGGCAAGATGGCGCCCACCCGCGTGGAGGAGTCCGTCCAGGGCATGCTGCGGGTGATCGACGATCTCACCCTGGCCAGCAGCGGCCGGTTCATGGACTACCTGGGCAAGGAGCTGCCCTGGTAGGTGTTGGCCTCGGTGTTGGCCTCGGGGCCGGCCGAGCGGCCGTCGCTCACGGGTAGAGGAGCTCGGTGCTCCAGCCGTTGCTGTCGCGCACGTAGAGGATGCGCTCGTGCAGCCGGCTGGGGCGGGCATGCCAGAACTCGATGCGGTCCGGGACCACCCGGAAGCCCAACCAGTGGGGAGGACGAGGCACCGGCTTGCCCTCATGCTGGCGGGTGAGGGCCTCCACCCGGGCCTCCAGCAGCTGGCGCGAGGGCAGCGGCTGGCTCTGGAGACTGGCCCACGCGCCGATCTGGCTGCCCCGCACTCGGCTCTGGAAGTACGCATCCGCTTCCTCCTGGGTGACAGTCTCCACGCGCCCTTCGATCCGCACCTGCCGCTCCAGCGGCGCCCAGTAGAAGAGGAGCGCCGCGACGGGCTGGCCTAGCAGCTCCCGCCCCTTGCGGCTCTCGAAGTTGGTGAAGAAGACGAAGCCGCGCTCATCGAAGTCCTTGAGCAGCACTACGCGCGAGGATGGGCGGCCGTCCTCACCCACCGAGGCGACGACCATGGCGTTCGGGTCCACGGGGATGGCCTTCTTGGCCTGATCGTAGAGGATGGCAAAGCGCTTGATGGGATCCTGGGGCAGTTCCATGGCACTCACCCTAACAATCTCCCCCACCGAGGGAAGACTGTCCTCGGGCACCTTCTTAAGGTTGACTCACAGGCCCCACACGGCATGGTTCGGGAAATGAAGATCCTGTTCATCGCCTCGGAGGTCGCTCCCTTCTCCAAGACGGGCGGCCTCGGGGACGTGGCCGGAGCCCTGCCTGGGGCGCTCGCCGAGCTCGGCCATGACGTCAAGGTTGTCACACCGCGCTACGCGGAGGTGCGGGATCCTCGGCTGACGCCGACGGGGCACTCGATCCACGTGCGCTTCCCCTTCGGCGAGGAGAGCGGGCCCATCCTCTCCGCCCGCATCTCTCCGCGCCACGAGGTGCTCTTCCTGGAGAACGCGCGCTTCTTCGGCCGGACCGGCCTCTACGGGGATGCGTTCGGCGAGTTCGGCGACAACCCCCTGCGCTTCGCCTACCTGAGCGTGGGGGCGCTCCAGGCGGCCCAGCGGTTGCGCTTCATCCCGGACATCATCCACCTGAACGACTGGCAGACGGGGCTGGCGGCGGTGGCGCTGCAGACCGGCTTCCAGGGCTCCCCGCTGGCGCACGCTCGCAGCGTGATGACGATCCACAACCTGGCCTACCAAGGGCAGTTCGGGAAGCACGTCATGGGGGAGCTGGGGCTGCCATGGGAGCTGTTCACCTCGCACCACGGCATCGAGTTCCACGACACGGTGAACTTCCTCAAGGGGGGGCTGACGTTCTCGGACGCCATCACCACCGTCTCTCCCACCTACGCTCGGGAGATCCAGACGCCGGAGCTGGGCAGCAACATGGACGGGCTGCTGCGACGGCACCAGGGGCGGCTCACCGGCATCCTCAACGGCATCGACACGCACGAGTGGGATCCGGCCACGGACACGCAGCTGCCGGCGCTCTACAGCGCGGAGGACATGAGCGGCAAGGCGGTCTGCAAGCGCGAGCTGCTGAAGCAGGCGGGGCTGCCGGAAGGAGACGCGCCGGTGTTCGGCGTCGTCACCCGGCTCGCGTGGCAGAAGGGAATTGATCTGCTGCTGGAGGTGCTGCCCACCGCGCTCCAGGCGGACATCCGCTTCGTGGCCGTGGGCAGCGGCGAGGGGCACTACGAGGACGGCCTGCGGGCGCTCCAGGCGCGCTTCCCGAAGCAGGTCAGCGTGTACATCGGGTTCAACAAGGCGCTGTCCCACCTGGTGGAGGCGGGGTCGGACTTCTTCCTGATGCCCAGCCGGTACGAGCCGTGTGGCCTCAACCAGATGTACTCTCTGAGGTACGGCACGGTGCCCATTGTCCGGGCCACGGGAGGGCTGGTGGACACGGTGGAGGGAGGCCTGGAGGGCAACGGCATCCTCTTCGAGGCCTTCCACCCCGCGGCGCTCCTGGCGGCCATGCGCCGGGGGCTGGCGCTCTACGCGGATCCCCAGCGCCTGGAGGGGTTCCGCCTCCGGGGGATGCGGCGGGATTTCTCCTGGACGGGCTCGGCGCGCAGGTATGAAAGTCTCTTCTCTTCCCTGCTCAAGGAATAGTAGGGCGGGGTCAGGCACGGTAGGCTCAAGATCGTGGCGGAAGCGTCGGAGCTGGGAGGGTATGAAGTCGTGGGCCGCCTGGCGGTAGGCGGGATGGCCGAGGTGTACCAGGCCCGCGCCAAGCCCACGACGCAGCGCTCCCCCGGCGAGCCCGAGGAAGTCGTCCTCAAGCGGCTCCACCCCTCGTTCCGGGGGGACGCCGCCTACGTGAAGGCCTTCGTGGACGAGGCGAAGCTCACCGTGCGCCTGCGCCACCCCAACATCGTCCGGACGTTCCGCCTCTTCAAGGCGGGCCAGGACTACCTGATGGTGCAGGAGCTGGTGAGCGGCCGGACGCTGGGGTTCATGCAGGGCCTGCTCCGGCAGGTGGGGACGGCGATGCCGCCCGAGGCCTCCTGCTACATCGTCTGGTGCGTCCTCAAGGCGCTGGACTACCTCCACCGCGCGAAGGTGGGGGAGAACGGCGCCAACATCATCCACCGGGACGTCAACCCCAACAACATCCTCCTCAGCGTGCAGGGGGACGTGAAGCTCACGGACTTCGGCGTGGCCGAGGTGGAGGGGATGATGCAGGGCGAGGCGGGGGCACTGCGCGGCACCATGGCCTACATGAGCCCGGAGCAGGTGCTGGGGCAGCCAGTGGACACGCGCACGGACCTGTACGCGGTGGGGATCATGCTCTGGGAGCTGTTCGCCAACAGGCGCCTGTACGGGCAGGAGACGGGCGAGGCGGAGCTGGCGATCAAAGTGAGGGACGCGCGGGTGCCGCTGCTGTCCTCCCTCAAGCTGGACCTGCCGGATCATGTCACCCAGGTGGTCCGCAAGGCCCTCTTCGCGGACAGGGCGCGCCGGTTCCAGACGGCCGCGGAGTTCATCAAGGCGCTGGAGACGCTGGCCCAGCGCTCCGGCTGGCCGCTCACGGTGGAAGCGCTGCGGCCTCTGTTGGGCGGGTGATGCGCGCGCTGGGGGCGGTCCTGGGCTTGCTGCTGCTCGCGGGGTGCCGCGGGGTGCCCTGGCGGCCGGAGGCTTTTGATGCGGCCGTGCGGGTGGAGGCGCTGGATCTGCGCTTCGCCCCGGATGGCTCGGGCCTGCTCACGCTGAAGCTGGAGGTGCGCAACCCCTCCTCGGACCTCGCCCTGCTCACTGGGGTGGACTTCGATCTGGCGGTGGATGGGCGGCGGCTGGCCGTGGGCCTGCAGCAGGTGGAGGTGCCGCTGGGAGACGATGGGCGGGCGCAGGAGGTGGAGGTGTCCTTCCCGCTCGTCAGCCAGGGCTCCGAAGGGAGCGTGTCCCACCTCTCTCATCAGGTGCGGCTGAGCGGCGGGGTGTTGCTGCGATACGGGCCGAGGACGGAGCGACGGGCGACCTTCCGGGTGGAGCGGTCCATGCAACTGCCCTGGCTGCCGCCTCCCGAGCCCGTGCTGAAGTGAGGACTTGGCTCAGGTTTTGGCGTGGGGCGACAAAGGTTCTGGATGCGGCTGACATGAGCGTTATGCGACCCCTGGCTGGAGGTGCCCGATGAGCTTGCGAGAGTGGGGCACGCTGTTCCTGGTGTTGCTGACGGCTTGCTCCGGGGCGCCGCGCGTGGCGTACTCGGAGGGGGACTCATACGAAGCAGCGCTGGCTGCCGCGCGCTACGAACTGCGCGTGCTCACCCCGGACACTGGCCAGCCAATGCCGGTGGTGGTACCCAAGGAGCACTTCCAGCGGGCTATGCGAGCGCTGGCCTCGGAGATTCCCCTCTCCACCTTTGACGCTCTCGAGAATTGACCCGGGTAGCCTGAGGGGCTCGCCGGCTAGGCGGCCGCCTGGGGGGCGGCCTCACTCTGCTGCTTCAGCCAGGAGGCCATCTGCTCCCAGAGCGAGTCGCGGAAGCGGTCCTTCGTCCAGAGGAAGTGGCCGAGGGCGCGGACGCCCACGTCCGCGGGAGCCACGTGGCGGTGTTCCTTCGGCGCGTTGCGGTAGAAGCCGAGCAGCGCCTCCACCGCGGCGCGAGGGGCGAACGGGTCGCCCTCGAAGCTGTAGCCCAGCACCGGCCTGTCGAAGGTGTCGAAGTGAGGGCGCAGCGGCTGCCCCTGCTCGTCGACGATGAAGTCCGGGTGGCGGCACCAGCGTGCCCACTCGCGAGCCACGCCCCCGGGCAGGTTCTCCCCGAAGCCAATGCGCTTGGCGGGGAAGTAGCCCAGCAGCCCCGATGCCGCGGGCATGGCCACGTTCCACAGGAAGGCCAGCGCGTACCGCCGTGGCCCGGACCAGTGCCTCCAGTAGCCGCTCTGTGCCCCCACCGCCAGCATCGCTGAGATGCGGCGGTTGCGGTCCGTGAGCCCCACTATCTGTCCACCCACGCTGTGCCCCACCACCAGCAGCCGGTGCCCGGGGAAGCGCCCCTCCACCCAGTCCACCACCCCCGCCAGGTCCTTCGTCCCCCACTCCTGCATGCTCGCCTTCAGCTCGCGCAGTGGGCCGGCCAGGGACTCGCCGATGCCACGATAGTCGTAGGTGAGCACGTTCAGCCCCTGGGCTGCCAGGTACTGGGCGAACTTGTCGTACACGGCCCGCTTCACCCCCGTCGCCGAGTTGATGAGCACCACCGGCCGGCGCTCCTCCTCGCCCTCGGGGCGGTAGAGCGTCGCCGCCAGACGGAACCCGTCCGTCGCTGGTACGCTCAGCGTCTCCTTGACTGTGTCCATCGTCCTGTTCTCCCAGGGGCCCTTGGGCTAGCCCTCTTTCAGCCCGTAGAAGCGCATGCAGTTGTCCCAGAGGATACTTTGCCGGGCGCTCTCGGGCAGATCAATGTCCAGGAAGCTCGACACCGCCTTGGGGTAGCGAGAGTCCGGGTGCGGCCAGTCCGTGGAGAAGGCGATGTTGTCCGCCCCCATGTGGTCCACCACGTGCTTGACGAACTCCTCGTCCGCCTCCGCCGTAACGAGGCACTGGCGCTTGAAGTAGGTGCTCGGGCGCTCAGGCAGCTCCTGGTGGGTGACGCCGAGCTGGATTTCCCAGTGCTCGTCCATGCGGTGCAGCAGCCACGGCACCCAACTGCAGTTGCCCTCGAAGAAGCCCACGCGGAGCGCCGGGTGGCGGGCCAGCACGCCTCCACCGCAGAAGGCCATCGTCGCGTACATCATCTCCATCGAGTGGCACGCCACATGGCGCAGGAAGATGTTGCTGCCGAAGCGCTGTCCCGCCTGCGGCTGGTGCACGCCCACGCCCTCGTGGAACACCACGGGGACATTCAGCTCGGTGCACGTCTTCCAGAGCGGCTCGTAGGCGGCATCGTACCACTGCCGGCCCTCCACGGGGTTGGGGCGCAAGAAGAGGGCCTTGAAGCCCAACTCCTTGACGGCGCGGTGCGCCTCCTGGATGGCCCCCTCCACCGAGTGCGGCGCCAGCATGGCCGCGCCGTACAGGCGGCCCGGGTGCCCCTTCACCAGGTCATACAACCAGTTGTTGTACGCGCGCGCCACCGCGTTGGCGAAGTCCGGCTCCAGCCCGTCCACTCCCATCACCAGCAACCCCGAGGTGGGGAAGACGACCGTCTTCTCCACTCCCTCCCGGTCCATCGCCTCGATGATCGTCTCCGAGGACCAGCCCCGGCGCGACGCATCCGCGAAGCGCGCCTGCTGGTGCGCCTCCAGCACCTTCGCCTCGGGCCGGTTCTCGATGGCCTGGCGCAGCGCGGTCCGCATCTGCGGCGCCGGTAGCACCGCCGGCAGCGGCTTGCCGTCCGGCATTCGCGGCGAGAACCACGGCATCACCCGCTGCTCCACCTCCATGTAGACGACGGCGTTGCGAAACGCGAACTCCGACGTCTTCGGCGCCCGCTCACGGTACTTCGGCTCGATGTACCTGTCCCACAGGTCCGTCGGCTCGACGCAGTGGATGTCGCTGTCGAAGACCCTTCTGGTTCCGGTCCTTGCCATGACTGCTCCTGCCAGATGTAGGGGGAGGTGTCCGTGGGATGGGGTGCACCCCGACCGTAGCACCGCCCACTACCCAGAAAAAGCAGGAAGATGCACAAGTGACTTCTTGCGATAATGTTGGGAATACCGCACCAATCCACTCCTCCAATAACTCCCCCAAGAGTTCCACTCCCAGACAACCATGGCCCTGGCACGCGAAGTCTTCCTGCGCATCCTCAACCACCACGTCACCGACGCGACCGTCCGGTTGCTCTCAGGGGGCCAGACCTTCCTGGCGGGCGTGGCGGGAGGCACCCCGACCGTCACCCTGCGCATCCAAGACGAGCGCTTCTTCGCGAGGGTGTTGAGCCAGGGGAACCTGGGCATGGGCGAGGCGTACATGGACGGGGACTTCAGCGTGGAGGAGGGCACGCTGCACGAGCTGCTGGCCATCCTGCTGCGCAACCGCCTCGACCGGAAGGTGCGGGGGGATCTGCGCACGGCGCTGCAGGTGGTGCGGGTGCAGGCGGTCAACCTGCTGGCGAGCCGACAGTGGCGCTTCGTGCAGCACCACTATGACCTGGGGGATGACCTGTTCGAGTCCTTCCTGGACGAGACGATGACGTACTCGTGCGGCTACGAGCAGACGCCGGGGGACACGCTGGAGCAGCTCCAGCAGAACAAGCTGCACCGCATCTGCCGCAAGCTGGAGATGAAGCAGGGGGACCACGTCCTGGACATTGGCTGTGGCTTCGGCGGGCTGCTCTTGCACGCGGCGCGGCACTACGGGGTGACGGGGGTGGGCATCACCAACAGCCGGCGCCACTGCGAGCGCGGCAACGAGAACATCGCCCGGCAGGGGCTGTCGTCTCGCATCCGCCTGGAGCTGCGCGACCACACGACGCTGCGGGGGCGCTTCGACAAGATTGTCAGCGTGGGGATGATGGAGCACCTGCCGCGCAAGGAGTACTCGCGCTACTTCACCCTCATCTCCCGCGCGCTGGCGCCTCAGGGGCTGGGGTTGGTGCACGCCGTGGGGGCCAACGCCCCGACGAATGACCATGATCCCTTCATCCAGAAATACATCTTCCCGGGCTCGGGGCAGGTGAAGCTGTCGGAGATGGCGACCCACCTGGAGCAGCAGCAGCTGGCCATCCGGGACGTGGAGAACATCATCCGCCACTACTACCCCACGGCGAAGCACTGGCTGACGCGCTTCCTGCAAAACCAGGGGCGGCTGGAGCCGACGCGCTATGATAAGACGTTCATGCGCATGTGGGAGTACTACCTGCAGTGCTGCGTGGCCGCGGCCGTGGCGTCGGACGCGGCTGTGTACCAGGTGTTGTTCACGAAGGACTACACAGCGCCAATGCCAATGCATCGCGTATGATGGAACTGACTGGGAGGCCACGAAGTGCATGCATTGTCTGTCTTGAACAAGGAGTTCGTCGCCCGAGGCTGGAACCGCAAGCCGACGGGGCGCATCCTGCTGGAGCTGGCGTTCCACCTGACGCTGTCTCTGGGAGGCATCATCCTCATCGTCCTGAATGAGAGCTGGGCGATGAAGGGGTTGGGGATGCTCATCTCCACGACGGGTTCGCTCGGCGTGGCCACGAACACCCACACCTCCTCGCACTACACGACGAGCGACAAGCGCTGGGTGAACCGGGCGCTCACCTACTTCGGCTATCCATTCTACTTCGGGGCGTCGGCCAGCTACTGGTGGAACAAACACGTGGCGGTGCACCACCCCACGCCCAACGTCATCGGCTTCGATGACGACTCGGACCTGATGCCCTTCTTCGCCATCACCGAGCCGGATGTGGCGCAGGCCCGGGGGGCATGGCGCTTGTGGTACAAGGTGCAGTGGCTGTTCGTGGTGCCCATGACCGCGCTCAACTGCTTCAACCTGCAGTTCACGAGCTGGCGCTACTTGGCGCGCTGTCTGATGGACTCGTCGCGCCGCACGGCCTCGCACTGGTTTGATCTGCTCACCCTGGTGATGCA
>NZ_DASPHO010000311.1:0-7464 GCF_035629615.1 Hyalangium sp. | reverse complement strand
CCGCGCGCGTGCACGACGCGCGCGACCAGACTCTTGCCGGTGCCCGTCTCACCCAGCAGCAGCACCGGCGTCTCCGTCTCCGCCACCTGCCGCGCCCGCCGCGCCAGATCCCTCATGACGGGGCTCAGGCTCGTCTCGAGGATGCCCTCCGAGTCCCCGCCCAGCTGTGACTCCAGGAGCTTGGCGTGCTCATGATCCTGCCGGTGCATCCGCTCGAAGGCGGCCTTCTGCTCCGCGTTGTGCAGCGCCGTGGCCAGCAGCTGCCCATACACCTCCACCAGATCCACCACGGACTGCGGATACGTCTCACACTCGGAGCGATCCAGCGTGAGCACGCCGTAGCGGCGATCTCCCGAGCACAGCGGCACCACCATGCACGAGTGCCCCGGCGGAAGATCCAGCACCCCGTCGAACGGATCGCCCTCGCCCGTGTGGTCCTCCTCCGTGAAGGCGCGCGCCCGCCGCGTCTCCAGCGCCTGGCGCACCATGGGGAAGTTCGCCAGCTCCAGCACGTGCCCGCGCACCTTCGCGTTGGCCAGCGGTCCCCGCGCCGCCACCGCCACCAGCTGCTCGTCCTTCAGCAGGAACACCGTCGCCAGGTCGAACCGGGCGATGCGCGTGAGCCAGTCCAACCCACGACGTAGGAGCTCCGACACGGCCTCTTCCGTGCTCGCCAGCTCGACCAGGTCCCTCGCCTCCTTGGTCATCGCACTGCCCATCCAGGGGCCAGCCGTCACGCTCTCGTGTGCCATGCCTCACGAATAGTCAGTGGCCACCGAGATTGCAGTGGCAAAAAGCACCGACATTTCGTTATTCACCTACCTGGCGGCGTCATTCTCAAGGGTTGACTGAGTAACCTCTTGAAAAGATTGGGGCCGTTTTCCTGGCACGGGACCTGCTTCAGTGGTAGCAGGCACAACCCTTTCGGGCCCGCCTTCCAAGGCAGGCCCCCTACCCCACAAGGAGTCAAGCATGCTGACCGTTGGCGACAAGCTTCCCGATTTCAACGTGAAGGCCACCGTGAGCCTGGAGAAGGGCAAGGAGTTCGCGACCATCACCAAGGACACGTACAAGGGGAAGTGGATCATCCTGTTTTCGTGGCCCAAGGACTTCACCTTCATCTGCCCGACGGAGATCGCCGAGTTCGGGAAGAAGAACAAGGACTTCAATGATCGCGACGCGGTGGTGCTGGGGCTGAGCACCGACAGCGAGTTCGTGCACCACGCGTGGCGCACGCACCACCCGGATCTGAAGAACCTGCCCTTCCCGATGCTGGCGGACATGAAGCACGAGCTGAGCAACGCGCTGGGCATCCTCCACAAGGAGGAGGGCGTGGCCCTGCGCGCCACCTTCATCGTCGACCCCACGGGCGTCATCCGCCACGTGTCGGTGAACGATCTGTCCGTGGGCCGCAACGTGGCCGAGGTGGTGCGCACGCTGGACGCGTTCCAGACGGACGAGCTGTGCCCGTGCAACTGGCAGAAGGGTGAGGAGACGCTCACCAAGAAGCTGGCAAAGGCGGGGTAAGCAGCCATGGCCTCGCTCGAAGTCGTCCGCAGTGAGCTGGCGGACGTCCACAAGGACACCCGCCTCAACCTCCAGGCCGTCCTGGAGGCAAGCAGCCTCACCCCCGAGCAGCGCTGGGGTGTGGCCGTTGGCAGCGCCTACGCCGCTCGGAACGATCGGCTGAAGGAGGCCATGATCAACGAGGCGAAGAAGGCCCTCACCACCCCCGAGCCCGTCCTTGAGGACGCGCGCGCCGCGGCCTCGCTGATGGCGATGAACAACGTCTACTACCGGTTCCGCTACATGATCCGGAAGGAGTCCTACGCGACCAAGCGGCCGGGGCTGCGGATGAACCGCCTGGCGCAGGTGCTGACGAACAAGGTGGACTTCGAGCTGGTCTGCCTGGCGATCAGCTGCATCAATGGTTGCGAGGCGTGCGTGCAGTCCCACGAGAAGGTCGTCCTCGAGGGTGGCCTCTCCGAGGACCAGGTGCACGATGCGGTGCGCATCGCCTCCGTCATCCACGCGGCGGCGGTGGGCCTGGAGTCGTAAGCCACACTGAAGCCCTGCAGTAACGACCGCCCTCCGGTGACTTCACCGGGGGGCGGTCTGCTTTTCAAGCTCATGCATCCAAGCTTTCAGAACGACACGACGCCCACTGAAAGGAAGACCCCATGTACCGCAGCCCGAGTGTCCTCTCCGAGAAAGCCCGCTTTGCGCTCGCCACCACGCTCAACGAGCGGCTGGTCGACGGCCTGGACCTCCACAGTCAGATCAAGGTGGCCCACTGGAACATCAAGGGCCCGAACTTCGCCGCGCTCCACCCGCTCTTCGAGACCTTCGCGGTGGGCCTGGCCATGCACAACGACTCCCTCGCCGAGCGCGCGGTGACGCTGGGGGCCAAGGCGTACGGCACGGCGCGGCACGTGGCCAAGGCCAGCCGCCTGCCGGAGTATCCCCAGGAGACGGTGAAGGACCTGGAGCACGTGAGGCTGCTGGCGGACCGGTTCGACACCTACCTGTCAGGGCTGCGCGAGAGCCGCAAGCAGGCCCAGGAGCACCAGGACCTGGACACGGAGGGCCTGCTGACCGACGTCATCACCGCGTTCGAGAAGCACACCTGGTTCCTGCGCGCCACGCTGGGTGAGTAGCGAGCAAGCCGCGGCAGGGCTACCGGTCCAGCGCCGCGAGCTCCTTGCGAAACTGCTCCCGGAGCCAGCCGAGGCCCTGGCTCGTCGCGCACTCGCTGCCGCGCTCGAGCAGGCGCTTCGCCTGGTGGGAGTGCTCCTGGGCCACGGCCGTGTCCTGGGCCTGCGCGGCGCGGCGGAGGAGCTCCACGTGCAGGCGCCCGCTGGACAGGTACAGCTCTGCCAGCAGATAGCCCGGCGGTGAGGCCTCCAGCTCCCGGAGGCTGGTGGCGAAGAGCTCCTGGGCCTGGCGCTCCTCTCCCCGCGCAAAGGCCAGCTGCGCCCGCAGCACGTTGAGCGTGGCCTCGAAGCCCTGGCTGCGCTCCGCCGCGACGAAGCTGCTCTCGGCCTCGAGGAGATCCTGCCCGGCCAGCTCCACCTCCCGCGCGTCGATGCGGTGCCGGCACAGCTCCACCAGCGTCAGGCCCTTCTGCACCCAGTTGGAGAACTCGTGGAACGTCTCCACCGCGCGCACGTAGTAGAGCGCCGCCCCCGCGGCGTTCCCCAGGTTGCGGTGGGCGCGCGCGAAGTTGCGGTACGTGTACGCCTGCGAGTGGGCCACGCCCGGGATGCCAGACTGAAGCTGCTTCTCCTGCTCGAACCACCGGAGCGCCTCCTGGGCATCTCCGCGCGTCAGGTAGACCTTGCCCAGCTGGCCAGCGCACACAGCGCGCTCGTACTCGTTCTCCACCTCGTGGGTCAGGAGCTTCTGGCAGAGCTGCAGCTGGACGATGGCCTCGTCCACATGGCCCCAGCTCAGGGAGTTGAGCGCTCGGCTCTTCCGGGCCTTGCACTCCAGGAAGCGCCACTTCGTCTCTTCGAAGGTCTTCACCGCCTCGAGGAGGAAGGCATCCGCCTGCTCGTAGTCCCGGCGCAGCGAGTGGATGATGGCGCGGTAGCGCAGCGCCTCGGCGCGGAGCACCCGGTGCACCTCCCCGTGCTCCTCCTCCTGCTCCAGCCGCACGAACTGCTCCAGCGCCAGCTCATGCTGCTCGGCCAGGAAGTGGGAGATTCCCAGCTCCAGGCGGATCCGGGCCGACAGGTTCCGGGTGGGCAAGGTGCTGGCCTGCAGCTTCGCGGAGGCCCCCCGGAACGCCCGGCGTGCCAGCGAGAAGTCCCGGAGCCGCGCGGCCGTCATGCCCCGCAGGCAGAGGGCGAGCGCCCGGAAGTACCCATCCCGCCCCTCCGCGAGCTCCCACATCCGGTCCACCAGCGTCAGCGCCCGCTCCAGATCGTTCTGATGGACGCACAGGACGCCGAGCTGGAAGGAGGACTTCAGACGCAGCTCCGCGTCCGGGTTCTCGGGGCCGATGAGCTCCTCGAGCAGCTCGACCGCCGTGCCCCACTTGCCGAGGATGGAGTGGATGCGAGCCTCGAGGAACTGAGCGGCCAGCAGCATCCGCTCGAGCACCGTGCCCCGAGTCCCCCCAACAGGCCGGTACTTCGCGAGGGCCGCCAGCCCCTCCAGGGCCTGGACGTAGTGCGCCTCCCGCATCAGCCCGGTGACCGACTTCAGCACCTGGGCGATCTGCGGCTCCAGCTCGGCCAGGCTGTAGCGCAGGCGGGTGCTCCCCAGCTGCAGCACCTCTCCCAGCCGGAGCACGCCCACCCCCTCCGCGCCTGGCGCCTTGTCCTCGAGGCGCGCCGTGTCTCCCGGGCGGCTGAGGTCCGACAACGTCACCACCCGCGGCGCGATGGAGGGATCCTTCAGCGAGAGCGTGCAGTCGGCGTCGCCCCCGATGCTCACCTGATCCGAGAGGAGGATGAACTGGAGGCTGCGCTCGTCCGCCAGAGGCGAGGCCTCGACGAGGAGGCAGGGGTACTGCGTGCGCGCCTCCGCCGCCGCACCCACGAGCGCCTTCTCCAGATCGAGGGAAGCAATCACCCGTTCCCCCTCCGGGAACAGTTCATCCACAGCGTGTCTCCTCGACGGCAGTCCGGGTTCCAGCGGTTCCGACACACTCACTTGTCGGTTTGTTCCCTTCAGCTGACGACTTTCGCTCTGGAACCAGATAACAGCAGCAACGGTAAAGCGTAGTTTATCTGTAATCCAGGGATCTGAAAAGCCTCCTGTGGGATTTGGCACGAGGGTCTCAGGGTGTGCAGCCCGGTGCACGGAGATGCACAGCCCGCTTTCACGCTCCGCTCCTTCTCTCGCGGGGTTGGCCGAGGCACGAGGGTTGCTGAACTGGCTGTCCATCCGCCGCCCCCGCGTCGGAGCCTCGCCGAGGAGCCCCCGCATGCTGCGTCGCACGACTGGTCTTGCCGTCCTCACCGCCCTCGCCACCGCCTGTGGAGGGGGAGCTCCCACCCAGGAGCAGATCGATCAGGCGCGAGACAACGTCGGTGTCGCGCTCATCGCGGCGTCCCAGGCCCGCGCGGCGCTGGAGCTGCTGGGCATCCTGCCGGTCTATACATGTGGTGAGTCCCGGAGGAGCTTCGTGGGGAAGGCAGCCCAGTCGGTCCAGGCCCAGGTGGGGTGTGTCACCGCCAGCACCGAGGCGCTGGATGCCACCACGGACGCGGTGATCCTCTCCTTCCCGGAGGGCAGCTGCGAGGTCCGCGAGCACACCGTCTCTGGGCAGACGGCCTTCAAGTACTCGGGGGGCGAGGATCGGATGGAGGTGAAGGCCGATCTGCGCCAGCTGCGAGTGGACGACGACGCGCTGCAGGCGGAGGTGGGCTACGGCACCTGTGGAGACGAGTCGCGGTACTTCGCGCTGGCGGAGGGCCCGCTGCCCAGGAAGCCCGAGTACACGTTCCGCGTGGATAGCCGCGTGGGCAAGCGCGACGGGCTGCCCATCATCGGTGGCACCTCGCTGGTGTTCAACGGACCGGGCGAGCTCACCGGCCCCGAGGGCACGAACCGGCTCACCTTCACCGAGCTCGAGTATGAGCTTGGAGAGCGCGCTCCCAAGGAGGGCGAGGCGCTGCTGGAGACGGCGGATGGCCGCACCGTGAAGGCCTCCTTCAGCACGACGCTCTGGCGCCTGGGGGAGATGGAGCTGACCATCGACGATCGCGACCCGGTGACGGTCCCCATCGTCCGGTAGTCAGGGGCTGTCCGCAAGAGAGAGGCGCGTGCTCTCAACCTCCGGTACGGTGCGCGCTGTGAGCGACGAGACCCCGATCCCAGCCTTCCGCTCCGTGCCCCGCACGGGCGTCATCTACGTCACCACCGAGGCAAGCCGCCGGGGCTACCGGCCGGGAGACCTGGAGTGGTGCAACCTGGGCCAGGGCCAGCCCGAGACAGGAGAGCTGCCCGGCGCCCCACCCCGCGTGGGCAAGGTGGCGGTGGACGTGGCGGACCTGGAGTACGCGCCCGTGGCAGGGCTGTGGGAAGTGCGCGAGGCCATCGCCAGCCTCTACAACCGGCTCTACCGCAAGGGGATGCCGAGCCAGTACAGCGCGGAGAACGTGAGCCTGTCCGGCGGCGGGCGCACCTCCCTCACGCGGGCCGCGGCGAGCCTGGGCCAGGTCAACCTGGGCCACTTCCTGCCGGACTACACGGCCTACGAGGAGCTGCTGGACGTCTTCAAGGCATTCACCGCCATCCCCATCCTCCTGGAGGGCGAGCGCGGCTACGCCTTCACGCACGAGGATCTCCGGCGCGAGGTGCAAGGGCGCGGGCTGTCCGCCCTGCTCTTCTCCAACCCGTGCAACCCCACTGGCAAGCTGGTGCAGGGCGACGAGCTGGCCCGCTGGGTGGGCGTGGCGCGCGAGCAGGAGTGCGTGCTGCTCATCGACGAGTTCTACTCGCACTACATCTGGACGGGCCGCCCCGGGCAGCTCCCCGTGGAGAGCGCCGCGCGGTACGTGGAGGACGTCAACCGGGATCCGGTGGTCCTCTTCGACGGCCTCACGAAGAACTGGCGCTACCCGGGCTGGCGGATGACGTGGACGGTGGGGCCTCGGCAGGTCATCGAGGCGGTCTCCAGCGCGGGCAGCTTCCTGGACGGTGGAGGCAGCCGGCCCCTGCAGCGCGCCGCGCTCCCGCTGCTGGACGAGCAGGCCGTGGTGGCCGAGACGATGGCCATCAACGCCTCGTTCCGCGAGAAGCGGGATCGGTTCCACTCGCGGCTGGAGCGGCTGGGCATCCGCTCGGATCGGCCGCCGGATGGCACCTTCTATGTCTGGGGCAACCTGGCCGGGCTGCCGCCGCCGCTCAACGACGGGATGGGGTTCTTCCGGGCGGCGCTGGAGCAGAAGATCATCTGCGTGCCGGGTGAGTTCTTCGACGTGAACCCTGGCAAGCGGCGCGCTCGCGCCTCGCGCTTCCGGCAGTACGTGCGGCTGTCGTTCGGCCCCTCCATGGAGGTGCTGGACAAGGCGCTCGAGCGGCTGGAGGCCCTGATCCTGCGCCACATGAACACGCCCTCGAAGCCTTGACGCGTTACTCCTCTCACACGTCCTTCCCCCGCACTGGAGCGCCGCAGCCATGGACCACCCTCACTACTACCACTCGCATGATCTGGCCCGCTTCCCCGACATGGGGAAGAACCGGCCGGAGCTGGCTCAGAAGTTCTTCGACTGGTACGGCGCCGTCTTCGCCGAGGGGGCGCTCTCCGCGCGCGAGAAGTCCCTCATCGCCCTGGCGGTGGCGCATGCCGTCCAGTGCCCGTACTGCATCGACGCGTACAGCAAGGACGCGCTGGAGAAGGGCTCGGACCTGGACCAGATGACCGAGGCCGTACATGTGGCGGCGGCCATCCGAGGAGGCGCCTCGCTGGTCCACGGCGTGCAGATGCGCAACCACGTGGACAAGGTGGGA
>NZ_DASPHO010000310.1:0-14780 GCF_035629615.1 Hyalangium sp. | reverse complement strand
GCGAGCGAGCTCATCGGCCGGATCACCTCTCAGCAGATAGGAGCCACGGGAGAACTCGAGGAGCGGGAACGTGTCCAGAGATTGCGGGGGCTCCAGGCTCGGCTCGTCCAGGCGATGCGGGCGGAAGGGGCAGAGGTCCTCGCCGGCCTCGTCAAGCACCCGGAGGAGCTGATGGCCCTCGTCGGAGCAAGCGGCGCGGCCGTGTTCTCCGAAGGCGGGTGCTGGACGGTGGGGCGTGTTCCTCAAGAGGCCCTGGAGGGGCTCGTCGGGTGGCTGCGCGAGACAGTCAAGGAGGAGGTCTTCCAAACCAAGGCCCTGCCTCGCCTCTACCCGCCAGCAGAAGCCTTCAAGGAGGTCGCCAGCGGCTTGCTGGCGATCTCCCTCCCCAAGCCCGCTCCCGACCATGTCCTGTGGTTTCGGCCGGAGGTCATCCAGACTGTGAACTGGGGAGGCAATCCCACCAAGCCCGTCGAGGTGGAGGGAGCGGGGATGCGCCTTCACCCGCGCCGCTCATTCGAGCTCTGGAAGGAAGTCGTCCGCTCGACGTCCCTGCCGTGGAGCTCCGCCGAGCTGGAAGTTGCCGCTGACTTGAGGCGATATGCCATCGAGGTCGACCTTGGGCGTCAGGTGGTTCGTGAGCAGGAGGCCGTTCAGACCCGGGACGACGTGGTCGCGGTCGTCTCGCACGACTTGAGGACTCCGCTCGGCGTCATCCAGATGCAAGCGGGGCGCATCCTCCGAGCTCTGCCCCCGGACACGGAGGGCCCCTGGCGGCGGGTACAAGACTCGGCCGAGGGCATTCAGCGCTCGACGAAGCGGATGAATACCCTCATCCAGGACTTGCTGGACCTCGCGAAGCTCGAGGCGGGGCGCTTCTCCATCGAGCCCACGCCCCAGGAGCTGGGGGAGCTCGTCGAGGAATGTCTGGAGCTGTTCCAGCCGCTCGCGGAGCAGAGGGGGGTCTCCCTGAGGCAGAAGCTGAGTCAGCCCGAGGTGCTGGTGAGCGCGGACCGGGAGCGAGTCTGCCAGGTGCTCTCGAACCTGGTTGGAAATGCCATCAAGTTCACTCCAGCGGGAGGCTCCATCCAGCTCAGCGCCGAGCTGGCCGCCGGCACCGTGAGGTTTGCCGTGAGTGACACCGGCCCAGGGATTCCCCAGGAGCAGCTGCCCCACCTCTTCAACCGATACTGGCAGGCCAAGAGGCGTGCGAGAGAAGGCACAGGGCTTGGCCTCTACATCGCCAAAGGCATTGTCGAAGGCCACGGGGGCCAGATGTGGGTAGAGAGCACGCCAGGCTCCGGCAGTACCTTCTTTTTCACGCTGCCGATCGTCACCCGTCCCGCAGCACCGTGAGGCGAGGGCAGAGCCCTCAAAGGGCTGTCCTTCACGGCCTACAGTGCCTTGACGTCCCACGTCACCTCGAGGCTCTCGTGCCTCCGGATGGTGACGCTCTTCAGGAAGCTTGGCATCAGTCCCGGCACGAGCCGGAGACCAGGGAGGCGCTGGACCAGGGCCTCCAGCGCGAGGCGCGCCTCGAGCCGTGCGAGCGGCGCGCCGATGCAGAAATGGAGGGCGACACCAGGAGCGGCGGCACAAGGCGCCGAACCTCTGGCCGGGAGGCGGGCCTCCGGGCCCCGGCCCATCAGCAGCACGGAGGGATAGGGAGGATTCTCCGCCCGGCCCTGCTTCCACTCCCAGGTGCCATGGCGTTCGAAGCCCAGCGGGCCAGGGTCCCCGTCGCGTCCTTCCAGGCGCAGGGTCGTGCCATCGCTCTCGATGCGCGCACCCTCGCCATACACCGGAAGGCTGCAGGTTTGCCGTGGGCGGAGGGGCCCGGAAGGGAACCGGGCCCAGTACTCGGAGCACACGTAGCCTGCACAGACGGGTCTACCGGACAACGGCAGGAGCACCGGCGCGTCCGCATGCAGGCGCCCTTGCACCGTGGCCCAGGGAGTGTCGCCACACCCGACCAGCGACACCGCCAGCAGGGCCAGTGCCGACAGCCGGGACCTGGAGAGACTCTCGATCATGGACCCATCATGTCACTACAGGCCCGTCACCCGAACCGGCGCGGTGCGCTGGGTGGTCTCCTCGCCCTCCTTGAAGATGGCGATCCCGTACGTGCCTGCATGCCGGCCTCAGCTGAGGACCCTATAGCGCACGAAGAGGAGACCGTTGTCGAACGCGCGGTGGTCGAGACGCTCGAGCTTCAGCGTTTGCCACACATCCTGGAACATCGGGGTGCCCCCGCCGACGACCACGGGCACGTAGTAGATGCTGACCTCGTCGATGAGGCCCTGCTTCATGAAGGACGCGGCGAGCGTCGGCCCGGAAATGCTGATGTCCTTCTCTGTATCGGCCTTGAGGCGCCGGAGGTCGTCCGCGCTCAGCTCGCGGACCAGCCGCGTCCGCTTGCTCGTCACCTTTTCGAGGCTCTTGGAGACGACGATCTTGTCGACAGCCTGCCAAGCGCGGGAGAAGTCACGGAAGTAGGGCTCGAGACTCTCGTCCTGGTCGGCGGTTTCCCAGTAGACCATCGTCTCGTACATGCGCCGCCCGTAGATCGCCAGCCCTTCGCGCTCCTGCTCCGTTTCGGCGAACCTGTGCGCATCCTCGCTCACGTGGCCCCAGTCGAATCCGCCTTTGCGGTCGTTGATGTAGCCGTCGAGCGACGTCATCATGCCGAAGGTAACCTTGCCCATTTTTCGCCTCCTCCTATGTAGGAGCAGCACAATCCGCATACTTCAACGGCCGGAGGATGCCCAGGCCTCCTGAGCTACACGCTGGGGCGGATGGGGGACACGAGGTGGCCAGGCAGGGAGCCCTCGCGCGCCAGGCGTCGGCGGTAGCGCAGGTGGCGCAGGCGCGTAAGGTGCACCAGGGGGGTCCATACCTTGTGTGTGAGGCGGTGGCGGATGAGGAAGCGCCAGAGGAAGTTGCTGCGCTTGTAGAGCAGGGCCATCGCCAGGTACGGCAGCACGGCGCTGGCCTGGTGAGGGCTGCGCGCCCAGATGGAGGAGAGGGAGAAGAGCCGCCGGTAGATCCACGCGTAGCCCGCCTCCAGTGCCTCGGGGCTCATGTGGCGGGGACGGAAGACGCAGTGGGCGGTGTCGTAGAGCGACCAGTCCTTGTGCAGCAGGCGCCCCTCCGCCTCCATGCGGCGGAACAGCGGCGTGTTGGGGTAGGGGGTAAGGAGGTGGAAGGTGGCGCACTCGAGCCGGTTCTCCTCGATCCAGCGCGCCAGGTTCTCGAAGACGTCGGGCCGGTCGTGGTCGAAGCCGAGCACGAAGCTGCCGTTCACCTGGATGCCATTGCGGTGGAACACCTCCACCCGGCGGGCGTAGTCATCGGCGCGGGGGCTCTTCTTCCCCGCCGCTCGGATGTTGTCGTCGGTGAGGCTCTCGAAGCCGATGAAGACGCCGGTGCACCCGGCGAGCGCCATCTCGCGCACCAGCTCGGGCTCATCCGTCACGTCCAGGGTGACGGCGGCGCTCCAGATCTTCTCCAGCGGGGCCAGCGCCCGGCACAGCTCGCGCAGGTAGCGGCGGCTCGAGCCGAGGTTGTTGTCAACGAACACGCCATAGGGCGCGCCCGTGACGTGGAACTCAGCAGCCACCTGTTCGGGGGAGCGCATCTGGTACTTGATGCGGGTGTCGCCGGTGGCCAGGTAGCAGAAGTCGCAACGGTTGTGGCAGCCCTGGGTGGCGATGAGGGAGGTGGGGGTGAGGAAGCCGTAGTCGGGCAGGATGCTCCGGTCGGGCGGCGGGTCGGATGCGTAGTCGCGGTACTCGGCGCTGTAGCGCGGCTGGAGCTGCCCGCGCTCGATGTCCCTCAACATGCGGGGCCAGACGGGCACGCCGTTGCCCACGCAAATGGCGTCCGCGTGGGCCTGCACCTCATCCGGGCAGGACAGGGCGTGCAGGCCGCCCATCACCACGATGCAGCCGTGGGCCTTGAACCAGGCGGCCAGCTCGTAGGCGCGCCGGGCGAAGGTGAGGTGCACGCTGATGCCGACCACCTGAGGTAGCTCGTCCATGGGGGGTGGGCCCTGCAGGAGGTTCTCGTCCCAGTAGCGCAGGCGCCACTCGGGCGGCGTGGCTCCGGCGAGGCTGGTGAGGGCCAGCGTGGGCGTGAGCACGTGCTTGCCGAAGCTGGCGTTCACGTCCTTGGGGTAGAAGGGGTTCACCAGCAGCGCTGTACGCGGCACGGGTGTCCCCTTGCGCGCGGGCGGCAGCACGGGGGCCACCTGCATCGGATCCACGCGCTTCATGGGCCACAGCTCCATCCACGTCCTCCTTCGAAGTTGACGCGGAGCAAGCTACCCACCCCTTGCGAGGGATTTGGGACCGCCGGGATGAGCGGTCGGAACGCGCGGCCGAGCGGTCGGAGCCGGTCCTCCGGGAATTGCTGGAGGCCGGATAGTGGCTAATGTCGACGTGGGGAGAGGCGATCGTGTAGCTGCGGCGCACGCTATTGGCGACCTCTCTTTTCCCGTCCTCTCGTAAACGACGTCTGGCTGGGAACGGGCAGCCTACGAGGGTGGTGGGCTCCCCGTGCGCCAGGGAGTCGCATCCCACCTTGATTCCTCCAGGCCCGAGGGGAATATGCTCGAAGGCTTCCACCCCGTTCCTTGCGAGAGCGCCCCATGGACACCCAGTACGACGCAATCGCTGCGGACTACCAGAAGGCCAAGCGTCTCCCCATCTTCGAGGTCTTCGAGCACACCTTGCTCACGCACCTGGGGGATGTGAGAGGCAGGTCCGTCCTGGACCTCGCCTGCGGGGAGGGCTTCCACACCCGCCGGCTCAAGCAGCTCGGTGCGGGGCGCACGGTTGGCGTGGATGTCTCGGAACAGATGCTCCTGCTGGCGCGGCAGCAGGAGGCCCGGGAGCCGCTCGGGATTGAGTACATCCACAGCCCGGTGCAGCGGCTCGGCAGGCTTGGAACGTTCGACTTCGTCACGGCGGTCTTCCTGCTCAACTATGCCGGGTCCACTGAGGACCTGCTGCAGATGTGCCGGGTGGTCCATGACCACCTGGCGCCTGGGCAGACCTTCTTCGCCATCAACGACAACTGTGGCGTGGCCGCCCGCGACCCGGAGGGCTACCGCCAGTACGGCTTTGCCTACACGGGCTCGCCCCAGCCTGCAGACGGTGAGCCCCTGCGTGTCGAGCTCCAGACAGCTCCCCAGCAGTGGACCGGCTTCGAGATTCGCTGCTTCCTGCGCGAGACCTACGAGTGGGCGCTGCGAACGGCGGGCTTCCAGCACGTGCGCTGGCACCGGCTGCAGGTTCCTCCCGCGCTTGAGCAGCAGTTCCCGCCGGGGTTCTGGACCCCCTTCCTCGAAAAGGAGCCGGAAGTCCTGATCGAGGCCCGCAAGTAGCAGGGGGCCTTGCCTCGCTGCCTGGCCGCGCTGGACCGCTACGAGGAGCTGCTGTGGGGCGGTGACGCGGTCGTCGTCTACGACAGCCTCTACAAGGGCCACCGCGAGGCGGTGGTGAAGGGCGCCGCCTTCGTGAAGGGCGACCTCCTCGACACCGCCACCCTGCGCGACACGCTGAAGCAGCACCGCGTGGAGGCGGTGGTGCACATGGCAGCCGACTCGCTGGTGGGCGAGTCGGTGAAGGAGCCGGCGAAGTACTTCCGCATCCGGGATTGCTTCGAACGAGACGCGGACATCGGAGTCGGAGCGGAGGCTTGCGCTGCATGGAGGCGGCGGGAATCGAACCCACAGCAAGGCGAGAGCAAAACCCCAAGCAGGTCGCGCTGTTACCGGCTAACGTCTTGATCTCACGTCGGATCGGTCTCCCGCCCTGTCCCGTCTCGTCCCGTCTGGTTCCGCCTGATGCCGCGCTGGAGGGGTAGAGTCGACGGGAGGCGCGGTGCCGCTCGGGCTCGTCGGCGCCTGCTGCGAGGGTCCGCTTTCGCTCGCCCTCTCGCCGAGTCTCACCCACGGTCCGTTTCCTCCACGCCGCTCATCGAACCGGACGTGCAGATTTCCTGCATCCGGCTCTCGGACAGGTCTCACGCGACGCGTGTCGGCGCAGAAGTGCACGTGGCTCCTTCTACGTGCACTTCCTGGCTCCACCTTGGCCTTCGCGTACAGCTTCGTTCGGGGATCTTCGAGCTATGTAAGGGTTGTAGGCTCACGCCAATCTCCCGCTGCGTTCTCTCCTTGCGAAGCATCCTGAACCAGGGCCTCTTCCCTCCACGGTCGTTACCCGCTTCTCAGGTACTGTAGGGCCCTCCGACTCCTGGCCCTCACCACGCTCCGGGAGCGTGTTCGGGTTGCCATCCCGCTCGGACCAGGTCTCCCGTGTTGCGCACCTCACCGTGTGCATGCATGCCGCGCCCACTACCCCGGTGGAACGCCCAGCGATGCTTCGTCGACCTTCTCGCTGGACGCATGGCCTTCCCTGTATGTGAGCCAGGTCGGCTCCCACGATTGCCCTTTCGGGGCCTGCTCAGGCTTCACTCACGTTGCGGCCTGCACACTTGCTCGACCTCCTTTCGAGGCCTTCTGTCTCTGGGCTTCGAGTCCGAGGGTCGCCCCTCGTCCCCGCCAGATAGCTACCGAGGGGGTCGACTTCCTCCTCGGGCGGGACTTCCACCCGCTGGTCAAGTGCACCTTCACGGCGCACTCACATTGGGGGCACATGCGGCCCAACTGGGTGAAGTCACTGCTGGATCATACGACTCCGTGAGGCCTCTCCACCCGCCGGGCGCACAACCCTGCGGCAAGTGCCCGTAGCTACAAGGTTTCCTTGAGTCATTTCGGGCTGACCCTCTGAATGCAGATTTTCTGCATAACCCCTCAGGTCACCGGCTCTAGAGGGTTATGCCCGTGCAGCCCAGAGGATTCCCTTGATGAAGTTCCTCCTGGCCCTTTCCCGCTTCAGCCTCTCCGCTTTTTTTGTCGTCACCCTCTCGCCGCCCGTCGCGGCGCAGACAAAGGAAGAGCCCGGTTTCCAGATCCCTGCGGAGGAGCGAGAGGCCGCCATCAAGATTCGAGAAGCAGCCCTCGGCGAGAGGGATTCCCAGGTCGCGAGCTTGCTCGAAAGCCTCGCGAGTCGCTACCAAGCCAAGGCGTTTTACGGTCGAGCCATACCGCTCTATGAGTGCGCGCTCGCCATTCGGGAAGCATCCCTCGGCAAAAATCATCTTCACGTCGCCAAGACGCTCACCGACCTCGTCACCCTGTACTGGGACCAGGGATTGTACGCTCGAGCCGAGCTACTCAATGAGCGCGCACTCGCCGTCCAGGAAGCGGCCATGGGTCGGAGCCTTCTTGACCCCGCGTTCTACGAACGAGCCACCTGCACTCCCGAAGTCGTTTCCTACAAGGACCTCTACAAGGACCTGGGGTTGTCCGATCACCCAGACGATCCGCTTACAGCGCAGGCGCCTGCCCTGGAAGAAGCGACCTTCGGCAGCGCCCCCTTGAGTATCGCCGATGTGCTTACCCACATCGCCCAGCGCCGGCTGGTCCAGCATCGCCTAGCTGGAGCCCTGCCGCTCTTGACCTGTTCTTTCGCCATCTCAGAGCAGCGCCTGCGGCGAGAGGCGCTCAACTTCTCCGAGGCGCGCCTGGCCAGCTTCCTCCAGCGACTGCGCTCTGACGAGGAGCGTCTCTACGCACTGCTGCGCGCCTATCCAGAGGATACCAGCGTACGACGCCTGGCCCTCAGCGCAGTGCTTCTGCTCAAAGGCCGCTCCGTCGAGGAGACGGCCGACATCTCCCGCGTCGTTTACCGGAGCCTGGGCCCCGAGGACCGCCACTCCTTCGAGCGGCTACGGGAACTGCGAACCCAACTGGCCGCGCTGACGCTCGGAGGATCCGGTCCGCTCGCCCCGGCTGACCATGGACAGCGCTTGAGAGAACTCGCGGAGCAGGGTGACACGCTGGAGGCTCTTCTGGCCAGGAATTCCGCGCCGCTGCGCGCGCTGGCCGAGCTGCCTTTTCGAGATGAAATCGCCGACCGTGTCGCCGTGGCCCTCCCCAAGGACGGTGCGCTCGTCGAGTTCATTGCGTACACGGACCGCCCGCTGATTCCCAGGCTTGGCAGCCAGCCTCACTACCTGGCGCTGGTGCTCTTCCCCGATGCCAGCACCCGTGCCCTGGACCTGGGACCGGCAGAGCCCATTGACTCCGCCGCCTCGCGCCTGCGCAACGCCTTGGCCAACCGCGGTGTTTCCTTCGAAGCCTCCGCTCAGGCGCTCTATCAGCTCGCCTTCAAGCCCCTCCTGCCCTTGCTGGGCGACCGCCGCCGCCTGTTCCTCTCGCCTGACGGACAGCTCTCACTGGTGCCCTTCGCTGCACTTCACGATGGCCACCAGTTCCTCATCGAATCCTACGACATCACCTATCTCACCTCTGGCAAGGACCTGCTGCCCCGTCCTCGGGAAACGGCTCCTCCTGACTCGGTGGTCGTTCTCGCGGATCCGGACTTCAGCACCTCTCCCCAAGCATTGGCCGCCCTTGGCGGGCAACCGGCGGGGCCGACCTTGCACTCCTTTTCCCTGGAGCGCTTCTTCTCCACTCTGCGCGCGAACGTGGCGGAGCGCCCCTGGGGCCCTCTGCCCGGCTCACGTCAGGAGGCCGCGGCCATCCGACGCCTGATCCCCCAAGCCCAGCTCTTCCTGGGCGCGGAGGCCACCAAGGAGCGGCTGTTGCGCCTGTCCAGGCCGGGCGTGCTCCACCTGGCCACCCACGGCTTCTTCCTCGCGGACGCACCCGCGCCCAAGGGCTCCCGCGCCGTGGGTCACTTCGGAGCGCTTGGCGACGGTGCACCCGCTCAGCTTCCTCCCGATCCTCTCCTGCGCTCGGGTCTCGTGTTGGCGGGCGCCCGCGCTAGGATGCCTGCCTCCTCCGGCGCCACAAAGTCCCAGCTCGACACCACCCTGGTGACGGCGCTAGAGCTCGCAGGACTCGACTTGTGGGGCACCGAGCTCGTCGTGCTCTCCGCCTGTGACACCGGCCGTGGCGACATCCGGCTTGGCCAGGGTGTCTATGGGTTGCGCCGCGCCCTCGTCGCTGCCGGCGCCGAGACCGTGGTGATGAGCCTGTGGAAGGTGAACGACGACATCACCCATGTGCTGATGGAGGACTACTACCGCAACCTCCTGGCAGGTCAGGGCCGTGCCGCCGCCCTACATGCGGCCATGCGCTCGCTGCGCCGGAGTCACCCCCACCCCTACTTCTGGGCCCCCTTCATTGCGCTCGGTCGCGACGCCCCCGTGCGCGCACTCGCGCCCACTCCCCAGAAGCCACCGAGCCGGTAGCTCGGCCAACCCAGGCGTCGTCGAGGCAGCTCGCCCAGATGCACGGCCAAGGAAGAGCAGGCCCACAGTGCTGGGAGAGTGGCCTCTTCCAGGCGCCCCAGGCAACGAAGCACTGACGATATGAACAGGTCTCCTCTCATGCCCCAGTCTTGGTGCCATCGCACGGTTCTTCCCGCCCTCGTGGTCTCCCTCATGGCCGCCACGGCCTGCAGTGAACGCCCCGCTCCTGCCGCTACCTCCTCGACACAGCCTACGCCAACGTCGCCGGAGGCCTCTCCGTCCACGGCCACGCCACCTGTGGCCTCCAGCGGTGAGGTGACTGCGGCCACCGCAGCGACGTCGGAGCCTGTGGGTGGCGAGCTGGCCGGCGTACACTATGTCGAGCGGCTCCTCGGCGGCGCGCGACCTGATGAGCCGCTGCCGATGATCGTCACACTCCATCCGATGGGTGCGGACCCGCTGGGTGCCGAGGCGCTGTTCGCGCGCTACCCGGGGAAGGCCCGGCTCATCATCCCCTATGGGCACCCCAGCGGTGGGGCGTACTTCTGGTACTTCGACAAGGACCGCGCCAGGGGTGCACGGGCTGCGGCGGATCGGCTCGCGCCGCTTCTGGCCGCGCTCACCGCAGCGCGCCCCACGGTGGGCAAGCCCCTGGTGATGGGCCTCTCTCAGGGAGCGGTTGTCGCGTATGCGATGGCGCTCGCCCATCCCGAGTCGGTCAGCGCGATCTTTCCCGTGAGTGGTGTGCTCCCGCCCACGCTTCTCTCTCATTCCCAGGCCTCCGCTGAGCTGCCCGTCGTCCATGCCTTCCATGGGGTCGCAGACCCGGTGTTTCCCGTGGCGCTGGCACGCGAGTCTGTCGCCGAGATGCGCGCGGCCGGCTTCCACGCCGACCTGCGCGAGTACGCGAACGTTACTCACATGCCCGACGAGGCCGAGATGCGAGACCTGCTCAGCGCCATGGCCGGTGCGGTGCGGTTCTGAGCCAGGGCTGGCCGGAGGAGACAGAACGTGGGAGGGGCAGGCATGGGAGAGGTGCCGGGGCGTGCTCGCTGAACTTGTCCGACAAGCATACAGGTTCGTGCAGAGCGCGCGGCCGGGGCCTCCTGCGCACCAGTCCGTGGGCCGCAGAGTGCCCGTGGGCCCTGGGCGAGCGAGACGCCGGGGCTGAGCGAGAGATGCCAGAGGGGTACACTGGGGGCACATGAGGAAACCAGGGCCACGAAAAGCCCCGCAGCCCACTAAAGATTGCTGAGTTGCTGAATGTGGAGGCGGCGGGAATCGAACCCGCCGCCATACATCCCAGCACAACCTGAGTCCCGAGCGGCCCCACCCAGGGGCTCCAGCCCAGCGCTCATCGCCACGGCAGTTCTCGCGGCGTTGGAACCAGCGTCTCGGCTCCTTCGATGACGAGACTCGATCTGGAGAACTCGACCCCTGGCGGCCCGAGCATGGCGAGCCCGAACGCGTAGGAGCGTACCGCAGACTCAATGGAACTCCGTCACTCTCACTGCGCCTCGCGCGGAGCTTCCTGCCCCGGCGCGAAGACGCTTAGCTCATGGCGCTGGAGCCCTGGCGCGTTCTGGCGGACAACAGCGGGGTAGGGGAAGAGCCGCTGCAGCTCTCCCTCGGGCTGCGTGGCGAACGTCCGGACGATGGCGCGGTTCACTCGCATCTGCTTCCGCTCGTGGAGGCCTTCCGAGATGCCCGTCGTGAAGGACCAGAACCCCGAGATCATCGCCGCAGAGAGGACAACGCCCATGAGGAGGCTGCGGCGCTCTGGCGCCTGGAGCGCGAGGAGCGCCCGGTGCAGCCCGACGAAGGCGAGCACCGTGAAGGTCGTGTAGCGCGAGGAGAGCCCGTACTCCCGGCCGTACCCCGCCCGGGAGATGAGCACCAGGACCGCCGCGGCGCCCGCATAGAGGACCAGCCCCAGCGCAAACGTCGTCGGGCCCTGCTCCACGCGCCGTCGCCGCAGCTCGAAGGCGATGACGCCCAGGCCCGCCAGGAACAGGGCCCCGAAGGCCATGGCCGTGGGGAACGTGTCCGCCGTCACCGCCCCCAGCGCGCCCAGCATGAACAGGAAGGAGTCCCCGGGAGAGCGCAGGAAGGTCCACGGGTCCGGGTGATCGAAGTTGCTGTGGCGGTTCCAGGTGTAGAGGACCACCGCGAGCGTCCCGGCCACGCTCCAGCCGAGCACCGCGCGCCAGGCGGTGCGGCCCTCGAGCCGGCCCTGCCAGAGCAGCGCGATGAGCCCCACGGGCCAGATGGCCATGCCCGAGCCGAATGAGAAGCTCGCCACGAAGGCTGCACCCGTGGCCCCCGCCCAGCGAGCCCCGAGCCCTCGAGTGCCGTCCAGCAGCAGCAGGCTGAGGACGCTGAAGAGCACGCAGAGGGTGATCTGGATCTGCCAGCCCCAGATGAGGTTGTTGTACTGGCGGAAGGTGAAGACGAGCCAGGCGATGGGCAGGAAGGCGATCAGCGAGCGGTTCGAGGCCCCGTACGCGCGCACGTGGGCATGGAGGAGCACGGCGCCCAGCGCCACCAGCAGCGCCGCGTTGAAGTACATCTCCGCCACGGTGTTCCACCGCGTGAGCGCGGCCAGCCCCAGCATGATGAGGCGCGGGAAGAAGATGCGGTGCTCGTTGTGCTGCGCGAACAGCGCCTCGAGCGTGAGCCGCCCTTCGTAGAAGTCCACCAGGGTGGGCACGAACTCCCACTGATCGAAGAAGGGGACGTTCACTCCGAAGCGGTAGACGTAGTTGAAGGGGAGGAACGCGGGGAAGGCCAGCGCGAGGAAGATCAGGTACCGGATCCACCGCGACTGCGCCCCCTCTGGAGGCTGCCCTCCCGCCGCCTGCGTCTCTGGAGTGTCCATGGTCCCCTGGGTCCGCAGGGGCTCTACTTCACCTGGAAGGGGACGGCAATTCGTGAATCCCTCCGGCGCGCCAGGGCATGAACCTCTGGCGCGCCCGGGCTACCCGTTACGGGCAGATGTCGCGGTCGACCAGCGGGTTGATGTGGCCCTCGGCGTTGCCCGACATCGACTTCGCGTAGATGCCACCCTCGAAGGCTCCATTGGCGAAGGTGACGTGGGCGTACGGGGCCAGGATCGTGCCGTGGAAGCCGAAGCCGTGGGCGTTGATGCTCGTGGCATCCACGAAGTTGTAGAGCACGCTCCGCGAGGTGATGCCGCCGCTGAAGGAGATGCCAAAGCCATTGAAGGTGGGCGGGTTGCCGCGGATGTTGACCACCACGAAGGAGTTTGCCGGCGCGTCAATGGACCACAGCACGGCGCCGCTGAAGGCGCTGGCGCTCACGTCGAAGACGTTCAGGCTCGCGTTCGTGCCACGCATCATCACGCCGCCCCAGTTCTCGCGCCGGGTGGTGCCATTGGCCGTCCGGCTGGCCAGCTGCGCGGACTGGCTGCGCAGCTCGGCAAACCGGGCCGCGAAGTCGATGGGCGTGCCCTGCGCCCGGGTGCCCCGCGGGTACACCACGGTCGTATCGGCGCTGAAGCTGCCCCCGTACCGGGCGTCGCCCCAGACACCGCCGTTGGTGAGCGTCAGGTTGCCGCCCGCCACCAGCGTGTTGGAGAGGTTGTTGTCCGCCAGCCGGTGGCCCACCGAGAAGTGGTTCATGGTGATGTTGCCACCCGCCGCCACCTTGCCCTCTACGTCCGTGCCCAGGGTGTAGTCCCCCTGCAGGAACAGGCTGTACTCACCCAGGCGGAGGTTGATGCAGGTGGCGCACGGCCCCACCGTGAGCTGGCGAGTGGCGGTGCGCACGTTTCCGGCCGGATCCGCCACGCGGAAGGTGGTGGTGTACTGGCCCGCACGCGTCCGGTCGAGGTTGCTGGTGACAGTGATGTTCGGCGTCAGGTTCCCGGAGCACGTGTCGTTGGCCGTGGCGCCCGGATCCGTGTACGGCGCGCCACACGCCAACGTCACACTGGCCGAGCCATTGAGCGTCAGCGTCGGCAGCGTCGTGTCTCTCACGGTGACGACCCGGCTCACCTCAGGGGCCGCACGGTTCGCGCCGTCCCTCACGTTGTAGCGCAGCACGTAGGTTCCCGGGACGGCCGCGTTCACAGTGCCCGTCTTCACAATCGCGCCGCTCAGGTTGCCCGAGCACTGATCGGCGGCCGTGGCGCCTGAATCCGTGTAGGCCGCACCGCACTCCAGGGCCGCGTTGGCCAGGCCGTTCAGCGTCACGGTGGGCACCAGCGTGTCGGCCACCGTCACCGTGCGAGTCACGGGCGCGGAGGCGTTGCCAGCCGAGTCCGTGGACACGTAGCTCAGCGAGTAGGTGCCGGGCGTCCCCACGTTCACCGAGCCCGTGCGAGTGACGGGCTTCGTGCCCTCGCACAGGTCGCTCGCGCTGGTGCCAGGATCCGTGTACGTGCCACCCGCCACGCACTCGAGCGACTGGCTCGCAGGACCGTTGAGCGTCACCATCGGCGGCGCCTGGTCCACCACCGTCACCACACCCGTGCAGGAGGACCAGCGGCCACCCTGGTCCGTGCACTTCAACGTCACCGACGTGTTGCCGATGCCATACGGGCCCGCCGGAGTCTGCGTGCATCCCGCCAGATCGTTGTCCGCATCATAGGAGCCGTTGTCGATGCTGGCGGACTCGCCGCAGGTGTACTCGGCCACCACCGTCACGTTCTTGCAGAGCGTCGCCGGCGGGTTGCTGGAAGGCGGAAGGGTGGGGAGCCTGCAGGACGCGGTGCAGGCGCCGATGCTGCCGGCGGCGTCACTGGTGCGGCCGTTGTTGGCTCCCAGGTCGCACTCTTCCCCGTAGGCACTGTCCACGACGCCGTCGCCGCACCAGTTGAGGCGGCACGAGTACGAGCAGGTGTCCCCCGCGGACTGCCCCGGCAGCGCAGGCTGGCCATTCATGCCATCCCCCAGGTCGCACTCCTCACCCGTGGGATTCTCGGAGAGGCCACAGCCGATCGCCTGGGGCGAGGCCCCGCGAACCAGGATGTAGGGCGTGCTCACAAAGGGCGTCTCCTCGCCAGGGGCCACGAGGACGTCCGAGTAGGTGCGCTGGCCGGGGATCGTCTGCTCCGGGGTGCTCATCGCCACCGCGGCGACCGAGAAGTTCTGCTCCGGGAAGTGGGTGAACACCGAGCGCGCCGCGCACCCGTTGCCGGTGAGCAGCCCGTCCCACATGTCCCGAGAGATCAGGTTCGGATACATCTGGAAGATGTGGCTGCTGTCCGTGCAGCCCGGTACGCCCTGCACCCGGAAGGTGCCGAACGGCTCCAGCAGCGTCACCTGCATGGGCTCCGTGACGCCCTGGTACGCGCAGCCCAGGGAGATGTACATGCCGGTGCGCTTCTGCACCGAGTTGAGGACGTGGCGGATTGCGTTCTCCACCAGCTGCGGCGTCTCGTTGGTGGTCGCGTCCGTGGCGAGCAGCGCGATGTCGCCGTCGACGATGTCACCCCAAGCCTTGCGCGTGTCGATCGCGGCCTGGAACGCGGCCGT
>NZ_DASPHO010000309.1:0-5678 GCF_035629615.1 Hyalangium sp. | reverse complement strand
GCCCTTCACCCGGGACTCCCAGCCGGACGCCCCCGAGGGGTACGGGTACGAGAAGCGCCGAGCCGAGGAGCGGGTCTTCCACCAGAACCCCGAGGCACGGGTGGTGCGGCTGGGCTGGCAGATCGGTGAGGAGCCCAAAGGCAACAACATGCTGGCCTTCCTGGAGGACAGGATGCGCCAAGAGGGGCGAGTGCAGGCGAGCACACGCTGGTACCCGGCCTGCTCCCTTCTGGATGACACGGTGCGAGCCCTGCAGGAGCTCGCGGGGGCCGAGCCAGGGCTCTACATGCTCGACTCGAACGAGCGGTGGACCTTCTACGAGATCGCCCGCGCGCTGAGTGCGCGTCACGGGGACCGCTGGCAGGTGGAGCCCTCGGAGGACTTCGTCTTCGATCAGCGCATGAAGGATGAGCGAATCCGGCTCCCCTCACTCAAGGAGCGCCTGCCCGAGCTGCCCTGAGAGCTGAGCTACCCGTACTTGGACTGCCAGGTGAACACGCCGCCGTCGCGCTCGGCGATGGGCGCCAGGAACTCGCGGTACTGCTCGAAGCGGGGCTCCAGGTGCTCGTCCGCAAAGCGCTCGAGCTGCGCGGCGTTCGGGACGCGGTTCCCCTTGGGGAGCGTGAGGCGCAGGTACGCCCGGAACCGGCGCAGCGCCCAGGAGAAGTCCGGCGGCCGCACGGGCCGCAGCTGGATCCTCTCCAGCAGCACCCGGGCCCGGACGAAGCCGAGCGAGGCGAACGGATCATCCAGGTAGTGGTTGCGCCAGGCGCCATAGAGATGCCCCTCCTGCGGAGAGGAGAAGCCCTGCAGCAGCGAGGTCCCCTGCAGCCAGCCCATGTAAGGCTCCGGGAGCGCGGGGATGCAGAACTGATCCCCACTCTGGGGCGCGGGGGTGCACGCGGCGATGAGCTTCTGCGTCCAGTGCACCGAGGTGGCGCGCCGCTCTGGGCTCGCGAGGGGGGCGTCGATGGGGATGGAGACGACCTCGCCCGTGTACCGCTTCAGGAAGTTCTCGAGCGGGGTGGTGATGCCGTAGGTGCGCGCGGCGGGCAGCAGCCGCAGCAGCTCCTCCACGCGCGCGGGGAGCGCTTCCTCCGCGAAGTACCAGTACTTGGACCAGGCACGTTCAAGGATGTCGCGCTTCGAGGGACTCTTCGAGATGTCCTCGCCCTCGTTGGCCTGTTCGCTCATGTCGAGGATCACCTGGGACCTCGCGAGTCCTCCTCGCGAGCCCACCGGCAGTCTGTCATGGCACGCGGCGAGCGGGAACCAGGATCACTCTTCGGGTGGCGGGGCCACATCGCGATCCAGCTCTTCCAGGGCTACCAGGAGATCAGTCAGCGTCTCAAGGAGCGCGCGCATGCGCGGAGCGCCGATTCGGCGGGACAGCTCGGCTTCAAGCTGCTGCAGGATGCCGAGCCCGTGCGCGATGGCCGCCATGCCCTTGGGCGTGAAGCGGACGCGCCGGGCCCGCTTGTCCTCGGGATCCGGCGCCAGCTCCAGCACCCCCTGCTGGACCAGGTCGTCCACGAGCTGCCCCACGGCCTGCTTGGTGATCCCCAGCCGTCGTGCCAGCTCGGTGATCCGCGTACCCTCTACGTCGATGTGCGGGAGCAATCGCGTGTGGGCCGGACGGAGCCGGGGCTGAGGCCCTCCCTCCCGGTTGACTCGTGCCACCGCGCGCTCGTCGAGCAGCCGCGCGCACTTGAGCAGGACCTGGCCCACATTGGCCCGCTTGGCCTCCTCCAGCTGCTCCCAGCCTTCCTTCGGTTTCCGTCCCACCGGCACCATTCTCCCCGCAGAATTTAGTCAACTCCACTTGACCAATTGGTCAAGGGAGCCTTACTAATATGGCATGAGGGGGTGTTCGTCACCCTTGAGTCGGAGGAGGTACGCCATGGAGACCTTGACGCTCACTGCCCCAGCGGCCAGCGGGACGTCCGCTGCGCTCTCTGCACCCAGCTGGGTGGACACAGAGAGCTACCCGTTTGCCCACCGATCCGTGGAGCTGCCGGACGGCCGGATGCACTACGTGGAAGAGGGGAGGGGCCCGCTCGTGCTGTTCGTCCACGGGACGCCCACCTGGTCCTTCGAGTGGCGGCACCTCATCCGGGGGCTCTCTTCCTCGCATCGGTGCATCGCGCCGGATCTGCTGGGCTTCGGGCTCTCGGAGCGGCCTGAGCGGTTCGAGTACACCCCGGAGGCGCACGCGCGCGCGCTCGCAACCTTCGTGGAGCGGCTGGGGCTGAAGGACTTCACCCTGGTGGTGCACGACTTCGGGGGGCCCATCGGGCTGCCGCTGGCCCTGGAGCAGCCGGAGCGGATCCGCGAGCTGGTGCTCTTCAACACGTGGATGTGGAGCTTCGCGGAGGATCGGGAGATGGTGCAGCGGGGGAAGATCGTCAGCGGTGCGCTGGGCGGCTTCCTGTACCGCCGGCTCAACTTCTCGCTGAGGGTGCTGGCTCCGTCCGCGTATGGCGATCGGCGCAAGCTCACCCGGCGCATCCACCGCCAGTACCTGGCTCCCTTTCCGGATGCGAAGTCTCGAGGGCAGGTGCTCTGGGCGCTGGCGCGCGCCCTCAACGGCTCCAGCGCCTTCTACGCCAGCCAGTGGGAGCGCAGGCAGCGGCTGCAGGGCCGGCCTGCGCTCATTCTCTGGGGCATGAAGGACACGGCTTTCCGGCCCCACATGCTTGGGCGATGGAAGGAGGCCTTGCCGGACGCGAGGGTGGTGGAGCTGGCGGACGCGGGGCACTGGCCGCACGAGGAGTCCCCCGAGGCCGTCCTGCGCGAGCTGCGCGCGTTCCTCTCTTCATAGTGGCGCCCCAGGCGGAGGAGTAGCGCTCTGGGCGACACCTCCCCGTGGGACGAGGAGCCCGTTGGCGGGAAGGCGAGCGCGCGTGGGGAGTGTTCCGCTCCAATCGCCTCGAGAGATCGGCGCCTGACGGGGCCCTCGGGCCGAGGGCTGGGGGGAGACGCGCTTTCCCTGGGAATCCCTAATCTGCAGCTCTTGCCGCAGAGGTTCTGCGCGGGAGGACGCCATGATTCGGGGGGCATCTCGAGCTCGTCGTGACCAGTGTGGCCAGTGGGGGAGGAAGCTCCCGCTGGTGTTGTGGATCAGCAGCCTTGCGGCCTGCGGGCCAATGACGCCTGGAGATGCTTCCGAGGCGGAGGAAGGGCGCGCGGCCCAGGACGGACCTGCCAGGGTGGAGCAGTGGCTCCGAGCCATCAACGGGCTGTCGACCAACGGGCTGTCGACCAACGGGCTGTCGACGAATGGGTTGTCCATCGATGGGCTGTCGTCCCACGGACTGGACTCCCCGGCGTTCAGCAGCTGGTTCAACCAGAGCCCAGCCGTGAGCGAAGCCGTGATGGAGTACGTGGTCCGGTGCGCGGCGCCGAAGAACCGGACGATCACCTACCGCAACCCGCTGACGGCGCGGGTCTACCGGTGGGGAGGGCACCTGGGACTGGCTCGCGACTGGAGCGCGGGGCATCCGGCGACCGAGCGGGAGCAGCAGGTCGTCTCGGCGTGCCTGGCCGCACACGTCAACAAGTTCGGCCTCCACGTCCCCCTCTCCGTGCTGGGAAGGACGGCGAGGGGCAAGCCCTTGCCCTACACGGCCCGGGAGCTGGAGCGATTCTCTATGAGGGAGGCGTGCTTCTTCGGCAACCTCTTCAACGGCACGGGCGTCTCCGCGGCCAATGATCGGCCGCTCCTGGGAGTGACGGAGAGCACCTCCCGGGCGTGCGGGCTTGCCTCGCAGGCGCAGAGCACCGACTGCGCGCCGCTGGCCCACGTCGGGTTCTGCTCGGAGCTCTGCACCCTGGACGCCACGGGGACGTACTACACGCGGTGCACGTACCAGGGCAGCTCCTTCCTCCCCCTGACCACGCGCCTCGAGCCCACGGAGATCTACCGGTGTGGCGATGGCGTGTGCCAGTTCACCGAGCGCTGCGGCACGGGGACGACGCCCCAGAGCTGTGGAGCCGACTGCGGCGCGTGTCCGTGAGCCCGGCTCAGGGCTGGACGGTGAGCTCCACGACTCGAGGGTAGACGAGCAGGGAGTTCGCGGTGCAGGTGGCCACGCCCTCGCAGCGCTCCGCAGGGATGTTCGAGGCTCTGGCCGACACCACCGTAGAGCCCGTGGGGAAGTCCGAGGGGATGGGGAGCGGGATGTCGTTGAGGGTCGCCGTCACGGCCGGGTGGAGCTGGAGGCAGCCGGACTCGGGAGCTCTCCGCACAAGCTCCCCGACAAAGAGGGTGCGCCAGGGGAAACCAGAACGCGCGCTCCTCATTGACAGCATGGCGGGGCCACATTATCCCGCCACGCCATGTCCCATCACACTCGTGTTTCTCTTCGGCTGATGGCGGCGTGCACCGCGCTCGCATTCTCCGCCGGATGCGTCAGCAGCACCGTCATCCGCAGCGAGCCCTCGGGTGCCACCGTCTACATCGACGGCAGCAAGGTCGGGAGGACGCCCTACATCCACTCGGATACGAAGACCGTCAGCTCCACCACGTTCGTGAAGCTCCGGAGGGAGGGGTACGAGGACTTCGAGACCCTCCTCGTGCGCAACGAGGAGTTCCAGCTCGGGCCGTGCATCGGTGGCTTCTTCACGCTCGTGCCGTTCCTGTGGGTGATGGGGTACAAGCCCGAGCGCAACTACGAGCTGACCCCGCTGGCCGGCGGTGCTCCCGCGCAGCAGTCCGACCCGTACATCATGCCGCCTCCGCCGCTCCCGCCGGTTCCTGGCAGCCCGTGAGGTTCGTCAGAAGGCCTGCTTGAGGGCCAGCGTGAAGCCGCGATCGGCCTGCCCCTGGCCAGCGACGCCAATGGCGTAAGAGAGATCGAGCTGGAAGACATCGGCGAAGAGCACGTGGAAGCTCGGTCCGGCGGCGCCGACCACACGCACCCGCTCGGAGCCGTTGGCTCGGTTGAGATCCCCGAACACGGCGATGTCAGCAAAGCCACCGACCTTGTAGATGTCGCGGGTGAGCGAGAAGCGCACCTCGAGCCCTCCGCTCGCGACGTGCTTGGCGTAGAAGCGCTCGTCGAAGACGCCGCGCACGTGCAGGCCGCCCACCGGCTGCTCCTCGATGAAGGGCACCGAACCCCAGAGCCAGGCCCCGCGGCTGGTGAGCCACAAGTCATGCCAGCCGACCTCTGAGACCCGCTGGAACCGGAAGGACGTGAGGCCGTAGCCGCGCCCGGCTTCGCGCGGGTAGTGCCGCCCCGTGAACTCCAGCTCGGTGTGGCGATCTCGGCGGATCTCATCCGCGTCGAAGACGAGCTGCGCCGTGCCGCTCAGGTAGGGCCGAAGAGTCGAGCTCGGGCTCACGCCAGAGGCAGGGCCGCTCCCCTCCACGGGACGCAGGCGGAAGACGTCGAGCTCTTCGGCACCCACTCCAAGCACGATCGCGGCCCCGCGGAAGAGCTCGTAGCTCAGGCCGAGCGTGAGCTGCACCCGGGTGGCGTAGTAGCTCTCCAGCCCGATGTCGGGGCGCTGGCGGCTGATGAGCTCGCCTCGGGCGGCCAGCACGGGCCTCAAGTCAAAGCCCAGGCTGGGCGTGTACCACTGCAGCTCGGCGAGCGCGCGGGTGAGCGCCAGGTAGGCGTGGCCGTCGGAGATGCGCGAGCGGATCTTCGTCCCCAGCTGGGCGCCTGCGCCCC